>MDLC01000053.1 GCA_001723645.1 Candidatus Endobugula sertula | reverse complement strand
AGAACATTCTGAATGCTTAGGAAGAAAAAGCGATCATGTTTAATCGTTGGCGGTGATCATCTTCAGTGGAATACGCACCTAAAAAGTCATTATGATTTTTTAGCGTAAATTGAGTTGGTTTAATAATTTTACTAAGCCGTCACATAAAGGTTGTTTATCTCTTTTATTACTGCATGTCAGTACGGCTTCCATTGTTTGGTTACTATCAATAGTAATAATAACCACACTGGACAATTGGTTGTTTTCTGCTTTACTAACAGTATCTGCTAAGTGATCGTAAATATCTGTTTCCATGTAAATCCTTGCATGTGTTGTTTCGGTGAAGCAGTAATATATCAGTGATATTTGTCATATAAAAATGGCGCGCTATATAACTTGTTAGCCCACTTATAACTTTGTCGCCGTTCTCTGCGCATCATGTAAGCGGAGTTACAAAATTGGACACACGATTATAAAAACGCTTTTTATATGATTAAACAATCTATTGAGTGGCACATTAATCAACCATAATTATTGTATGAACAAGATAACCGGACTAGCAATAAACACCTTACGCAAAGCGGCTGGAGAAAGACTGGCAGCCAGACGCGAGGAATTAGGTTATAAAACACGACATCAGGCATGGTCAAAGATGTACAGCCTTGGTGTGAATGTTAGTTACTACCGTTACAAAAAATTGGAAAAGGGATACTTGCCAAAAAACGAAATAGAGCTTTTTGGCGTTAGTCGTTTTTTTGAAATTGACTTGGATTGTTGGTTAGAAGGTTTTTGCAATAATATAAAAATTGAAGGTTGCGAGCGCATGTCAGAGCTTACACCAGAAATGCAAAAACTAATCAAAGGCACGTTTAATGATTTCGTGGATAGGGTGCAAGCAATGGAAAATGGTATCACTATATAGCAGCTAATATAGTTTGCTTTTTGGCGTTAAATTCTTCCTCAGTAATAATTCCCAGCTCTTTAAGTTCGTTTAACTCTCGCAATGTATCTAGGCCGTTTTGTGGCGCTGGTGCGGTTTGGCTAACAGGTTCTATAGCGCGACCATCTTCTATAGCTTTGACGACAATAGCTTCCTGTTCTTTGTCCAGCGTTTTAAACGTTAAGTCGTCGTGGCTAGTGTGTATGCGGATAGTACAGTGACGAAGTGTGGGGCGTCTTTCTATTGATGTAATACTTTTAAGCGGTATTGTCTCCAGTATCTCACCCAATAAGCCTTTACGGTAAAAAGCCACTTGTTTACTGGTGACGATCAATGCACCGTTATGTTGAGTGTTATCACCTTTACCCATCATATCGCCTATATAGCCCTCTACTGAGGTTACAACCTTGTCGTCACTTTCTAAATGGCTCTCTTTGAATTTAGTGACATGCTTTGATTCTGGCGTACTATCTTCGCTTATTGGCTCCGGTGAGGTTGTTTCCCAAAAGCCCTTTTTTGCGATGCCTAAGTCTTGTAAGTGGGTGCAAATGGTCTGAAATGTTGACTTGTCAGAAAGGTTAAAAGTGTGCTCTTTATCTCCAGTATTGACAGTTATTGTCTTCATAATCCCCATGTTCATCATCTTAGACATAGAGGTAATATCCGTTAATAGAAGAGCTGTAAATTTTGGTTTTCTGCCATCCTCACAAAAGCATAGCCTTTGGTCTGTAAGTATCATTTCACCTATAGAGAATAAGCCGCCCATATTACCTTCTGAGGTGCTTATTATTTGTTCTCCCTCTATTTGATGTTGGGTTTTAAATAGGGTTAAATGCTTTGAATCTGGCATGGGTAGCTCCTTGTGATAACCGTACCCCTATACTGTCCGTTAGCGTGGTTTATGTGTCAAGACCGAGGCGGCATTGCGCGCCACGAATTTAGGGGCTATTTTGTCCAGAATTAACAGGCGGGGTGTCTAATAATTTTTGGCGCGCTACACGAAACATGTGGATTTGATTATGCCTTATTCAAATTCCGCACACTATTCGCACACTGGCAGACCCAGCCATTTAAGGAGTGTGACTTGATTTTTAAGTCATTGAAAAGTAAGGGGGAAATTGGTCGGAGTGGCCGGATTTGAACCGACGACCACCACACCCCCAGTGTGGTGCGCTACCAGGCTGCGCTACACTCCGATTTACTGATTGATAAAAGCGAGGGCAAATACTACCTTAATGAGCGGCTTTTTCAAGCATTCTAACTGGGAGTTTTTTAGGAAAGTTTTTTGCTGAAATCTTATGCTTTATCTAAATCTAATAACAAGTTCTCTAATTCAACAATCATTTGATCAACTAATTGAACAAATGACTCGACTTCTTCAGTCGCAGGCACTCGTTTTGCCCGCTCCATCTGCTGACGAGCACCACCAATGGTAAAGCCCTGTTCATAAAGTAGTGCCCGTATACTACGAATAGTGAGTACATCTTGCCGTTGATAGTATCGACGATTTCCTCGACGCTTAATTGAGTTCAGTTGTGGGAATTCCTGTTCCCAGTAACGTAATACATGAGGTTTTACTGCACATAACTCACTGACCTCACCAATGGTAAAGTAGCGTTTCCCCGGAATGACCGGTAATTCGGCGTTATTTGTTGGTTCCAGCATGGGCCTCTACTCTCGCCTTGAGTTTTTGTCCTGGTCTGAATGTCACTACTCGGCGCGCAGAAATGGGAATTTCTTCACCCGTTTTAGGGTTTCGCCCAGGGCGTTGTTTTTTATCACGAAGATCAAAGTTACCAAAACCAGATAGCTTCACTTGTTCATTTTCTTCAAGAGAATTACGGATTTCCTCAAAAAAACTTTCTACCAGCTCTTTGGCTTCACGCTTATTGAAACCAAGTTCTTCGTAAAGTTTTTCTGCCAATTCAGCTTTTGTTAGCGCGCCATCAACCATAGCCCCCCCATCTTCTTCCAATTTGGACTTATTATCGACTTCTACTATCAGAAACTGTTACATATTATAGACTTAAGCCGTTGCTATTTTGCAACAAGAAAATGTGCAGAAGTACCAAATGACTAACGCAATACAGCCTCGTAGGTAGTTTTTAGTGCATCAATCACGCGCTCTACTGCGGTATTAATTTCTTTGTCTGTAAGAGTGCGGGAAAGATGCTGAAAGGTCAAGCCCAAAGCAACACTTTTTCTATGAGAATCAATACTTTTTCCAATATATACGTCAAATACCTTTAAGTTTACAAGACTTTCACCCGCGACTTCGAGTGTTTTAGCCTCAAGGTCAGCCACTGAGACAGTTTGATCGACGATGACCGCCAAATCCCGCCTTACCTCAGGAAAACGCGATAATTCTTTAAAGATCGGGCGTTTTGCCTGGAGAATAGCTTCCTGTGATATTTCAAACAGATAGACTGGCTGTGGTAGGCTGAATTTCTGCTGGAGCCGAGGATGTAAAGCACCTAAAGTGCCTATTACCCGCCCACCATAAGTGATATCAGCAGTTTGGCCTGAGTGTAATGCTGGGTGAGTAGATGCGACAAAGCCAAAGGCATCACCTTGTCCGGATAGTTCAAGTAAGGACTCTATATCTCCTTTTAAATCGTAAAAATCAACTTTGTCGTCATTTCCTAGCCAAGATTCATCGTTTCTAGCTCCATAGAGCAAACCCGCAACAACGGGTTCTTGAACTAAATCCTCCAAGCTACCACCTGGGTTAAGTAAAAAACGAAGCCCAGTTTCAAATAGTCGAACACGAGTGTGCTGACGATTCAGATTGTGCCGCAGTGCTTGAATTAGCCCTGGCCATAATGACGTTCTCATAACAGCCATATCCGAGCTGATAGGATTTTTAAGTGCTATAGGAGTTAGCTCCGGATCAAAACACTGCTGCAATTTGGGATCTACAAAACTATAACAAACGGCTTCCCGATAGTCTCGGGCTACCAGTTGTTGGAGTAAGTTGCGAATATCCAAGGTGGATTCTGTTTTATCAGGTAGTTCCACCGACATAAGTAGGTTACTCGTTGGTAAGCGGTTATAACCATAGATACGTGCTAATTCTTCGAGCAGATCGGCTTCAATATTAATATCAAAACGATAGCTCGGAATGTTAAAAGTCCAACCTTGATCATTTCCGGACAGTTTTTCTAAGCCTAAACGCTCTAAAATATCTAAGACTTCCCCATCATCCATCGCAAACCCCAAGCCTCTCTCAATATAAGCACGACGTAGTGTGACACTCCGCTCTGCCAGCAACTCATGGCTTTCTTCTGCAACGGTCATAATGGAGACATCTCCACCAGCTATTTTAGTAATTAACTGGGTAGCTCGTTCTATAGCTTGTTCTTGTAATCGGTAGTCTACTCCTCGCTCAAAACGATGAGAGGAATCTGTATGTAAGCCGTAGCTACGAGCACGGCCAGCAATAGCCACTGGTGAAAAGAATGCACTTTCCAAAAAGATGTTGCGGGTTTCACTACCAACGGCAGTTTCACTGCCTCCCATGATGCCTGCAATAGCCACTGCTGCAGAATCATCTGCAATCACCAAGGTCTGATCATCTAACTCTACAGATTGACCATTTAATAGAGCAATAACTTCTTTTACACGAGCTTTACGAACCGTAATGCCGCCGGAGAGTTTATCTAGATCAAAAGCATGCATGGGTTGACCCAGTTCAAGCAGCACATAATTTGTTGTGTCGACCACAATATCTTTACTACCTACCCCTGCCCGGCGTAATCTTTCTTGCATCCACAACGGCGTTGGATGACTCAAATCTACATTACGAATAATACGCCCAATATAACGCGGACACATATCAGGTTCAGTTAATGTAATACTTAAGCTTTCGTCGCTAATCACTTGAGCTACAGGAATATTAGGCTGGGTAACCTGCAAACGATTAAGGACTCCGATATCACGTGCTACCCCTTTAACGGATAAGCAATCACCACGATTGGGTGTTAGATCAATGTCTAGACAGGTGTCATTAAGAGACAAGTATTCTCGTAAATCCTGACCTGTTGTTGCATCTGCAGGCAATTCCCACAGACCGTCATTATCCTCACCTAACTGCAATTCGGTTTGAGCGCACAACATACCAAAAGACTCTACACCACGAAGCTTAGCTTTTTTTATTTTAACGTTTTCTGGCAATATTGCGCCCACAGTAGCAAATGGAATTTTAATGCCAGGTCGAGCATTAGGGGCACCGCAAACGACTTGTAGGGTTTCGCTACCATTACCCGCTACCTGGCATACGCGTAACTTATCTGCATCAGGATGCTGTTCTATAGCAATAATTTCTCCCACTACAACACCACTAAACTCGCTTGCTACAGGTTCAACGGCATCGACTTCTAAACCTGCCATAGTTATTTGGTTAGCAATATCATTAATTGTTAAATCGGGGTTAACCCACTCTCTTAACCAGAACTCACTCAGTTTCATTGACAAAGTCTCAAGCTTTCATTGTTTTATTCACAAACCATTAGTCAGTTGATTTGTGAGTAATTTCATTTTCTAATTTAGAATTGCTCTAAAAATTTTAGGTCGTTATCAAAGAACAAACGCAAATCATTAACGCCGTAGCGCATCATTGCTAAACGTTCTACGCCCACTCCAAAGGCAAATCCGCTATAGATTTCTGGATTAACACCACTGGCTGTCAACACATTAGGGTGTACTACACCACAACCACCTACTTCAATCCAACTAGTATTCTTACAAACTCGGCAGCCACTTCCTTTACAATTAGAACATTGAATATCAAATTCAGCCGAAGGCTCCGTAAAAGGAAAATAGGAAGGTCTAAAACGAACCGGGGCATCCAGCTCAAAGAAACGTTTTAAAAATTGGTCAATGGTGCCTTTTAAGTCTGCGAAACTAATACCCTTATCGACCACTAAACCTTCTACTTGATGGAACATCGGAGTGTGGGTTAAGTCAGAGTCGCAACGATAGACACGGCCAGGACAAATCACTCGAATAGGAGGCTCCTGATGTTCCATGGTACGTATTTGCACTGGAGAAGTGTGTGTCCGTAATACATGAGTATCATCAACATAAAAGGTATCATGCATTGCACGCGCGGGGTGATGTGCGGGAATATTTAGCGCTTCAAAATTATGGTAATCATCTTCAATTTCTGGTCCTTGTGCAACGGTATAGCCGACAGCAGTAAAAATATCCTCAATACGCTGTAAGGTTTTGGTTACTGGATGTAAATGTCCTGAACGATTTGAGCGACCAGCCAAAGTGACATCAATGGTTTCTGATGCCAACTTTTGGTTGATCGCTTCTGCTTCCAGGGTCTCTTTTTTTAACTGAATAGTCTCTTGGACTTGGCTTTTAGCTGCATTAATTTTTGCACCTGCAGCGGGACGTTCCTCATGAGATAATTTATTTAGTGTTTTTAATAGTGCTGTTAATTGACCTTTCTTACCTAGGTAATCAACACGAACTTGCTCAAGTACAGAAAGTTCTTCTGCTGTATTGACAAGGGCTAGCGCTTCATCAGTTAGCGCCTGTAGATTTTCCATGTATGTTCTCTCGTAACGGGTAATTTCCGAAGAAATTTTTCGCTTCAAATATTGAAGTCATTTATTTTACTTATGCTTAATTCAATGCACTAACATAAAAAAGGGAGGTGCTAAACGCCCTCCCCTTTGGTTGCTAAAAGACTAACAGCACTGACCCAGTAACGATTAAGCGAGTGCGGCTTTTGCTTTTTCAACAATAGCAGCAAACGCTGCTTTATCGTGTACAGCTAAATCAGCGAGTATGCGACGATCTAAAGCCACTTCTGCTTTTTTCAAGCCTGCAATTAGCTGGCTATAAGTCATACCCAGAGCGCGAGACTGTGCGTTAATACGTGTAATCCACAAAGCACGGAAGTTCCGTTTTTTAACACGACGATCTCGATAAGCGTATTGACCGGCTTTAATGACAGCTTGTTTTGCTACACGGAAGATGCGCGAACGCGCTCCATAGTAACCTTTTGCTGCTTTAAGAACCTTTTTGTGACTTTTACGGGCCACAACACCACGTTTTACGCGCGCCATAATAGTTTCCTCTCTAAAAAATTAGTAAAAAACGCAATTAATTTGCGCGTAACATACGATCAACTGACGGCCTATCAACCGCAGCAACGAGGCTAGTACCACGTAACTGACGCTTGCGCTTCGTTGTCATCTTAGTGAGGATGTGACTTTTATAGGCACTTTTACGTTTGTAGCCAGAAGCCGTTTTTTTAAAACGCTTCGCAGCTCCACTGTGTACTTTAGCTTTTGACATGAGAATAAACTCCGCATTTGTAAGCCTGAGAGGGTTACTGCGCTCAAAGGGGACACTCAGGGAAAATCATCTTAAAATGCTCATTTATAAATATAAACTTCGCTTTTTCAATAATTTTCGCTTCGTCTTTGTTGCGCTCGTAACGCTCCTAAATAATGTAGGCTTTAGATTAATAAAATGAAATAAAAAGGCAGCTAAAAAGCCTAATTACTTCTTCTTTTTAGGGGCCAATACCATAATGAGTTGTTTACCCTCCATTTTAGGGTATTGCTCTACAGTAGCGAGCTCTTCTAGGTCTATTTCAATGCGTTTAAGCATTTCCATCCCTAGTTCCTGGTGAACCATTTCACGACCACGATATCGCAATGATACCTTAGCCTTATCCCCATTCTCTAGAAAACGTACCAGGTTGCGTAGCTTTACCTGATAGTCTCCTTCTTCCGTCCCTGGTCGAAACTTCATTTCTTTAACTTGTTGCTGCTTTTGCTTTTTACGTGCAGCTGCCTTGGTTTTTTTGATCTCAAAAAGATGCTTACCATAATCCATGATTTTACAAACAACTGGCGTCGAATCTGGTGCTATTTCTACAAGATCCAAAGTAGCAGCTTGTGCTATTTTCAATGCTTCTTCTAGTGATATAATACCGACTTGTTGCCCATCTGCGCCAATCAAGCGTACCTCTGCCGCTTCAATTTGTGTGTTTGTACGGGCTTTTTTAAAACGCCCCTTAGAGTTGTCTGGTTTATTGATAATGTTTATCCTCTTGTTTAACCTTTTCGGCCCTTACGCTTTTCACGTTTAACTAGCAAAAAGCCCTCATGATTCTATTTTATTGTAAACAGAAAGGCATTACTTAACTATAGGCAATGCCATGAAATAACCACTAATGGCTACCATTACCTTTGGTAGTAATGTCTTGGCACAGGCGCGCTGCAAACGCATCGAGAGACATGGAGCCTAGGTCTTCACCTGATCGAGTTCGTACCGCAACCGCATTATTTTTTACTTCTTTATCTCCTGCTACTAGAAGATAAGGCACCTTTTGTAGAGTGTGCTCGCGAATTTTAAAGCCGATCTTCTCATTTCTCAAGTCAGAAATGACTCGGAAACCTTTGTTTTGCAAGGTTTGCTTTACTTTTTCCACATATTCAGCCTGATTATCGGTAATATTGAGAATAACGGTCTGTTCTGGAGCCAGCCACGTGGGAAATGCTCCTTCATAATGCTCAATCAAAATACCGATAAAACGCTCAAAGGACCCCAGTATAGCCCTATGTAACATGACTGGAACTTGACGAGAGCCATCTTCAGCAACGTACTGTGCATCTAGACGTCCCGGCATGGAGAAATCTACCTGAATAGTGCCACACTGCCAGACACGATTTAAGCAATCTTTCAATGAAAATTCAATCTTAGGACCATAAAAAGCCCCTTCTCCAGGCAATTCCTCCCAAGATAAACCTTTAGTATCTAAAGCATCTGCAAGCGCTTTTTCGGCCTTATCCCATACGTCGTCTGAGCCTACACGCTGCTCTGGACGTGTTGATAAGCGAATAATAACATGGCTAAAACCAAAATCTGCATAGACTTGGTATAGCAAATCAGTAAAGACTGAGACCTCTTCTTGAATAGCAGCCTCACTACAAAAAATATGAGCATCATCTTGCACAAAACCACGCACACGCATGAGACCTTGCAAGGTACCTGATGCCTCATTACGGTGGCATGAACCAAACTCAGCTAAACGCAAAGGTAAGGCTTTATAAGACTTTAGCCCTTGGTTAAATACCTGAACATGGCATGGACAGTTCATAGGTTTGACTGCATAGTCACGAGATTCAGACTCAACAGTAAACATGTTTTCACGGAATTTATCCCAGTGACCTGAGCGCTCCCACAAACTACGGTCGACGACTTGGGGCGTTTTTATCTCTTTATAGCCATTATCCCGCTGGACCTTACGCATATATTCTTCGATAGTGGTATAAAGGCTCCAACCTTTAGGGTGCCAGAATACCATACCAGGTGCTTCTTCTTGAATATGAAAGTAATCGAACTTTTTACCCAATTTCCGATGATCACGCTTCACCGCTTCCTCAAGAAACGTTAAATGGGTCTTTAATTGCTTCTTATCTGGCCAAGCTGTTCCATAAATACGTTGCAGCATTTTATTATCAGAGTTACCTCGCCAGTACGCACCGGATACTCGCATTAATTTAAAATGTTCGCAAAAACGCATATTAGGCACATGAGGGCCACGGCACATATCAATATATTCTTCATGATAGTATAAGCCCAGAGTCATATCTTCAGGGATATCTCTCTCTAAAATCTCCAGTTTATAGATTTCCCCACGCTCATTAAAAACATCATAAGCCTCTTGCCATGTAACCACCTTTTTAACAACATCATATTGGGTTTTCACCAGCTCACGCATACGCTTTTCCAAAGCATCCAAATCCTCATCTGTGAGCATATGGTCAAGGTCAATATCGTAGTAAAAACCGTTCTCAATAGTAGGACCAATAGCCATTTTGGACTCAGGCCATAATTGCTTAACCGCATGCCCTATTAAATGGGCACAGGAGTGGCGCAATATTTCTAAACCGTCTTCATCTTTTGTGGTGAAAATAGTGAGTTCAGCGTCATCACTAATTAAGTCATGAGCATCTACACGCTCAGCATTTACACGCCCGCCTAGTGTTGCTTTGGCAAGACCAGGGCCAATATTGGCGGCTACATCATACACAGAAATGGGATGATCAAACGATCGCTGAGAACCATCGGGAAGAGTTATAATAGGCATAATCTATCCTATATCAGTGGCGGCCCTTACTAAAGGTCGCGTGAATGTCTACCTAACTAAAGGAAAGCGGGGAAATTTACTTATTCCCACTTTTTTGTAAAACTGGTACGATCGAGTGGATTCGAACCACCGACCCCCACCATGTCAAGGTGGTGCTCTAACCAACTGAGCTACGATCGTATTGCGCAGTACTTTTTCAGGGGGCGAACTATAGCGGCTACAGACAAATTTAACAAGCCACTGAACTAAAGAAAAAGTCATTTATAGCAACCTTGCCTTTACGCGCTTTTTCTTCTTCATACCCATAGACCTCTATCAAGACTGGCATAAATAGAGAATAATGTTTGAAAACCGGCAGCTTGACAATAGCATGACTAATGGTATCGAACGATGGATCACTATAAAATAGTATAAAAACCCTCTCGGTGAGCAGACAATTATTTATGATTAAGAAGTTAGGTGGTTTTATCCTGATTCTATTGTCCATTGGTATAGGCTTGAGCCTTTATTTACCGGAGTATCCTATGGTAGAAGTTCCAGCAGCAGAATTTGTGTTACTAAAAGAGTCCTTAGACAAACCAATAAATGCTAATCTACTACGCAATTCTTTAACTATATTTGATGATGCGACAGCTCATGCGCTTCAATTAGGTGTTTTCGCCACTCTGGCTAATGCGGGAAAATATGCAGCCCAGATTAACCAGCAAGGTTTACCCTTACCTCTTTCCATTTTCAAAACTCATGACTCACAGCGCCAGTGGTACGTATTGGCATTGGGGCCATTGGTCACTAAGGAAGAATCCATCCAGTATCAACAATTGTTATTAGATAACAATGTGCAGAGCCAGCCAATCTCTTGGCCAATCACTGAAAAAGCCAAAGAATAAGACAATACTGACTGGTATAACCAGCAATACCGCATTCAGCGTTGAGCCACACGCTGATGTCTTGGTGATTAGAGAGATAGCGTGGCTTATTCTATAACCAACCTTTTATCGATTTGCACTGACAAATTGAATTCACGCTATATATTTAAGCATTTTTATGAAAAAAACATCTAAAAAAATAATGTCAATAACTGGCAAAATCGGTAGTTCCAACCATACTTAAAACATAGTTAGTTTTGTGTTAACTAACCGAAGCAAGTTTACTCCTAATGGTCTTGTCCAGGTGCTCTCCCCCCAGACACCTGGTTTTTTTTGTTTGTCGTTTTCGGCAATTGCTGTTACATCTCCTCAATCTCACGTTATCACCAACTTTCTGCCAAAAGAACGACGCCACCATGCTTTACAATTTCTTGGTGACGCTCAATGTTGTCATCATAGGGTCTCTGTGCAGAAGCGGGTCTAGTTTTTCATGATTGCCTGTAACCCTTTGTTTTATATGGAGTGTGCATCCAAGTTTTGCCTCTTATCCGCTTTAGTGAGGTAGATTAGTGGATTGCATAGAACATAGATTGATCATCTAGCATTGAAGACTATCTGATTTTTAGCTTGAAGTAATCTGTATTATGAATGCCTCTCGCTCGTTTACGAATCATGCCAATACTGGCATTGCCTGCTTCTATTCTGGCGCTGTTTTTCAAGCGATTTGGCGAACTAAACCATATTCGTTTGCTCTGCCATCACACACCATCGTTCTAGATTAACCTTTATCAGTTCATAACGTAAGCGATAATTTTGCTTAAAAATCAAACATTAGTTGATGCTCTTGCGGCCACCGCCAAAAAATAGTGCGAAAGATTCTTTACACTACTGCTGCATCATCACGGCTTTCTAGATGAATAAATAGATCAAGTATCG
This sequence comes from Candidatus Endobugula sertula, assembly GCA_001723645.1. Lineage (GTDB taxonomy): Bacteria > Pseudomonadota > Gammaproteobacteria > Pseudomonadales > Cellvibrionaceae > Endobugula > Endobugula sertula. The sequence goes on along the minus strand of MDLC01000053.1, from coordinate 9,791 downwards.
GAGGGTGTACTGGTCGGCTTTTCACCTTATTTTCTGGCAAGCTAGTGCTTTTTCTGAATTGTCAAAACAACTTCGCCGACTTTTATGCCATATTTATAAAGATAGGATTCATTAATGAGTGTATCTGGTGTGACTAAATACATTTTATCATCAACAGATACTTCAATCGTTGTATCACTGTAAGGTATAGCTAGAACATAATTCATAAAAATGGCATTACCCTTTTGATCACCACTCGCTTCACCAATAACATCCTCTGCTGTACCAATAAAGTGACCCATATCTTTCAAGCGTAAGGTCCAATTCCGATATTCAACCTCACCATCATTAAAATAAAACACTTCTCGTAGTATTCCAGTGTCGCCTTGCCAATTAGCATCAAGATCGGCGTTAAAGTAACGAATAACCTTGCCATTAAAGTTCTTAACAATACCTTTAGCAATCAGTTTACCCTCAAAAAACTTCTTAATATCAAGTTTAGGCAGATTATCCGAATAGTGACTGATAGTATTCGAGCTACAACCATTTACGCTTAAAATAAGAGAGATAAAAGATAAACAGAGTAAACATCGAAATAACCTGCCAAATCCACCACGTTTCATTTTTTAGTCGCCTGTATAATCATAACGAATATCGACATCAAGCAGGTTGCCATTTTTATCGGCTATATTCCCCAACCCACGAAACCGTAAAAGTTGTTGGGTACGATGGCTATAACTCAGTTCTATGGGAGTCAGTAGTAAGCGGAGTAACAAGCCATCTGGCTGGGTTTTAAAACAAACGGTCTCATCATTGAGACTAAGTAATGTTGATTGACAAGGCTGGCGCTTAATACGCATCGTCATTGTTTTAAGTCGAGATGCTACTGCAAACGCATATTTGAGCTGCTTTCCCGCCATTAATGCTTGCCAGTGTGCTCGAATGTAGTGATCAAAACCGGCATCAATCACAACGCTTTCAATAGCAAACCTTCTCTCTTTTTTTGGGTCTCTATTACTGCTTTTGTATTAGGTACTTTATTAACAGGGTTGGAGAGATGGGAAAAGCTTAAATAGAGTTGATTTTTTCCCCAATTGGCATGGGTTTTTTCGTGAGCCCAATAATTTTCTTGCGTATAAGTCGGACTTATCAGGCTATTTTCATAATTAATATTTTTTTGGGCAATGGTCTTGCTCTGGGGTGAGATATACAGAACATGTCGGTTTAACGGGTTTATAAGGGTATGTATTTCCTTGTACAGTATTCGTTTGCCTTTGAAGTCATAAGCTGTACCTACCACTTCCACGATGCCGGTATCAATAGTATCTTCGCCCATAAAACGTTGATCAATAGGTTCGGCATTAACCAAATGAGAAAATGGTAAAAAAACCAATCCACTAGCGTTTATCAAGGCCAACACAAGTAGTAATACCAAGGTATTTTTACTCGATTTTCTGCCATCGACAGGCTTAAAACATAGCCTGCGTGCTAGGTAAAGCCCAAGTGGCATGACCAGTGCCCATAATAGAGCCAATACCGGCAAACTGGTAGGCAGCGTGGTCAGCTGAATATCGACAAATTGGCTGCCTGCCCAATAGCTCCAAGGCCCAATCACAGCAGCAGCAACAGCGCTTAACAAAAGCCGGTTTTGTAGCCATTGCAAACCATGACAAAGAGTTAGGCTTAACAACACCCACAGACACACTAACCACAAGGGTATAATAGGTGAAGTCGCTTTCAATAATTCAAAATAGATAAGTGTGCTATCAATTGAGATGCCTAAGCTGGAAAATAGTAAGATAACCATCCATTCACGAGAATTTTTTACAAAGAATACTCCGTGAATAACCAGTACGAGTAGCGTAAAACAAATCGCCCAAAGACTGCCGGAAAAAATACAGACAAACCACCCTACCTGAAAAATAGTAATATTCAGTAGCTTTTTTTTAGACAGATTTTCAAACACAATGGTCACTCCGATGACACTTAATCAAGTGCACGAAGGTGTTTGGCGCCGGGCTTAGCTATCACAGTATGTACGGTACTAACGGATCGTTCTAGGAATCCGCCTTCACAATAGCATAAATAAAATTCCCACATTCGACAAAAAAGCTCGTCAAAGCCCATTTTTTTGATTCGAGGAAGATTATTTTTGAAATTGTTGCGCCAGTGGGCTAATGTTTTTGCATAATCTAAGCCTATATCTTCAACATTGACGATTTGCATATCGGTATAACGGGCAACGCACTGGGCGATAACCACATTAGATGGAAGACTGCCACCAGGAAAGATATAGCGTTGAATAAAGTCTACGGATTGTTTTGCTTGCTCATAACGCTGATCTGCAATAGTGATCGCCTGTATGCACATTAAACCATCGTCTTTTAGTAAGCGGGAACAGATAGAAAAGTAGTGTTTGTAATGTTTATGACCGACAGCTTCAATCATTTCCACCGACACTAATTTTGTAAACTGACCTGTCAGGTTTCGATAATCACATAATAATAGTGTGATTTTGTCTTCCAAACCGGCTTGTTTAACCGCTTGTTTGGCATAATTAAATTGCGCTTGACTGATCGTAGTAGTCGTCACTTGGCAACCGTAATGTTTTGCCGCATAGATCGCTAAACCACCCCAGCCTGTACCTATCTCTAGTAAATGATCCTGTTGATTTAATCTGAGTTTCTTACAGATGATATCGAGTTTATGGGTAGCAGCCTCTTCTAATGACGCATTTTCATAGGGGTAAATACCGGCGGAGTACATCATTTTGGAATCGAGGAAAAGTTTAAAAAAATCATTGCCAAGATCATAATGGGCAGCAATATTTCTCTTTGATCCTGACAGGGTATTACGATTAAGTTGATGTGAAAGCTTAGTCACAATACGATTTAACACAGGCCTGGAACTATCCATACGGTTTAATGCATCAAGATTTTGGCAAAATAGGCGGATGACATTTAATAAATTTGGCGAACTCCAAGTACCCAGCATATACGCTTGACCAGAACCAATTGAGCCACCAAATAATAATTGTCGATAAACCGAAGGATGGTGTATAACAATATGTGCGCTAAGCATGGCTGATGATTGCAACTCACCAAATACGCTAATTTTGCCATTGTCATCAATAACTAGACGTCCTTGTTGCAATTTAGATAAAGCCATGAAAACTAATCGTTTAGCGAGGCCATCCAACCAAGAGGTTTTAATCTCTCTATAAATATTACTGTTGATACCGGCTGTACTCATAGGATACTTTCCTCTCGACGGTTTTCTTTATTCGTATTGCTGGTTATTCTCGTTGAATTTTTCTTTACTGGGTGGTTATAAACAGGGGTTCGCTTAATAAGCAATTTTAGGGCTTGCCAATAAATCGTTAAAGCGGTCTTAATTGTCATAAAGGGATATCTCAGTATCAATGCTCTTAAGATTGATGGATTAATATCACTTCTTTTAAGCTGCAAAGTTGCATCAAATTGCATTTTTTGTTGTTGCCAATTTTGCATATGAATCAATAAACTATTATCTGGCGTATTGTTTTTCCACCGATACTCAATATCCATGGGATTAAAGGGTGAAACATGTAACGACTTCTGGAAATTGATGCGCTGTTTTCGTTGATTTGGATCACACGCTAACACATAGCTATGCCTTTCTTTCCAAGGCGTATTGGTCACTTCTGCAACGATATACTCGAGTCGTTCAGGACCACTGGAGTCACGATTTTCAAAAATATAGTAACAACTAATGGGATTCATCAGATAGCCAAAATAACGCAGGTTAGTAAGTAGGCGAATAGGACCTGTGGGATAATGCCCGGTTTCTTCTTCGACTCGAGAACGCACAGCCTGATCCAGGGGAACAGTAGGATCACCTAAATAATCTGAACGTCTAAAGGTTGCCGCGTTAACCTTTTCACAAGACCAAAGCAGCGTATCTGAGAAGACACGATTAAGTTCAGATAAATCCAGATACATCATAAAAACACGATAACGAAATTCATGATAGGTGGGACTATATCGCCGATGCCTCACCCAACCTTTATAGATAGCGCTGCACAATGGCGTATGTTTACTCTGCTGCGAGTTCACCACGGTACCCCCAACGCTTCGGTGACTCTCAATGCACTATTAACACCGTCCTCGTGAAAACCGTTTCCCCAATAGGCACCACAAAACCAGGTGCGATTGATACCGTTAATGGTATACCAGTTTTTTACAGCGGCTTCAGAGGCAAGGGAAAAAACCGGATGGGCATATTGGTAGCGCCCTAAAATTTTCGTCGCATCAATTTTATCCGTTGCATTGAGGGTGACACAGAACGTCTCCGGCGCTACAATTCCCTGTAAAATATTCATATTGTAAGTCAGTATCGCCGATGCTTGCTGTTGAGCTGTCTGATTATTGCTGGCTTTTAAATAATTCCAACTCGACCAAGCTAATTTTCTTTTTGGCAACAACTGTGTATCAGTATGCAATACGACATCATTATTTTGGTAGGGAATGGCACTCAGCAAACGCTGCTCTTCGATAGACGGATGAGCTAACATCGCTAGCGCTTGATCTGAATGGCAAGCAAAAACCACTTGATCAAAAGACTCCGGTTCGCAACCTTTAGCGTTGATGGTCACACCTTTCTCGCTTCTTGTGACGGTATCCACACGACAAGAAGTTTTTATCTTTTCCTTAAAACTTTCCTTTAACGGTGTTAGATAGCATTTAGAGCCTCCCGATATAACGCGCCACTGCGGTCGATGGTTAACGCTGAGTAGCCCATGATTTTTGAAAAAACGGATAAAAAATAACAAGGGAAAATTAAGCATTGTTTGTGTCGATGCTGACCAGATAGCACTGCCCATGGGAATAAGATAATCTTGAATAAAGGCACTGCTGTAATGCTGCTTATGAAGATAGTCTCCCAATGTACTGTCAGGATCTACTTTTTCTAATTCGAGGTCTGCGATGGATTCTTTATTAAACCGTAGAATATCCCGCAGCATTTGCCAATAGCGTGGCTTAAAGAGGTTACGACGTTGTGCAAATAATGTGTTCAGATGACTACCACCGTACTCTAAACCACTGCTTTCACAGTGTACGCTAAAGCTCATATCGGTTGGCTGTGTTACCACCTTTAGCTCATCGAGTAATTTAATAAAATTGGGATAAGTCCAGTCGTTGTAGACAATAAATCCAGTATCAATCGCATAATGTTGCCCATTCACGTTGACATCTTTAGTGGCCGTGTGACCACCGACGCTGTCACTGGATTCAAAGATGGTGATATCGTGCTGGCGATTGAGAAGGTAGGCACAGGTTAGACCCGAAATACCAGAACCTATAATGGCTATTTTCATGGCTTTACGCTTCTTATATTGTTCATTCCTGTTCTTGTATGGATTTTTTTAGTGTTGGTGACATCAATTTTTCCCACATGCCAGGAAAAACCTTAAACAGGCACAGTATCCAAACTAGGCGTTTTGGAAAGGCAAAAACTCTAGGTTGAGAACGTACGCCTTCAACAATACGCTGCGCCGCTACTTGAGCATCCATAATAAAAGGCATAGCAAACGTATTTTTATCCGTTAGCGGTGTTTTGACAAAACCGGGCAGCACCGTGGTAACGCTGATGTTCTGCGCTCGCAAGTCCATTCTCAGTGATTGCAAAAAATAATTAAGGCCCGCCTTCGAAGCACCATAAGCTTGCGCTTTTGAAAAAGGTACCAAGGTAGCCAGTGAACTGATACCGATAATCTGTGGCTGTGTGTTTATAACGGCTGCTTGATTATGTAGCTCTTGATTTTTTAACACTTGCTTTTGTAAAAATGGCAAAGCAACAGCAACGGTATTGACCGCACCAATAAGGTTGATATCCGTGATGCGTTTAACCATTGACCAATCTGGGGTATCGATATTTAAATATTCACAGCTTCCTGCATTAACAAATACTTGGTGCAACGTTTCGGTATAACGAAGTATGTGCTGTTTGACAGTGGAAATGTCTTGTTCACGCATGATATCAAAAGGAATAGCAATGGTATTGTTCACATCAGTGGTAATTTGTTTCAGTTTCTTTTCATTACGAGCGCTGATAAAGACCTGGTAGCCCTGGCGGCTGAGGATCTGAGTGAGCGCCAAACCAATACCAGACGTTGCCCCGGTTACCCACACACTGAGTTTTTCTGAAGCCTTCATCATCAACCACTATGCCTAACTAGCCGCTTTTTTAACCACCGCACAAGCCCACCCATCATAGGTACATGCTCATACAGGAGTTCTCCCATATCATAAATATCTTCATGGAAATCTATCAATTCGGAAAACTGTATTTGACTCACACCTCTGACGCTAATCAATGTATTACCCAACTTAGGATGGCGATAATGCATATTCCACTTAATATAAGCACTATCATGAGTGACTAATTGATCGAGATATTCAAAGCGACACTCACTGAGATTGGCGTACATTTCATTCATTGTGTCTCGTAGAATAGGGAGGCCTTGTATACGATGGAGTGGGTCTCGAAACACAATATCTTCGGCGTAAATCTCATCCATCCTGGACAGATCCATTGACCGATGATCTTGGTAAAAACGCTTGAAATTTTCGATGAGTAATGTCACGAGCGGTGCCTACCTTGTACGTGAATTAACTGAATACGTGGAACTTACGTCGCTTAAGTATCCCTAATACGCCTAGAATAGGTTTTTGGATCAGTCTATATCCATAGTACTTGAGATATAGCATTTGAGACTGAGGTCTATACATCAGGGTTTGGGTCTGTTATCCATTGAGGTGATCCGAAACCCAGATGAAGCCGTATAATACCTGTGTAAAGACGAACCAATCCCCACAGAGCCGGATATATGGTCAGTTCCCTGACAGAAGAAGAGCAAATCGCACTGCAACACAAGATGAGGCAGTGTATGCAGAAGGTTGCACAGCACCGTGACAAGGAAGCCTTTGGTGTTCTATTTGATCATTTTGCGCCCTTATTAAGGTCTTTTAGCTTAGCGAGAGAGCCTGGGGCCTCACTGATGGCCGACGAGTTGACGCAAGTGGTACTGCTGAAAGTCTGGGAGAAGGCACACACTTACAACAGCGATAAAGCATCAGTCAGTACTTGGATATACACCCTAGCACGTAATAGCCGTATTGACCTACTGAGACGTAGTGGGCGCTATACCACAGAAATTGACCCAGAGTACCTATGGCAAGAGACAGAAGACGAATCAACAGACCCCTTTCTAGACGTACAGCAAAAGCGAGCAGAAAAAAGTATTGCGGATGCCTTTGAGCATTTATCAATCGATCAACGCCAAGTATTAACCAAAGTCTATTTGGAGGGTAAAACCCATCAAGAAAGCGCTGAAGAATTAGCCTTGCCCTTAGGCACAATAAAATCACGCATCCGATTAGCGCTCAAAAAATTGCAGATACTCGTGAGAAATCAGCCATGTTAATCCATCATCATCCCACTGACGAACTGTTAAGCGCTTATTGCGCCGGAAGTTTACCTCTCAGTCAAGCGCTCTGTCTGTCGGCCCATATTGAAATGTGTAAAACCTGTCAAACGAACAGCCAACGGCTTAGTCAACTGGGTGCCTACATTTTTAATCATACCAAGCCCGCTACCGTCAACAACGATTTAAAAGAAAAAATATTTTCTCAATTGGATCAACGACCTTACCATCTGAAAACGACAGAACGAAAATCTATGGCTGCTGGTCACGCAAGCGCAGAGGTACCGAAATGTCTCAAACAATTTGTAGCCTCTAACTATGACGAACTCAACTGGCATCGAGTGTCCTTTGCCATTCGTCAAGCTAACATATGCACTGGCGGCAATGGTGCACAAGTTTCGCTAATGCGTATAAAAGCGGGCGGCAAAGCGGGCTTACACACCCATATGGGTAACGAATTTACCACGGTTTTAAAAGGTGCTTTTTCTGACGAAAGTGGGTTATTCCAGCAAGGTGATTTTGTTGTTCGTGACAGCCAACATAAGCACCGACCCGCCGCTACAAAAGATAGTGAGTGTATTTGTCTTACCGTTCTCGAAGCACCTATTCAATTTACCGGTTATTTTACGCGCTGGCTAAATCCTTTGCTAAGGCGAGGATATCCTTCGGCATGAGGAGTCTGAATATAAACCAGGCAAATATAACCAACTTATACCTGTGGAACCCTCCTGTTTTCATTAATGTCTTTTGAATATTTCCCGTTATCATGGAACCTGCTCAACAATGTCGAATAAACAACATTCTTTTATAACAGAATTTTTCAAACTAGAATCAGCCGGTGGGATACTCTTAATACTATCAGCATTGCTGGCCATAGTTTTTGCCAATACTTTTTTAGCAACGTATTACCAATTATTACTTTCCACTCCAGTAGAAATACGTGTTGGAGCATTGGAAATAGCTAAACCGCTCTTGTTATGGATTAATGATGAGCTTATGGCCGTTTTCTTTTTCCTTGTAGGCCTTGAGTTCAAGCGTGAATTACTCGAAGGTGAATTATCCAGTAAGCGAAATATAGTACTGCCTGGTATGGACGCCTGTTAGTTCCAGCATTAATTTACCTTTGGTTTAATTATGATGACCCCGTTGCTGTTAAGAGTTGGGCAATACCGGCTGCAACCGACATAGCCTTTGCGCTAGGTGTGCTCACATTATTGGGTTCTCGTGTACCCACGTCACTCAAAGTATTTTTGACTTCATTAGCTATATTTGATGGTATCGGCGCAATATTAATTATTGCTTTTTTCTATACTGCCAATATATCGATAATCTCTCTTATCATAGCGGTATTTTGTCTATTCCTATTGCTGTTTTTAGATCGGCGATCGTCCTACGGCTCTCGATGCTGAAAAGCAGAAGACAGCGGTACAGTTGTATGACGAGATCGATGACCAGGGTAACAAGAAGTATGGTGTTGCATCGGGCAACACACCTGCAGAAACATCATACTGATCCTGCAGCGACAGATTCCGTTGCACCATCATCGGCTCAAGAGGTTGATTTTAGCGATATGGATGCGTTTCGGCAGCTGATTGGTGAATCCTGGGAAAACTTAACGTAACGCTTGTGATGTTGTGGATCCACGAACAAAAGCAGCGTTATTACCGTCTGACTGTGAACCGTGACCTATTTGGCGATTTGTGCCTGGTGCGAACTTGGGGTAGCCTAGTTGATGATTGTGGCGGCTCTAAAACAGAGGTTTTAGACAATGAACGATCGTTAGCCTCCCAGATGCATGTCATTAAGAAACAACGCCAGTAGCGCGAATATCGACTGGCGGATGAACGCCCCAGGGGTACTGATGTTAGGAATTATTCAACAATAAGGAGATATTGGGTATTCAAGGGAACCAGGTGCGTATGGGAATCAATGCACCTAAGTCTGTCTCTGTACATCGTGAAGAAATCATCGTCACTTTTGGGGGTTCTTCGGCGGAACCCGTTGTAAAGTTGGTGATGTAATTATAGTTCAAAAAAATGCTGTTCCGATGTTATGTGATTATCGTTACTGTATCCATAAATATGGTGGAGAAGTAATTAATCGAGATATATTGTTATGAGTAAACCAAATTACGTTATTAATTTAAAAATAATTGAAGGAGCTTATATTGCGATCATTAATGTTGTTAATGTTTAGATTTTTAAAAAAAGAGCTATATGAAATGTATAATACCTACCTGGTGTCTTGGCCTATTGCAGTTAAAAATATTCTATACCTGTAGCGAATGATTTTTAGATTTTTAAATAAGCTATTGAATTTTATAATAAAACCTATTACTGTCCGCACA
>MDLC01000052.1 GCA_001723645.1 Candidatus Endobugula sertula | reverse complement strand
CCAGCGGGCTATATCGACAGCTATTATAGGTGGTACAGCTGCTGAGTTGGGTGGTGGTAAATTTGCAAATGGGGCGCAGACGGCAGCTATACAATATTTGTTTAATCGGGCGGCTAGTGGTGATAAAGAACAACAGGGTTCACCAGAGTCATTAAACGAAAAGCCTCAGCAATGTGGTGCTGACCCTGTAACTTGTATTGCAAATGGTACAGCAGGAGCAACAGCCCCAGATGATCATCCATTGTGGCCTGGTCAAGGTTACACGTCTGACGGACAAAAAATTGCCCGTTATTCCTGCTCTAACAGCGGTGGATCATGCTCTTTTTATGCCCCAAGTGGTGGCGAGAATGTCCATGGCTCTGTTCTTACTACAAGTTATAGAGGTGGTAGTCTTGTCACTTATGCCACACGTGTAGAAAGCTTTGTGGTTGATCCTGCTCCTACTTTCTTGGAAAAATATTTAGGGTTTAAACCCTCTGGTTTTGTCCAAGAATTAAGAAAATATCAAAAATCTGAGTAAGGAGTAGGATAGAAATCACATGTGGTATTTTTTAGAACAACTCAACTCACTATCAAATATTCTTTCAGTTTGCGTGATATTTTTTGTTGCAATTCTGTATTTAAAAAGATCTTTGAGTTTATTATCTGTTTTGGCTTTTCTGGGCTCTTTGTTAGTAATTGCCTCTATGTTTTTAAGGCTTTATATTCCTGAATTGGAGTCAATAAGCTTAGGCTATAAAAAACCTGCTTCTGCAAACCCTTTAGTTTGGATTTTGTATATGTATGGTTTTAATTTTGGTTTGTTTATATTTGTTATATCTGTGTTTATTTTGACTTTGAAAAAAAGAAGTGAGAAACACTAATAGTGGAGGAATCAGTGGTGTCAGATTCGACTTTTGATAAAGCCAGAGTTAATCACTCTGGCTTTTTTATTTTAGTGGTTTAGCTGTTGCCCTGCTTGGTTGAGTCGATTGATTAATTGCTCTCCTGATTGCCTTAACCATCGTTGCGTAGTCAGCGCCTCAATCACCCAATACTCAGGCTCGGTATTCTCTTCTACCAGAGCAATCACTGCTTGCTGGTAAAACTGATGACTCTGTAACAGGTTGTAAAGGTCATCATCCAACTGTGTAAGCTTGGCGCTTAACTCCTTCTTAACTCGTTGAAATTGCCGTAGTTGCTGTGTTGCTTTAGACTTGCGTTTAGACATTGATCGACTCCTCTGTAGTCGGTTGGTGTTTAGCTGGCCTTGGGTGTTAGCGCACCCTTGGTCAGCGCTTTTATTTACATAGAATTGCCTGAATAATTTCTTGTAGCCCTTGTTGGTCTTTGTCAGTCAGTTGCTCCATGACGTTAATAATCCGCTCCTTCTCAATGGTTGCGATCAGTGGTTTAAACACGGAAGGCTTGGCTAATCCCGCCGTTTGCCAGTCTTGCACCAATGCTTCACCAACCGTCAGCGGTTGTTTAATTTGGCTGGTGATGGCCTTCAAAATAATATCTGGTCGCTGCTGCTGATAGGCTGGATTGCTGATAATGACGGCGGGTCATTTTTTAGTGGTTTGCATTTTGTGAGTAAATTTTTATGGCACGGATATCCGATGACCAGCTAGAGAAGATCAAAACGGAGGTGTCACTACTGGAATTAGCTAAACGCCAAGGCTACGAGGCCAAGAAATAGGGCAACGATTACGCGCTGTGCTGTCCCCTCCATGATGATCAGCCCTGAGAAGAATGTGTTGAACTGCTTTGGCTGTGGTGCCTCCGGCACCGTGATTGATTGGGTTAGGAAAAGCATCGCGGCAACGTTCAATCATGTGGTATTTTACTTGGGGGGCTTTACGAAGTACCCTGCCGCTTCTCTTAAAAAATCCCGTTCTCGCTTCACTTCAGCAAGTTCACGCTTCAGTCAAGCGAGTTCTTTATCTCTTGGGTTGCTATTTCCGCTAAAGGCTTTTTTTGATGGCTCAGAGATTTCCTTCACCCACCTGCGGAGCATGGACTCATTGATACCCATATTCTTGGCGATAAGGGAGACCGGTTGGTGACTCTGTTGTACCAGAACGACAGTTTCCTGCTTTATATTCCTGTGTGTATTTTTTTCTTAAAAGTGTCATAAATACCTCGTTAAAGTGGAATTATCCACGCTTAACTAGGTATCCGCTATAGGGGGGGAGAACTACATTGACTGGGGGCTAGCCTGAACATGAGGGAGGTTAAAAAAATGTCATAAACTCCACTTTGTCCCCAACTGTAATAGGTGTTTGTGGTGGTACAACGACAAACCCATCAGCCCATACCGTGGATGATAATATACCAGAACTCTGATTCGGATAGATTTCCATTGTGCCTTCAGCATTTAATTTCGCGCGTAAATATTCCTGGCGTTTGAGATTGCCTTGCCAGTTAAATGCGGCTACTACGGTTGTGGTTTTGGGTGGCCTATATTCTTGATGTTGTTGTGCCAGTAAGAATGGATGGGCAATTAATAAAAAGGTAGTAAATACAGCGGCTGGATTACCGGGTAAACCAATAAAAGGTGTTTGGTTAATGTGGCCGATGGCAACGGGCTTTCCGGGCTTAATGGCAATACGCCAAAAATGAATATTACCTAATTGTTGTACTGCTTTCTTGATATGATCTTCGTTACCGACTGAAACGCCGCCGGTAGAGATAATACAATCTGCTTTTTCAGCTTGTTGTAAAGCGATTATGGTTGCTTCCTGGGTATCTTTAACTGTGCCTATATCCAAGATATTTAGGCCCATTTTTTGTAAGAAACTGATGAGTAGATAGCGATTGGAATTATAGATTTTTCCTGCCAGCAAAGGTATTCCTGGCTCAATCAGTTCGTCACCAGATGATAAAATCGCAACGGTTAGTTGTCGATAAACGGTTACCTCTCCAACCCCTATAGAAGCTAACAAACCAATATCCTGAGGTTGTAATTGACGACCTCTGGATAGTACAACATCTCCCGATGTAATATCCTGACCTTGTGGTCGAATATTATGATTGATCTTAACAAAAGTGGGCAGTTGCACTTTATCACCTTCTTCATCATGGCTGGCAATGCATGCTTCCTGCATGACAACTGCATTGGCACCGTCAGGAATTTCTGCACCTGTAAAAATACGTGCAGCTGTACCTGGTGTGAGTGGCGATGGCCTATGGCCTGCGGCGACAATTTGGCTAATTCTTAAGGGTTTATCATCAAGGTTTGAGGTATTGATAGCATAACCGTCCATTGCGCTGTTATCTGTCGGGGGTACATCAAGATTTGAACAGATATTTGTAGATAGTACACGGCCTAGTGCATTCGCTAGAGAAACGGACTCTGTATCCATTACAGGATTAACTTGTGTTAGTAGTTGTTCAATAGCGTCATTAATGGATAACATAGCAGTAACAGGCCTGAAATGGGGGGTAATAGAGTTTATTTCGTCAATAAACCTACAAAGTTACAGGGCTTTTGGTGACTGTCTAGCTGTTCTTTCAATATGTTATTCCAGCCTATTAAACAAGCATTATTAGACCCTGGGAGGCAAAAAATCAAGGTTTGATTAGCGAGGCCTCCTACACAGCGGGATTGAATGGTAGAACTGCCTATTTCATCGTAGGATATCGCGCGAAATAACTCACCAAAACCGTGGATGGTTTTATCAAATAAGGGTTCTACCGCTTCAGGGGTACTGTCACGCTCAGAAAAACCGGTACCTCCCGTTACCACAATGACTTGGATGTTGCCGTCAGCTATCCAGCGGGAAACCGTTGCACGAATTTGATATATGTCATCTTTGACTCGTTCTCTGTCTATCAATTGATGGTTGGCTTTAGCAATACATTCTGCCAATAATTGGCCCGAAGAGTCATTTTCTGAGGTACGGGTGTCTGAGACAGTCAGTATTGCAATATTTAACGGGATGCTGGACATAGAGTAGGGTGCTCTTTATTGATGTTCTGCTTGATAGTGAATTAGCGCTATTATACCTCAATTATATATTATGGCTCGAATATCCATCGTTTTATACTCATTGTCATGCTACGAAGTCGTACGTTCAGTGGTGTGGAGGATGGAGAAAGTAGGTGGATAGAGTGACTAAAGCAGTACTTGAAAGGGATGCTTGACGTGTGTCAACACGCTACGTCTTCTACGTTGCCTGACAGGGAAGGAGGGTGCACAGAAGCGTAGGAACAGCTTGTGTGCAAGCCTCCCGTCTTTGAAGATGTGTCATTCTAAGCTATCTTTTTCTCTGAGCTTGGTCATACCTATAGAAATTGTTGGGGTGGTATCAATGATTACTACTCAGTTTATTTGTCATAGAATGTTTGTAGACTTCTATCGTGAATTTTTCTGATGGTGGGTATAGAAAAATTTCGATACGACGATTTTTGTTACGACCTGTATGATCATTTTGGTTGCTTATAGGCCGTGTATTAGCAAAGCATACTGCTTGAAATTGGTTTGAAGACAGTCCTTGCTTAGTGAGAAAGCGTATTGCTCCAGATGCTCTGGCTGCGGAGAGCTCCCAATTACTGGGATATTTTTTGCTGAGTGCCGAGGTGATGGGTTTGCTGTCTGTATGTCCTTCAATACTGATGCGGTGGTTAGGAAAAGAGTGAAGGGTGTTGGCTACAGCGGATAGTATTTTTTTGCCTCTTTCGTTTAATTCCGCAGAACCCAATGGGAATAAAACACTATCTTCCAAGCGAATAATGGTGGTACCATCTCTAAATTGTTTAACCAGTCGATTTTTTTCTGAGTGTAGTTGTTGGTTGTTAGCAGATAATTGCTTATTCATTTGGTTCAATTCATTAAGCTGTTTTTTTAAGTTTGCAAGTGCTTGCTGTTCTTTTTTTAGACGTTGTTTAAGCCCTTCTATTTTGAGGGTGTAGGCTTCGCTGCGCGAGCGTTCCGTATCCAGTTGTTCTTTTGCGATATCCAGTGCTTCCTGGCCTTTATGAATATCTTGTTCAAGGGTTTTAATGGTAGATGTATAGGTTTGACTGCGTGAGCGTTCTAATGCCAATTGTTGTTTTGATTGCTGAAGTGATTCCTGTTTGTGAGCGACATCTTTTTCCAAAACTGAAATTGCGGAGGCAAATTCTTCCGTACGGAGACGTTCATTATCCAGAGCTTCTTGTGCGGTTTGATATTTTTGATTGAGTTTAGAGGATATGGCATTCAACTGGTCCAGTTCTTTTTCGTAAGCGTTTGCTTTCTTATTGAATGTATTAGTCAATTTGCTGTATTGGCTTTCCTTATCTTGTAGCTTTGATTGAAACTCACTGGTTACTTTTGTCAGCATTTGTTCTGTCTGCTGCATAGACTGTTGAGTTTGACTCAGTTGCTTTTTTATAGTCTCTACTTCTTGCTTCAGGCGTGTTTCCTGGTTGCTTAGGTTGTAAACCTTTGACTCCTGTTCACTGAGAGAGGATTCTTTTTCCCGCAGTCGTTGTTCTGTTCGACGTAGCCTTTTGGTGGTTTTGTCGAGTTTTGAGGTTAAAGTTTCTCGTTGATCGTAGCTGTCATAGAGAAAGTACCCACTGGCGATTACACCTATGGATAGCAACAAAATAACAACGAGGCTAATGGAACCATTTTGCCTACTCATTGTGCTCTCCTAATTTCAAAAATAAATATGCCTCATTTCAGTTTAGCAAAGGATACGAAAAATGCTCTATAGGGCTCAAATAGTATGGGTATAACGAAGTATGGTTTTATGCAGTGAAATAATCGTATGTTAAGTTATGGTTGTCCTATTAACTTAGGTAAAGGTAGGCTTGTTATTGTTATAATGGTTTAGCTCTAGATAAAATCCTGTCATAATAGCCGTGTGTTTTTATGTGAATGACTTCTAAGTTGTAATCACTACTTAATTTTACTAACAGACCCTAGTCTTACTATAGGTTGCTCTACTTATTTAATGATCTCAACCATATTCCTGAGGACGCTATGTCAAAACCGAAACTATCGCAGCCAGTGGTCAAACCGGCTAATCCGAATTTCTCATCAGGGCCTTGTAGCAAGCGGCCCGGTTATGATGTAAGCCAACTGGATGTATCTACATTGGGGCGCTCCCATCGAGCCACTATGGGTAAAGTAGCGCTTAAACGCGTTTGTGAGGATACTGCGGAATTATTGGACTTGCCTGAAGGTTATCGAGTTGGAATTGTTCCTGCCTCCGATACGGGCGCTGTAGAGATGGCTATGTGGTCTTTGTTAGGGGCTCGTGGCGTCGATGTTTTAGCTTGGGAATCTTTTGGTAGTGGTTGGCTCACGGATATTACCAAACAATTAAAGTTGGATAATGTGAACACATTAACTGCAGATTATGGTTTACTACCCAACTTGTCTCAAGTGAATTTTGACCATGATGTGGTGTTTACTTGGAATGGCACCACTTCGGGTGTCAAAGTGCCTGATGGTGGTTGGATTCCTGATAATAGGGAAGGTTTGACCATTTGTGATGCCACGTCCGCTATATTTGCGATGGAAATGCCTTGGGAAAAGTTGGATGTTGTGACGTTTTCGTGGCAAAAAGTCCTGGGTGGTGAGGGGGCTCATGGTATGCTCATTCTTGGTCCCCGCGCTGTTGAGCGTCTGGAGAGCTATACGCCAGCTTGGCCATTGCCCAAGATTTTCCGTATGACAAAAGACAATCAGTTAATCGAAGGTATTTTTAGAGGGGAAACCATTAATACACCTTCCATGTTATGTGTTGCTGATTACCTGGATACATTGGATTGGGCGCGTCGTTTGGGTGGTGCTAAAGCGATGATTGCTAAATCGAAGGCTAATCTATCTATTGTCCAAAAGTTTGTTGATGAAAATGATTGGGTACATTTCTTGGCCCAAGCGTTAGAGACGGTATCAAATACGAGTATTTGCCTTACGCTGGACGCTACGCCTGCACAAGTTAAATCTATCGTTAAATTATTGGCTGAAACTGGGGTTGCTTATGATATTGGTGCTTATCGTGATGCACCTTCTGGTTTGCGTATTTGGGGAGGGGCGACGGTTGAACAAACTGATCTTGAAGCGCTGATGCCGTGGATCAGTTGGGCCTATTTTACTGTGATGGCAGAGTGAGAAGACCTGGGTACCGTCGTGGATAGTCGTTCAGCTCTATATTACATGCTCTCAAGCTAAACTTTTTCAAAACAATCGTTTTTGACCAACGAGTAAAACAGGATAATAGTCACATTATGTTTAGAATTAAAACCTATAATAAGATTTCGTTAAAGGGCTTAGAGCGATTTTCGCGTGAGTTTTATGAATTATCCAGTGATACTACACATCCTGATGCTTATATCTTACGCAGCCATAAACTATACGATGAGGTTATTCCCGATACCTTAAAAGCGGTTGCTCGTGCGGGAGCCGGTGTGAATAACATTCCCGTCGATGACTATACTCAGAAGGGTATTGTTGTTTTTAATACTCCAGGTGCTAATGCGAATGCCGTTAAAGAACTTGTTATGGCAGGGATGTTACTCGGCTCACGAGGCATTATTGAAGGGGTAGCTTATACGAAAAGCTTGAATGGAATGAGTGATACCACAATGCTGCATAAGCAATTGGAAGCAGAGAAAAAGCGCTTTGCGGGGCGTGAGTTAGCGGGTAAAACCTTAGGTGTTGTTGGTCTGGGAGCCATAGGCTCTTTGGTGGCAGAAATGGCTTTGTCCATGGGAATGAAAGTGCTGGGCTATGACCCAGCAATTTCTGTGGAAGCGGCTTGGCGTTTGCCGAGTCAGGTACAAAAAATGGAAAACCTGCAGGCATTGTTGGCAAAAGTAGACTTTGTTAGCTTACATGTTCCCGCTATTGAAGCCACCCATCATTTGATCAATGCAGACATATTAAAAAGTATTAAGCCCGGTGCGATTTTATTGAATTTTGCTCGTGAATCGATTGTGGACCCTGAAGCTATTGTGATGGCGATTAATGCTAATCAATTGGGGTTGTATATTTGCGATTTTCCAGAACCCTGTTTTATGGGTAATGATAAAGTAATCGCTATGCCACATATTGGAGCTAGTACAGTAGAGGCTGAGGATAATTGCGCCATGATGGCGGCCAATCAATTAATAGACTATCTGGAGAATGGAAATATTAACCACTCGGTTAATTTTCCTTCTGTATTAATGTCTCGTGCGGATGGTTGTCGATTAACGTTTGTGAATCATAATGTGGCAGGTGTTTTGGGGGATGTCTTATCAGTATTTACCAAACATCAAGTCAATGTGATTGATATGGTGAATAAAAGTCAAGGTGATATTGCTTATAATATTATTGATCTTGAAAGCGAGGTGGGGGAGCTGATGATAGCGGATATCAATGCAATTGAGCATGTGATTGCCTTGCGGCTTCTGAAATAATCAAGCTCTATTTCGTTAAATACGGTAATAACAGCAAGGTGATGTCGTGTCACTAACGGTTTACTTTTTGGAAACTAGCTGCCTTTGGTTGTATTTGGAGCGGTCTTATTATGATGAGTATTGATGTTGTAAGATATCGTTATTTGATGAAAAATACTGATGGTTAAATTAATATTTTATGTTCCGGTCAGTCATATAGATAGTGTTAAGTCCGCTGTATTTGCTACTGGTGCAGGCAATATCGGTGATTACGAGCAATGTTGCTGGCAGGTATTAGGTGAAGGGCAATTTAAACCACTAAAGGGTAGTCAGCCTTACTTAGGTGAACAGGGTAAGCTTGAAAAAGTGGCGGAGTACCGTGTTGAAATGGTTTGTGATGATCAATATGTTGTGTTAGCGGTGACAGCCTTGAAAGCTGCTCATCCTTATGAAGAGCCTGCGTTTGATATTATCCCTTTAGTTGATGCGCAATCTTTTAGAAAGGAAGATTAAAAAAACGTTTATATGATATCAGGTCTGCTTCTGCATCATCAATATGACAGGTTTCAAATGATATCTTGGTCCCTGGTCGGCTTTGCGCTAACTGACTAATATCTCGGGTAACGACACATCCTAATAGCGGATAACCTCCCATTGTTTGTCGGTCTTTCAATAGTACGATGGGCTGCCCATCTTTAGGAACCTGAATAGCACCCAATGAAGTCCCTTGAGAGATGATGCCATTGAATGGAGTGTTAATTGTCTTCCCAGATAAACGGTAACCCATACGGTCAATATATTGTGTGACTTCGTAAGGCTCTTTCGTAAAATGGTATTGAGCATCATATCCCGCAGAGGTCGTTGAAACAAGAGGAACAAATCGGAGTGTTAATTCATTGGTATATTGAGGAATAAAACGAGAGGGAACTCGGCGGCTCATGGTTATTTTATTGGCGGGGTAGGTAAGTATATCTCCTTTTTTCAGTTTTTCCCCATTTTGAGATAAACCACCTAATTTTTCTCTGGGTATTGTCGCGCAACTGGAGAGTTGTGGTGAAATAGTAAACCCTTGTTTGATGGCTAGATAGCTGCGTAGTCCGGAGACAGGTGATGGAAAATAAATCATGTCGCCAGGGTATACGGCATAAGATTGCCAGGGGGTAATGGGTTGTTGATTGAGTGTGGCACCTAAGTCAGCTCCACAGATGGCAATCATTGTGCTCTTTGTAAATTCAGCAGAGAAGCCACCATAGTTAATTTCTAGCTGACTGGTATTGTAGGGATTATCCAATAAATGGTTCGCCCATAAAAAAGCGTGTTCATCTAATGGACCACTGTGGGTAATACCAATATGTTGATAGCCGTAACGACCGTAATCCTGTATCAGAGTGAGGAATCCTGATTTGATCACGCGTAAAGACATTATAAAACGCCGCCCATCTCGATATATTCTGAAAGACTCATTGGCGTAAATGTGACTTTATCCCCAGTAGAAAACAAGGTCAGATTGTTACTGTTGTAGTCAATGAGTTGTAGGGGCGTTCTGCCAATAATTTGCCAGCCACCAGGAGATTCGGAAGGGTAAATAGCGGTTTGTTCGTCAGCGATACCCAGGCTACCTGGTGCGATGTTTTTTCGGGGGGTTGCTTTTCTTGGAGTAGCGATACGTTGATCGACATTGCCTAAATACGCAAAGCCTGGTGCAAATCCAATGGCGTAGACAGTGTAAGTTGTGTTGGCATGTAGGGCGACAATCGCTTCTGGAGTCAACGATGTATTTTTTGCAATCAGGTCCATATCCAAAGCAACCTCTTTCCCATAGTACATGGGGATATGAATAGTTTTTCCTGACTTCTGTGCTACAGCATTGTCATTGTCTTTATAAGACGTGACAATCTCGGTTAAGCGTTTCTGAAATCCTTTTCCCGATATTGTTAACACATTAAATGTGATATGAATAGACGTGTATGATGGGATAATATCAATCAGATATTGCTTTAGGTTTTGTCGGATTTTCTCTACATAATGTTGGATTAAAGTGAAATTTTCCTGGGAAATTTTTTGCTCAAAAAGAAGAATAATCGTATTTTCAGAAAGACGAACAAGTTTTATCATAGTGCGAGTAAGCCCCGAATTTTTTGGATCGAAGCTAGGGCTAATGTACTATCTCCATGGACACAAAGAGTATCTGCGTTGACGCTGAGTATTTTCCCGGACGCGGTTGTGACGGATTGTTGCTGAATAAGTTGCGTTGCCTGCTTTTCAATTGTTGTCAGTTGGTCATAAACGGCGCCCTTGATACTTCTTGATTGTAGTAGACCCTCATCACTGTAGGCTCTATCACAAAAAGCTTCAAACAATAAACTGACACCGTACTGATTGGCAATGGTCACATAGCTTTGCCGATGTTGTGTTGCCATAATCATCAAGGTCGGTTGCTGTTCGACGAGTGATATTGCCTTAACTATCGTAGTGAATACGTCTAGATCACTCATCATTTGATGGTAGAGTGCACCATGTGGTTTAACGTAGCTGACAACTGCTTTGTGAACGTGACACAAAGCTTGTAAGGCACCTATTTGATAGAGAATGATATTTTGTAATTCTGTGGCAGAAAACGAC
The DNA here is from genome assembly GCA_001723645.1 of Candidatus Endobugula sertula. Classification (GTDB taxonomy): domain Bacteria; phylum Pseudomonadota; class Gammaproteobacteria; order Pseudomonadales; family Cellvibrionaceae; genus Endobugula; species Endobugula sertula. The sequence goes on along the minus strand of MDLC01000052.1, from coordinate 11,051 downwards.
ATGGCTGTGCGGCCAAATCCCGCTAGGTCAGGATAGCCGGGATGGGCTCCAATGATGACCTTATGCTCGACGGCAAGCGCTATGGTATGGTGCATAATATGGGGGTCAGATGCATGAAAGCCACAGGCGATATTAGCCATATCGATAAAGGGCATGATTTGCTTGTCTTGCCCTATTTCGCAGGAGCCGAAACCTTCACCCATGTCACAGTTCAGTTTCATTGCTATTCTCTGTAATGGTTATTGAATCATTTATGATTGCTGTGTCTTTTTAGCTTTAACGTTTATTATGCCTTTGATTGGTTAAGTCTTCATTATGTAAAGGAAATTCCCCCGTTTTTCTGTCCATAAAATAGTGTTGCAAGGTTTTTTTTACAACGCTAAAAGCAAGCTCTTCCCAGGGAACCTCTTCTTCGCTGAATAGTGCAACTTCCAGTGACTCTTCTCCTGGACTAAACTCAGTATTTTTGAGTTCAGCTTTGTAAAAAAAGTAGACTTGATTTATATAGGGTAAATTATAGAGTGCGTAGAGCTTGTCGATAGATAAGGTGGCGTTAGCTTCTTCCCAGGATTCCCTGATCGCACCCTGCTCGGTGGTTTCTCCATTTTCCATAAAGCCCGCAGGCAGAGTCCACATACCATATCGGGGTTCTATCGCACGTTTGCATAATAAGACCTTATTTTGGTAAGTGGGTAGGCAGCCTGTAATATTGCACGGGTTTTGGTAATGGATTTTTTCACAGTGTTGATCGACACAAACAAAGCGCTCCCGGTTATCTCCTTGAGGGATTAACAGGGTGACGGGATTACCGCAATGACTACAATATTTCATAAATAATGTGCACTTATTACTTAGAATGCACATTATAGGTAGTTATCGAGGAACTGGATAGGCCCCTAGTTGGAGGGAAAGGCCAAAATATTCGCGCTTTTAGCTTCTCTCTCTTCTGTTTCTTGTACCAATTCTCTTAGAGGGTCGTTAACACCGGAAGCCTGATTTAACCAGCTACGAAACTCAGCAAAGGATTCATTCATCATTTGGCTGATCTTAATGCAGGCACCCAAAGGTGAATTTTTATGAATTTGTCGTTGTGAGTCAATTTGGAATTGTAAACCCTGTAGACGATGTTTATAAGCCTTAGGAGCATTCTCTATGGTTCGATTGATATGCTCTTGGCGTAATTTTTCCAGGGCTTCAGGGTTTTCCTGGGCGAGTTTGACTAACTCATCAAATTTCGGTAGGTCCGACATACTGCGTAGCTCCTTTCTTTGCTTGGTACATTGAAATCCCCATTTCAAACAGCACAACCAAGCATTGAAGTTAATGATCTTGTCTTTGTTATTTAGTACACTATTTTTAGCACTGTGCACTGTATGATTCTTATACTACTAAAAAAGTTTGCTATGTTGGCAAGCTTTTTTAGATTAAATAGTTATTAAAAGTTGGTGATAACGTAATCGGTTAAAGCACGTTAAAAGAAAACGGTGTTTTTTCTATTTTATAGGTTTAATAAGGGGATACATTGGGTCATTTAAGGTTTAAAATGACTTATAACCAAATTTACTGTTTTATTGACTTGAGAGATGCTATTGACTATCAATAATTTGATAAATCTCAAATCTTTGCTCATCCCCCTGTCTGAAATATCTCTTAAACATGAAACCTATGGTATGGCCGCTGTGTTAGTACCTCTGGTTGATATGGGGGCGGAATGGCATATTTTACTCACCTTGAGGGCTAGCCATTTACGTTATCATGCAGGTGAAGTGGCTTTCCCTGGTGGGATGTGGGAGGAAGGGGATGACTACCCGGTAACGACTGCGTTACGTGAGGCTGAAGAAGAGATTGCCTTGCCTCAAGGTCAGGTTTCTTTGTTGGGAGGGTTGGAATTGTGTGATACACGTCATTTAACTCGTGTAAGACCTGTTGTAGGTGTTATTCCCAGTGGTTTGCCTCTGATCGCTAATAAAAGTGAAATTGAAGCCATTTTTACTGTGCCTCTACGCTTTTTCCATGAGGATAATAGGTTGCGGACGGATATTTTTAAGAGAAAGGAGAATGGGAAGGAGAAAATCTATTGGGTTCCCGCATATCAGTTTCAACAATATGAAATCTGGGGGCTTACTGCTGCAATGATTGTCCAGTTGGTTAATCGTTGTTTTAATGCAACGCTTTGTCGTGAGCATCATGCACCTGAGAAAGTTTGGTAAACTCAACGTGTACTTTTGAAACTGTGAAACATCTTAATTTATATGTCTACAAATAGTTATTTTTTGACTGATTTAGAGGATTCCTCTTCCCTTGAAAAGCCCGTAAAATCTCCATGTATATCTATTTGTGCATTGGATGATAATGATATTTGTACTGGCTGTTTTCGCAGTGCTGATGAGATTACTGGTTGGGGACACTATTCCAATAAGCAAAAGCGTGAAGTCCTGGCCCAGACCTATAAGCGAGAGAAAGAGGTCAATCCATTTCTGTAGAGATATCAACATAGGTGACTCTTGCCGTTTCAATCATAGTATTGGTAATGACTTGGGTTTCAAAGCGGTAGCCGGCAATAGTAAAACTGATATGTCCTTTGGGAATGGTTTCCAGGTATTCCATCATTAAACCGTTGAGTGTTTTTGGCCCGTTTGTTGGCAATTGCCACTCCAGAGATCGGTTAATTTCCCGAATAGATGCGCTGCCTTCAATGGCATACCAGCCATCTTCCAGTGAGCGTATATCCTGTTGTTGTACTTCTGTGGCATTAGTTGTAAAGTCCCCCACGATTTCCTTGAGCAGGTCCTCAATAGTGACTAAGCCCTGAATATCGCCATACTCATCCACAACCAGTGCCATACTGTGTTTTTCTTTTTGGAAATTCAAGAGTTGCATATGGAGTAATGTACTTTCGGGAATAAAATAAGGTTTGCTCATATAGCGGCGAATACTACTATGGAGACTGAGTGAATCTTCGATAAAGATACGCGGAGTAAAGCGCATATGAAGTACACCGACGACATGATTAATATCGCCTTCATAGACTGGAATTCGAGTGTAATTGATATCATTGAGCTGTTGTAATAATTCTTCCTGACTATTTTCCAAATCCAGCCCTATCACTTCTCCACGGGGAATCATAATATCTTCAGCTGTGGACTTTTCCAGATCGAGAATATTTAATAGCATATCCTGATGTTGATTGGGTATCAGGTCTCCGGCCTCATTTAATACTGTACGCAGTTCATCCGGATGTAAATGTTCAGTCATAGGGGAGTTGCTGGCATCAACACCAAACAATTTGGCGAATGCATTAGATATATGGTTAACCAGCCAGACGGCGGGATATAGCACATAAAGTAAAGGTTTAAGTATCCAACTGAAAGGGAATGCGACTTTTTCAGGGTGTAATGCAGCAATGGTCTTGGGTGTGACTTCAGCAAAAACTAATACCACCAGGGTGAGTATAATACTGGCGCTCCAGACGGAGCTTTCACCATAGAGGCGAATAGCAATCAGAGTCGTTAATGCCGCCGCGAAGTTGTTAACTAAATTGTTACCAATAAGGATAACGCCAATCAGGCGATCAGGTCTGCGTAGCAATTGGGCTGCTCGAATAGCGCCGTGATGGTGTTTTTTTTCTAGGTGTCGTAATCGGTATCGATTGAGCGACATCATAGCCGTTTCCGAGCTGGAGAAAAAAGCGGATAGTAGAATCAGTAAACCGAGTGAGCCAAATAAAAAGCTCAGGGGAATGTCGTTCAAGTAGGGATTAACCTCATACTAGTCATTAGGGGTGATATGTTAAGGGTTTTGTCAGTTTTCGCAACTATCAATTCACGGTTGTTTGTTAACGAGTGATAATATCTTTTGTTCAGTGAGCCGATGCTTTAACCTGTTTATTCAGATTGTTATGTATACGCTCTAATGCGCGCACGAACAGTGGTTTGGCACTTCCATCAACGATTTTTTTGGTTCCAGAGAGAATCTCACGTGCAAATTCCAGTCTGGATAGCATAACTACTTTTTGGCTGTTTTGGTCGATGAGTACATATTTACCAATATCTGCGTTATAGCCATTCACTTTCAGTCGGAATTGATTGTCGTGCTCAATCCAGGTGCCAGGTTCAATGAGTTTAATATAATTCATCACTTTTTCTTCTTCTGTAGCAACGGCATTCTCTAGTGGTGTGTTGTCTGCATCTTCAGGTTGTTTATCAATAGGGGTAAGCGTGGTTTTTACCGCTTGTTTATTGAGCACACTTTGTTTTAATTCTTCTAGTTCCTCCATAATGGCTGCGGCTTTGTTTGTGTTATAAGCGATAATAGTTAAGCCTTCATCGATCAAGCGAATGAGTTGATTAAATTCATTGGTAAGTTGAGTAGCATCTTGTTTTATTTTTTTTATGGAGCTGTAAACCAAAAGATTATCAATCACTCGGAGGGCCTTATTCCACTGGTCTGATGCATGTCCTTCTCGTAGGTAAATAAAAGTGAGATAAGTAAACCAGGGAGAAAGCAGTCCAATAATAGCGGATGGGGCACGGCGGCCTTCGATGCGATTTTTAATTTCCTGACTTGCTAGCTGTTTTGCCTGCTCGTGTTTTTCTTGCCCTTGTTTTTTCTCAATGCTATTTCTTTCACGTAAATTATGCATGTGAGAAACCCGCTTTTTAAGCAGATTAAATTCTGCTAATAGTTGTTCAAACAAGCCAACATCATTCTTGAATTCTTTGACTGCACGTTGTACCACACGTTTGATTTCATTATACATATCATATTGCGCAGTCCCGTCGTGATCTACCCAGTTAGTCCCTGCTTCAGCAAGGCTGTCTAACAGCAGGCGAGATTGATGATTTTTATCTTCAAAAAAACGGGAATCAATAAAAGCCAGCTTTAAGAATGGTGTATGTAAATGACTGAGTAATGTTTTAATAGAGTCAGGCAAATTTTCGTCAGACAAGATATACTCAAATAACATACCTACCATATCAATGGTATACATATTCTGTGCATTAATAGCACCATTAGGGGATTTTTTATAGAGCTGGTCGTAAACTTGGGCACTGTTTTCAGTAATATTGGTCGGGGTATGTAGAACTTCATCCATTGCCTTTGCGGAAAAGAAATGTGCCGTGGCTGCTGATTGCTGTATAGTTTCAACTGCGCTAACAATACTCTCGTTACTAAAAATAACAGGTTCCTGCTCTAAGTCTGATCCATCGCTGCCTTGAGGGGGATTTTGCTTTCTGGAATGAGAATGCTCTTCAGCAGATTTTACAATAGGTGTATAGTCATCCTTATTGCTGACATTTCTTGCCCGTTTTAGTAGATTACGTATAGAACTGACTAAGGAACGTTGAGAGTGTGGTTCGGCATTCGTTGTTGAATGACTATCTTCAACTGGCGAAGAGATGTTTGCGGGTTCCTTTTCTCCACCGTTATTTTGATGGCTAATCGTTTCATTATCCTTATTATGAGAACTGTACTTTCCTGGGGGTCGGTCTGCTGAAGTTTCGTAGCGCAAATCAGGCAGGATCCCTTCATGGATAAACAAGGCATTGGCTTTATTGATAATGGTGGGGTAAAACTGGTCGATAATGGTTGATAGAGACTTATAGCAGAGTTGTTTTGCTTGATGTTGCATGCGGAGCAGTTGTAATGCGTTGCGTAAGGCAACATAGAACTGTATAGGTGATAGTGGGTTATTACTCTCCTCTACAGTGGTTTCGTTATTTACAATGGTTAAGCGTTGGTTAAGTTGCCATAGTTTTTCCTGATATTCGACCGTTGCTTGAGAGGATAAGGTGTTGATAACGATGGTTTCTTCCAGAATGGAATCATCAACTAAAGCCCAGGATTCATTATGAAATTCATTTTCTTTAACATGAGTGGCTAATTGTTTTTCTTTAAACTGTTCAAAGCCGTGAGCTATGTGCTGGTTGAAACTTTTTTTTACCTGTTTCATCCCTTTGCTGAAAATACGGGCATTTTCAAAGGCTTCCATATGCAATTGATTGTTGGACGCGTCATCAATACACTGATTCAGTATTTTTTCAATATCTTTCATTAACTCATCGGACAGCCTGTTAATAGGGTCTATTGTAATTTCATGGCATTGATTGATGAGCTGGTGAAACTTGATTGGTGTGATCATTTCTTCAAACTTTAATTATCGTAAACCTTCCATTATAAATAGAAAGTATTCATTGTTTGTAACGATTGGTTATCAATAATGTGAGTAAACAGGCTTTAAGCCAGAATAACTTCAAGTACTAATTTACTGCCAAAGTAGGCTAGCATCAGTATACAATAACCACTTAATGTCCAATGTATGGCTTTATTTCCTCGCCATCCCCATTGGTATCTTCCCCAGAGTAAGAGGGAAAAAATTGTCCACGCGATGATCGATAAAATCGTTTTATGAGCCAAGTGCTGCGCAAACATATCATCAATATACAGTGCTCCTAATAAAACGCTACCGCTTAATAAGATAACGCCTACCAGGAGTAGTTCAAACATCAGTGTTTCCATTGTTTGAAGTGGTGGTAAATGTTTAATAATCTCCGTTAATTGACGTTTCTTTAAGCGGTTATGCTGCCAGTAAAGTAATAGTGCTTGCAGACTGGTGATAGCAAGAATGCTATAAGCAATAATAGATAGGATAACGTGTGCGCCTATACCAAAGTTTAATGGGGCGATAAGGGACGAATGCTGGTGAAAAAAAGTCGCTAACGTGACACCAATGACGGATAAAGGTAATAATAGGATAAACAAGCTATGTAATGGTTTACGTAAACTGCTGATAAGCACAATACTATTGATGCTAAAAATGACTAAAGAGATGGCTTTGACTATGGTCAGGTCAACCCCGATAGGGGTAACGACCTGATAATAAATGCCAATACCATGTAAGACAGTAGCACAACTGAGCAGAAAAAATAGCCATTGTTGTTGCAATGACTGATACTTAACCAGCAATGTGAGTAAATAACCAGCGGCAGACAGATAAATAATCAATGCTGCAATATTGGTCGTTAAGTAAAACATTCTGATAGCCCATAGTAAGTCTTTTTTGAACCGGCTAGTGTGGCATAGCGCACTGCTAAAGAGAAGTCTTACTCACGGAGTATTACCGAGTGCGGTGAATAGACTTGCCAGAGTGCTTAGTATGTCAACTTTTTAACCGCTAGTGAGCATATTGGTAAGGTATTTTGATAAGGCATCAAAGAATAGTAAAATCTCGTTATAGTGTCAATTTTGGCACTAGCTGCCAAATAACCGCTTTTAAGTGGCAATTGGCGTAAAGTGTATAATAATTGAGGCTTTTTGCAACATGTTAGGGTGGAATAATTGGTCACTTTTCACCAGAGGGCTTATTGTGCGTCAACTTAACCTTAGAAAGAGAACCTGTAATGGAGAAAAGCTGTGGTTTGATTGAGAAGTTATGCTGTTCCGACGATGGGTTTTGAAGAAGGCTATTTTTTACTATGGAAACCAAAACACTCAATATATTATTTGTAGAGGATTCAGAAGACGATGTAGAGCTGACCCTTTCCGAATTGGAACGTGCGGGATATAAAGTTTATGCCCATCGGATTGAAACCTCTGAGTTAATGCAGCAAGCGCTGGTAGATCACCAGTGGGATGTCATTATTAGTGATTATAAAATGCCAAGGTTTAGTGCTGAAAAATCTCTCGCCGTTTATAATCAGAAGAACCTCGATATCCCGTTTATTATTGTTTCTGGTGTTGTTGAAGCAGAAGACGTCGTTTACCTGTTGAAACAGGGCGCTCACGATTTTTTAAATAAAAACTTTCTGGCTAGGTTAGTGCCTGCTATTGAGCGGGAATTGCGGGATTCGAAAGTTCGTTCAGCCCAGCGTCGAGCAGAGCAAAAGGTCAGTATTTTATCGCTTGCGGTAGAACAAAGCCCAGTATCCGTAGTGATTACTGATCCTGATGGCGTGATTGAATACGTTAACCCAAAATTTGAGTCCAGTACAGGTTATTGCCTGGAGGAAGCCATGGGCATGCATTTGGGGTTTACTATTATGCAGGACGCAGGTGAAGTGAATCTGGGTGATCTTTGGCATAGCATAAGAGAAAAGGGTGATTGGAACGGAGAATTTTGTAATTTGCATAAGAATGGCATGTTATTTTGGGAGTATGTGAATATCTCTCCTCTCGAGGATGAAAATGGTAATATCATTCACTTTGTTTCTGTACAGGAAGATATTACAGCAAGGCGATCCTATGAAGAGCAACTGCGTATCCAGGCACACTTTGACGACTTAACAGGGCTGGCTAACCGGACTCTTATGATTGAGAAGCTAAATCATGCCATTGAATATAGCTACCAAAATGACATCTCCATGGCCTTGTTATGCATTGATTTGGATCATTTTAAAAATATTAATGATTCATTGGGGCATATGGTAGGGGATGAACTCTTAAGGCAAGCCGCATCGCGTCTGGCATCGTGTACGAAAAAAAGTGACACATTAGCACGCATGGGAGGAGATGAATTTGTGATAATCCTGCCTAGAATTGAAGAAAATAATGTGATTCAGCGGGTTGCAGATAGAATTCTTCAACAATTTTCCAAGCCCTTTGTTATCGACCATCATGATCACTTTATCACTGCCAGTATCGGGGTAGCAAAATACCCGGAAAACAGTAAAGATCCGCATGTACTATTGCGTAATGCTGACTTGGCCATGTATCAGGCTAAAAAATTAGGGCGCAATCAGTGCCAGTTTTTCAGTGAGGATATCAATAATCTACTGAACGAACGTATGGCGATTGAAAATGCTTTAAGAGGTGTTGAACTACGTAACGAATTAACCTTGCTTTATCAACCAATAATAGAAAAGTTTACCCACCGAATCATTGCTTGTGAAGTACTGTTGCGTTGGTGCACCCATGATGGGTACTGCATAATGCCTGATAAATTTATTCCTATTGCTGAAGAGTGTGGCCTGATTAAGAATGTGGGTGAATGGGTTGTGAAAAATGCTTGTGAAGATTTACATCTTATTCATCGTACCCTTGCTCCCTCACTAAAATTTGCTATCAATATCTCGCCCAGACAATTGCAGTTAGCCGATTTCGCCCACTTTTTGGGTGAGCAGTTGGATGAATACCAGATTCAGGCGGAAATGATTGATCTGGAAATTACGGAAAGTGTGCTCATTAACGATCAGGTAGAAACCCGTCGTAATTTGGAAATACTGTGTGAGATGGGGTTTAATTTATCGATTGATGACTTTGGTACAGGCTATTCTTCATTAGGGTATTTACAAAAGTACCCTTTTAAGAAGTTGAAAATAGATCGCAGTTTTATTAGTCAGATTGAAGATAATACCAGTAACTCCAAACTGACAGAAACGATGATCACCATGTCACATAGTTTGGGAATGCAGGTGGTCGCTGAAGGTCTTGAAACCAGTGAACAACTGGAGTTTTTACAACAGCGGCATTGTGATTTAATGCAAGGATATTTTTTTAGTAAGCCGATCCCTTTATCTGAGCTAAAGACATTACTAAAAAAAGGAAATCATTCGAACGTAGTTAAATTTATTAGGTGATACGTTAGTATCACCTGATAATACTCCATGGTGGATGATTTAGGGATTAATTACTTGCCAGCCCAAGCTGTTAGCATAGGCTTCTAAGCGTCGGCCTCCGCTGACTGCTATGGGGTTGCCGACAATTTCCAGCATCGGTATATCTGAAATATCATCGCCATAGGCAAAACATTGATTAGCGTCTGCTTGCTTATCTTCTATAAACTCTGTGAGAGCCCTGGCTTTACCTACACCGATGGTTTGAGGAGGTATAATGTTGCCTGTATACATAAAGTCCTTTCGCTCCAGATTAATGGAGAGAATATGTTTAACACTGAGCTCGTTGGCGATGGGCTGTAATAACTCTCTAAATGAACCTGAAACAAACACACACACAGCCCCTTCTGATTGGTGTTGGCGAAGTCGCTTGAGAACATTTTTGTGATAAAAACGGCTTTTATCAGATGCATATTTGGAGAACCATTTCTGACAGGCGGTGTTGACGTTTGAGATAGAGAAATTTTTAAAGTATGAGTAGTAAATGGTGTTTGCTATTTCCCATTTTGTGTCGTTCTGTATTAAGGCATTCATTTTATCGTTAAACTGCTGTTGTAAAACTTTATTAGGATAGTATTCAAAGTACAAGTCCATAAAGCTAAACATGCTTTTCATGGAGATAACAGTATCATCGACATCAAAAAATGCATAGCGAGTAGGAGATATAATTTTTTGATTAAGCATTGATTGCCTCCCCAAGGCGTTGTTTGCAAGTATAATTTGGTATGACGTTATTCATATATTCATTTAATGACTGACTGGCTAGCTTGGTTTCCATATTAGAAATCCTGATGTTAGGCATAATAGACACGTCCATTAATACTGAAGCAGAGATTTCATTGCATTGTAGTAGTTCAATCCTTGTTGTAGTATGTATCCGTTTTTTATTAGATGTATTCATTGTTTCAGTTATTAATCTGATGGTTGAGGGGAGAGGGAATGAAAACCTATTGTATTCGACATTTAAGTTATTAAAAATAAAATAGTACTTTTCATTATTGTTTTTTACGTAAAACTTTTCCATTGTGGCAAGATATGCTTGTCTTGCTGCTTCAACTAATAACATTCCTTGCACGTGTAACCCAGTTTGGTGGTCCCTCATCATTTCTCCTTGTTCATCAATCAATATCTCCATGAGAAATTCATTTTCAGATGATTGTCTAGGCTCTGATATTAAAATGTTTTCAGTTTTATGTTTGTGTGTTAACTTTTTGGATGCTCGTTTAGGTAATTTATTCCATAAACTAAAATCGAAGCAAGAGGCATTTGCAACTGTTTTCGATAAATCCAACATGCTGTTAATTGCATCGTCACTGAAGCCTTGCCCAGGTATTAAGCGAATTTTTTTGTTGTGATGTAAGGCTTGCATATTCCACTCCAAGATGAACACCTTCTCCAATTGAAAATGATCACCCCCTGCGATTAAACGTGATCAGTCTC
>MDLC01000051.1 GCA_001723645.1 Candidatus Endobugula sertula | reverse complement strand
GTTGAGGATATTGAAAATTTGCTGCCCTGGAAACCAGCAGAAAACTCAACTGACTAGAACCCTGTTGTTCGATTCGCACTTACGTATAAGAATATAAATGTACAGTGAAGTCGCAGTTGAAAACTGGAAAATTAGATGTTATTGGAAAAATTTCCACCGGGTATAGAATTTTATCTATGTCCATTGGCGATTCTTCACTTACAAAAATATATTCGTTATCCTTGTTGAGAGCAGCTATAATCCAATCTCCTGGTGAGCTAGATTTCAAGCACTCAGTTACATGAGGGTCATAAAAGAGAGAATCAATATAGGTTTTAGGGTCTACATTATCTTTCTTGAGTTCGTGTATAGCTTCTCCTATACTTTTAATAATGAATTCACCATCACCAGAAACCACCATATCGAAACACTTATTGATATTATGACTTTTCATCTGCTGAAGAGGGCTAGAGTCTAAAACACAAAACTCTCCAGACTTATCAACAAACATTGTTTCCAAAGTATGTTTTCTTCCTAAAATAATAAATATTTCTTGTTTAAAATTCTTTATGAATTTAGCGACCTCTATTGCCCCTTTCATAGAAATAGACATTGCTCCTATGAAAATAATATCGGTATTCTTTATCCTATTTTTTAGCCAACTAAGGGTTTCATTCAAGTAGTCAGACATAAATACGCTATCATATAAACCCTCTTTGGTTGCCCAATTGCTATTACCCCAAGGGCCATTTTTAGATAAAGCACAACTCGCAGCAGCCCTAATCGCATTTTGTAAACTAAAAGGAGTGCTGCTATTTAAGTGGTGTTCATAGTGCTCATCTGATGGGTTGGTTGGCCAATGCGGAGCTGAAATAGCTAAAACTTTTAGAAAATGTCCATTCTTAATATACATATAATCGTTCGTCCACGCTGAACTACTTTATTTAAATAACCTCTACCCAAGCTCACGTATTTCATTGCCCATAAAATCAATATATGTATTTTCAAATTTTGACTCCCCAAAGTATAATTTTCTATAAACGTAAATACCTAAATTAATCCTATCTCTATACAAAGCATTAAAGAAATTATAAAACTTAGTGGGCCCATTTTTTGAGTACTTCTCAAAAAGTGTGGCTAGAATCATATTGCATTTTGGGTTTGGCCCCTCTTTGATGACAATTTGTTCGCCATTCATTCCTTCTATTACATAAGAATCTAAATAATCTTTATCACTTATTTCACATGCTTCATTGTCAATACACCTGACTAAACCGTCTTCATTGGACTTTATCTTATTGATTTTCGACTCTTTTTTATTTTTAAGTTTTTTCACATTAGAGCTGGCTTTACTTCTTATCGAACTTTCAAACTCTACAGAAACTATGTCCGGACCCAAGTCGTTTTCCTGAAGTAACTGCATATATGAATCTGGAATAATGTAATTTTCCTTGATTATGGTGCGGTGGTCTTTCCTAATCCCTATATCATTTATTCAAAGCAAAAGCATTGAATCTTGGGGCACTTCTTTAAAAAGGCTTAAGCTGTGTCGCCAAGTGGAAATCTCTGCTTCGGAGTCACTACTTAAGTCAGATAACTCTTCACTAAGGCAGTAATGGCCCCCTAGTATCACGTTAAACATTTTGTTGAGCTCTTGTGATTTCAAAAATAATCACATTATCTTTTTTATTAGTTGAATTAATTTTTATGACGCCAAAATCTTCAAATGATTTGAAGTCGCCAATTGCATTTTTATCATCACAAAAAACTTTAAATGTTGAACATTGCGAATTGTTTTTTAAAAACTTTTGAAGTTCATATAAAGGTTTGGGGCACTTCATGCCCATAAAATTTAGTTCTTGCATTTTAATCACTCTTTGTCTTTGCAACAATGGATCTTAAGGCAGCTATAATTCTATCTACCTCTTCTACTTTGCTATAGAGCCCAAAGCTAACTCTTAGCATCCCATTATATTCGATAGTTTCAAGACCTTTTTGAAAGTTCTTAATAGACTCAATGCGCAATAGGTCTCTCACATATGGATGTGCACAAAAACACGCGTTTCTTACTTCTATTCCGTAGTCATCAAATAAAATAGATGCAGCAATTTCATGGTGCATACCACTTATGTTGAATGCAATTACTCCGCTATAACCCATATAATCAGAGTAAATAACAATACCATCTAGCTCGCTCAATTTTAAAAACATATATTCCGTGAGCCATGATTCATGAGCTTCAATCTTTTTGATACCTACCTTTTTTATATAAGAAATGACATCAGATAATTGATTTATACCTAACACATCAAGCGTACCAGCTTGATGCTTGCTTGTAATATCTGGGGAATAAGAAAAGTCTTCCACACTTACGTCATCTACAGCACCACCACCAACTAAGGCGGGTTCAATAGAATCTAATATGCTTGTTCTAATTATTAATACTTCAGGAGCATATACTTTATGGCCTGAAAAATAAAAGCCGTCTAATCGAGGTAGATCTGCTAATCTAAGGTCATGATGAGCTGCAGATTGGGAGATATCAAGGTAAAAACCTACTTCATTTCTGTAGGCAATTTCCGATAATATTCCAATTGGTGGCCGATGCCCATTTACATTGCTACAACTAGTTACAACAACAACTTCTGCACCTTCATTTTCTATTACATCAATAAGATCTTCTGTATAATTTTCTTTGTGTAACCGATTTGGAAATTTGACTACTTTGCTGGTTTTCCTATAGGGCAAGTCACTTGAATGATGCTCGAACAGGCTTGTAGCAATAACATCTATATCTTTGTTCAATAAATGGCTTAAATAATTAGCAGCGGCCGTTGCTCCATTTCCAATAAAAAGAACAGAATAGTTACTTTTATCTAGCTCAAAATATTCTAAAATATTGTTTCTTGCTTTAGGTATTACGGCATTAAGCTTTTTAGAAAAGGAAGAAACCGTGCTATGAGCACTAGCGTAATCATTTAACAGTTCTTCTCTTTTTTTAATTGGCTGTTTTAAAGGCATTCCCGTTGCGGCGGTATCAAAGTAACATCTTTTATCTTGCGATAGCCCATAAAAATCACTGCGCCTAGATAATGGTTCGGAAACTAAATATCTTAAAAAGTCAGCTTTAGGTAATATAATTTCATCTGATAATTCATCTAATTTATTTGACTTCAGATAATCTTTAATAAGGTCTATTAGGTTGCTTTCTTTTAACGCTTGATATACGGGAGAGGCTGCATTCGTATATTGAAAGCGATAGATATGAGGCAACAAAAACGCTAGTGACAAGTTGTTGATAGATATCTTAGACGAAATATCTCTAGCAGCGATCTTTATTTCATTTCGGTCAGCGTCTGAGTATAAACTTTCCCTCCATAGGCAAATCATATTGCTCCATTCAGTTTCATACAAGAATGGCTCAGTAGACATTTTCGTATATGATTTTAGCTTTTGGATAATTTGGCTCGACTCATAGACAATGGAGCCGGAGTCATCAACAAGCGCCGGGTATTGCGCAACACCTAGTGCATTATCAATATTTTCATGAAATATATTTCTTTCAAAGAGGGAATCAAAAGCGCAGAACAAGCGCACTCTTTCACTGTAAGGGCATCCCCTTTTCTCGACAATCTGCATGGCACTTCCCTATGTTGTTAAGATCGATGTAATACCCAATTAGTAAGAGTTAATAATAAAATTCTCGAATTTAGGAACCAGAGCAAAAATAAAGGCGTTTTAGAAATACTAATGGTTTTTTTAATACAACTTATTAGCCGCATCCGATGGCTTGCTTTTCATAAGGTGCAGACTAAAAGGAACTTATCACTTTCTACGATACATAAGATAAAAATATATTTCAATTGAAAATAATAAGATTTTTCTTCGAACAAGATAAATTGACACGAAAATCATTGTTCTGAAAGAATTTGGATAAAATTTATCCGAGGTAAGAGGGTTGAAATTTAACCAATGCAATTTCCATATTGAGAAGCATTGCTAATTGCTTTGATAAGTCGAATATTTATAAACCTGCCATGTCGCTAAAATTAGCGTTACTTAAGCTTCAATAGCAAAAAGCCTCTCCCATTGTTCTTTCATAATTCAGATTTTTTCTCTTTAAGACTTCAACTTTTAGGTAAAAGTTGAGATTAGCCTGCAAATCGATCAATTTGAAATCAGGTGCAATTTTATGTCCGTAAAGGAGCGTGTTTGTCCAATGCGAAAGGCACACAGGCGCAGCATCGTCGGTTGCAGCGGCGCAATCACCCCGATAGAGGTGCAGCCATTAAGGTTGAGCCACTTCGGGATCGGGCGATTATTGCCGGTATTTTGGTGCTTCTACAAGATAAGCCCCGTGATCTGTGCCTGTTTACCTTGGGCATTAATACAGCGTATCGCGCCAACGAATTATTGTCGTTACAGGTGGGGGATGTGATGCATTTGGCTATTGGCGATACGCTGACACGCAAGCAGAGTAAGACTGGAGAATATCGTCATATCACGGTCAATAGTGCTGTTTCCGATGTGCTTCGCATGTGGCTCTCATATCACCCCGACCCACAGCCACAATCACCGCTATTTATTTCCCGCAAAACAGGTGAGGCCCTGACCGTTTCCACGCTTGGACAAATGGTCAAAGATTGGTGTGCCAAAGTGGGCGCAACAGGTAATTACGTCTCCCACACGTTACGCAAGATCTGGGGGTATCAACAGCGGGTTTGGAAACACGCACCATTGTCATTACTGGTACGCGCCTTTGGGCATAAAAGCGAAGCTTGGATTATTTAGGCATTGTGCCGCAGGAAATACAGGATTTATACATCAACATGGAGCTGGATATGACCCATCTTAAGGACGGGATAAAACAAAATAATCATCAACAAGAAAACGACGATACCACTACGGCATTATTGTTGTTTCATGATGACCTCAATAACTTCTTATTCGTCATTGGATTTTACTGCGATTCCGTTGCTACGTTCAGCGAACACCGCTTACAGGGAACCGATTACTACCATAGAGGCATTGCTGAAACCGGCAAATGCATTATCCGGGAAGGGCATAGTCTCTCGCAGCGTCTAGGTGTTATCCGGCAGCAATTTCTCAATTCACCATCTTCAAATATTAATACAAGACGCACACCTGATCAGCAGGAGGTATAGTTATGCATTTTAGAAAACTCGTAACGGTCGGAGCATTCGCTTTTTTAATGACCAATATTGATTACGCTATAGCAGATTGACGTGTTCAAGAAGCTGCTGAAATATTAAGAGCATCAAAATCTGAAACCTCATTGAGTGATCGTGAAAAACTCTATCAATACCGCTGTGAAATGATCAATAAATATGTGGGGTTTCCTGATAATCCCATAGGGTATGCTAAAAAGCACTCGTGCGATCAAGCTGAAATTGGCATTGCTTTTTATTCCGGCAATGATTTAGGTGAGTATTCCCCTGAAAAAATTGCTCGATACTTTGAAAGTGAATTTGAGAAAAATAACATATTTGCAAAAGTCTTTATCAAAAATAATGAGAATGGAAATAGCTCTATGGGTTTCTACGTTAATGGTGAAAGTATGCTTGCTAAGCCTATAACACCTTCTAAAGCGGTTGCAAAAATTAAAGCTATTTCTGCGGATAGCCTAATGTTATTGTATACAAAGGGTAAAATTAAAAAGTGGCCTAACACTTAAAGTATCGCCTTAAAAAAATTGGCATCTGATTTCTCAGTGTTTTCTATAAAGGCATTTTCTTGGCTGGAGTTTTCAAATCCTGTCTTAGATTGAATTTGCGCTTGTATAGAGATGTGGTTTTCTTGTTCCGAACGAGCATCAATCCATTCTCTGATTTTCGGGTCATCTAACTTATTGAGATCAATAGTGCCGTTTTCAATCCCTTCTTTCAGTGCAAGGGCAATTTTGGTTCGACGCTCATCTTGATCTTGAATTTCCATCAAACGTTGATAAGTTTCTTCATCTAAATATTCAGCAGCCAAGGTCTCTGCGAAGTTTTCACCGTATTTCTTTTCAAGCTGTAATTCCATCTGCTGAATATGATTGAGCAAGAGGAGCAATTGCATATCGCGGGAGAGCTCTTTTTCTTTATTACCACGCGGCGATATTTCAATGCGTCCGCTTTGGTTCACGCGAATGCCGCCCATTTGTCCCGCCGTCCCAATTGCCTGTTATGATCATCCATAATATCCGTTTTTAATGCTCTTTCTACCATAATGTGAATAAATCAAAAGAGTCAAAGAAAATCGTACTTGACAAATTGTTAACCAATAGGGCATGTACTTAATAAGCGAAGCCGCCCGACACGGTGAAATATCGGACGACTTCTAACTTTAGGTTTTAATGCGGAAGGTGATAATCACTTTCCATATTTTTATATTCAGGGAAAAATAATATTTTCCTGTCATACTTCTTCCTTTCTGCTGATTCACAGTCAGCTTCTTTTACGTTAATAAAACGTAAGCTGGTGTTCATCAGATTGCCCGAAAGAAAAAACAATCCCTAAGCCTGCATGATCAATACGCGAAGAATAAACGGAGGTCAATAGCGCCTTATGTTACGGCTCTATGCCAAACCTATCATCATGAGTTAATGCATTGCTTTGTTGAATTTCAAGGGTGATATGATGCTGGCTAAAATCATGCTTCTGCCAATCAATGGAGTGATGTTCGGTATTGTCAAACTCGCTGTATTGAACAAAGCTGCCTTCTACAAACATTTCCTTGGGCCATTTTTCATTATCTGCAAAATAGCTTTCGTAGAGCGAAGGTGGCGCTTCAATATTGTCGAAGGCTTTTTGTTCTGATACCTGTTGTAAATGTCCACGCAAGAAGGCTTCATCATCAAGTTCGATCATGCTTTTTGACTCTTTTGCTTGCTCATGCATTGCTGTCATCGTTTTGGATTCTTGTAAACGCGAAGCCGCATAGTCTTCAAAGGAGTTGAAGCGATGGCTATTCTCAATGATGGCTCGTGTCTCTTCTAAAGGGTTATGACTTTGTTGAAAGGCTTTTTCTTCGATTACGTGTAAAGCAAGAAGGGCGTTTAAATCCTGCTCATGATCAAGGTTGGCTTTTTGTCTCTCATTAAGGGTTTCAATTTCTTCTCTATGGTAATCGTTAAGTTCCTTTGCTGCCAATAGGCGTATTGCTTTATCCAGATCATCCTTATTGGCTAAATCATATTGCCTGAATGTTTTTTCCTCACCTTGGATATCAGAATGTGATTGTGAACCTTCCTGTTCTATGTGGCGAAATAATGAACGCTGTTCTGCTTTTAATATAGCGTTGTTTTCCGGCGCATTAATAATATCTTTGGTGAGTGCGAGTGGATCACGGCTTTTTTCTAATTGGGTCAAGGTGTCCTTGTAATACTGCGCTAATGTCTCTCTGGCCTGCGCTAGTTCAAGGGCTTTCATCTGCGGTGTTTTTTCAATGTCGTTGATCATAAAATACAGTTCTCCTATTATTTACATTGATTGGTCAAAGTCATGGGTAATATCGTGCTCGTAAGGGGGCTTTGCGTGCGCCCATCCAGGCATGTCATTGCCCCATTCGTGGTCTTGTTTCAGATATGTGCTATGGCTTATCTCTGCGATCATTGCTTGTCGCTCTTTCGTATGAATCTGTTCAAGTTGATGCAACTTTTCCTGAAGCTGTTGCCGCTCATTGAGCTGGCAAACAATCAATTGATCCCGTTCTTTTTGGTCACGCAGGTGGGATTGCCAAGCTTCTTTCTCATTGTTTTTTCGGTCCCGCCAATAACGCCCGGATAATTGTGACGTGAATTGTCTAAATCCTTTTTGAATACGGTGGTATCGTTTTTCCTGTTCGGTTTTTTGGCGTACCTGCTGCTTGTGAATCAATGCGTTTCGTTCTGCCTGATGGCTCTGTTTAAGGCTATTTTTTTGTTGAAGTAGTGGATAAAGTTGTTGTTGATGTTCTTGGGCTAAAGCATTCATCTGCTTGTCAAAAGTAGCCTTTAAATACTCAATCATGTCCTTTTTTACATCCGATGCGGCGCGTAACGTATTTACTTCGCCAATGCGGGCGGTAATCTGGCTTTGTTTCAGACCAAGCTTACCCCTCAGCTAAATAAAATCCACTTTCTTTGAGTGCTGCTTCAAAACCGGCACGGTTATCAGAGATAGCAAATGCCTCTTGAATACTCTGTTTGATCTCTTGAGATTTGCGACCTGTCCGCAACGCCTGTTGCCATTCTTCACGGGAGAAGTTCATTGGGTCTTTATATTCCGAAAACCCCGTGGCATTTGCCAGCCATGTTCCAGATAAAGAGATTTTGACAGTGTCTTTAATTTGCGGTGGTCATGACTCATGGGGATGGCTTTCATTTCATTGCTATCAATTCGCGACCAGACGCAATGGGCATGACGACGGCCTTCTTTTTCGTAGAAGACCACCACGCGGGGCTGGCCTTCCAGTGACAGCTTCTTCTCGGCCTTTTCTATGGCCGTTTCAAAATCCGCCGTTGATGCCGCTTCTTCCCCCAGTGGGTTGAGGGAAAGGGAGTACATAAATTGCTTGGCTTGTGTGCCTTTGGACACGGCATAGATTTCATTGAGCGCGCCCATGATATTTTCCGAGACAAATCCTCGAACCTCATGTAGTTCCACATGCTCATTCATCTCACCGTTCATCAAATGCAATGCCATTTGGCGGGCACCGCCGCGTTGATTGCCTTTCAATATCACTGTAGAGTGCCTCGGCCACAGTGTGGCTTCAGGCCCTGTGCAGACACCATCTGATCGCGTATCCAGAAGATAGCCTCACACGCATCATCATCAGCTTCGCTGATAGATTGAATTTCCGGCAAAGATGAAGAGGCGGTCGCCTGTGACAGATCGGCCAGAATCCGGCTGGCCTCCAGCTCACCCAGTAGGCTCAAAGTGCTTAGCGTTGCGGGTAATCATGGTTGCTTCATGGCATAGCGCAATCGCCGCTATCATGATATCACTTTGACCCATCACTATCCCTTGTTGTCGGCCAGCACACCGTAGGCTTCTACCCATTGACCATCAGTGGGCACAAGCTAAAGCTCATCGAAGAAAAACTCAGTATTCCGTTGATGAGTTGTTTAGCAATTATGACAATATTTAACTGTCCAGCTATATCTCATGCATTTAGGCAATTAACCGACAAGCCCATAATCAATGTAGGACATGTCCTACATAAAATTCAGCTTAAGCTTACAGCCAAATGGAGGCAAACTTGGCATAATATGCTACACAAGGATGTTCACAGAAAGGAGAATTACCAAGGTTGGTATTTAGGAATAGTGATATTCCGATGGTATGACAGGGAGGTGATAGTAAGAAAGCCCGTGCTATTCCTAGTTTAGCACGGGCTTTTTTATGTAAAAATATGTCAAGTCTTGTTGAGGTACTCAGCTATTTTTTGTTCTAAGGACATCAAGATCAATCAAACCAGTGTATTCTAGATAACATACGTTATTTTAGTCGCTTACGTAAAAATCAGGGCTGGCTCGTCAACGTGTCTACTCGATAATTTCCGCTTTTTTAATCACATCTGGCATAGAGACTTTTCCTCCCTTTGATTGCGGACCGTTCTTAATCTGCTGTACTACATTCAATCCTTCAATAACCTGTCCCAATATCGTATAAGCTCCATTCAAATGGGAGTGAGTCTCAGTCATAATAAAAAATTGGCTATTGGCAGAATGAATATAGCGACCACGCGCCATTCCTAATGAATATAGCGACCACGCGCCATTCCTACCGTTCCGGGTGTAAAAGGAAGATCGGATAATTCGGCTTTTAAGTCATCATAATCAGAACCACCTGTTCCTACACTAGCAGATTTAAAATTTTTGACGTTACCAAACTTAACATCTCCAGTTTGTGCCATAAAATCACGAATAACACGGTGAAAAACCACTCCATCATATTTACCTTCATTCGTTAGCAATTTAATTCTTGCTACATGGTTGGGAGCTTTCTCTGGCAGTAACTGAATAATGACGGTTCCTTTAGGCTCACCCTTGGTGGATTCAATAGTTAATTTCAGCTTTTCTGCATCAACAAAAGCAGATAATAAGCTCAACCAAAGGCCACATAAAAGCATTATTAAACGACACAACATGATAGTAAATCCCCATATATAAAGGCTGAAAAGTAAAAGTGCGGTTTATTGTGCATACAACTCTAAGGTGGACTATGCTAACCAATAAATAGGGCTTGTGTATACTGTAGTCTTTTCCAACATGAGATGAGCCTGAAATAGTCTTTGATGTTGTCCACGATCACAGGATAAAAACGATCATGAAACTTGGACAACCGAATGCTCCCACTCTCAAACTACACGCCCAATCATAGTTACTGTGATGTGGCAACACTAACCAATAGACCTCTTTCGAAACCTACTAACCGAGCTCAACATTGTGAATGCCAGCAATCACATTAAATCGTAGAGCAAATCGCTTCCTTCGGTTACAATAACGGCACGAAATGATGTTAAAACGTTTCAAACGCCCGAAGGAGTTAAAAGAGGCCATGAAACAATGACAACTTTTAAAACCAACACGCGTACTGATTCAATCTACAGGAAGGCTTGAACTTGTTATAGTTAGTTAGCTATCGCCTAAATGAGGGGGGGAGTATGGCTGCCTTTGGGCGCATTTTGCGTCGGAAAGTAATTTTTCTTGCATTTTTTTGTGCAACACGTTATATTTGCGGCTAGCCAGTGGGGGTGCCCGATTGACAATCGAATATATAGGGTAGGCCAATTTGGAGTTGCGAGTATTTTGGTTTTTAAGTTAAGAAACCCCGTTTTGGGGTTTTTTTGTATCTGATGTAGATGTCTATGTACCAAATGTTAATGTGTTCTGGAATAACAACGTCCGGGACGGTTTTAAAGTGGGCCTTGAGCCCATTTTTTGTTTGTATCTATCAAGTGTGTAGTGAGCGACAGTCATGGCATCAACTCAGGAACAATTGACCGATATGCTGGCTCCAGTTGTTGAGGTGCTGGAGTGTGAGTTGTGGGGATTGGAGTACCTGATTCAAGGGCGACAGGCGACATTGCGTATTTATATTGATAAAGACGCTGGTGTTAGTTTGGCTGATTGTGAAAAAGTGAGTCGCCAGGTCAGTAGTGTGCTCGATGTAGAAGACCCTATTGCCAGTCAATATACTCTGGAGGTGTCATCGCCCGGAGTTGATCGCCCGCTTTTTACCCTTGGGCATTACCAGCGCTCAGTCGGAGAAATGGTAGTGGTGAAATTAAATCGCAAATTTGCAGAGCGTAAAAAGTTAAAAGGTGTTATTGGTGGCATTGAAAATGATGAAGTGGTTATTCAGGTAGGGGATGAGGAATACCTGTTACCCATAGAGTCAATTGAAAAGGCGAATATTGTTCCCAATTTCTAAGCGTTTTAATAATAAGTGTGGTGAGATCCGAGTGATATTTATCGGATTATCAGTTTGATGTGTAGTTGAGAGGCACAACTATGAGCAAAGAAATTTTGTTAGTTGCTGAAGCAGTTTCGAATGAAAAAGGTGTAGACTCTGAAATCATTTTTGAAGCGCTAGAGTTAGCGTTAGCGACAGCAACAAAAAAGCGTTACGATGAAGATTCTACTATTAAAGTAAATATTGATCGTAGTACCGGAAATTACGAAACTTTTCGTAGTTGGGAAGTGGTCGATGATGAAACTTTGGCACTTTTGGGTACGCAGCTCACCACTGAGGAAGCGGCTGAGAAAGATACTTCTCTGAAGCCAGGTGACGTGTATACCGAGCAGGTAAAAAATACTGACTTTGGACGTATTGCAGCACAAACTGCCAAACAAGTGATTGTACAAAAGGTTCGGGAAGCGGAGCGTGAGCAGGTGGTTGATGAGTACCGAGATAAAATCGGTGAGCTGATTAGTGGTTCGGTTAAGAAAGTAACCAGAGATAATATTATTATCGATCTTGGTAATAATGCAGAAGGTTTGCTACCTCGTGAAGAACTGGTAGGTCGTGAAGTCTACCGTATAGGTGATCGTATCCGTGCTATGTTAATGGAGGTTCGCTCTGAAACGAGAGGCCCCCAACTTTGTTTGAGTCGTGCCTGCCCCGAAATGTTGATTGAACTGTTTCGTATCGAAGTGCCAGAAATTGCTGAGGAAGTGATTGAATTAAAGGGTGCTGCTCGTGATCCGGGCTCTCGTGCCAAAATTGCTGTTAAGACTAACGATGGACGTATGGATCCAGTGGGTGCCTGCGTTGGTATGCGTGGTGCTCGTGTTCAAGCGGTATCCAGTGAGTTGGCCAATGAACGCGTCGATATTATTTTATGGGACGATAATCCCGCTCAATTCGTCATTAATGCTATGGCCCCAGCGGAGATTGAGTCCATTGTTGTCGATGAGGAAACTGGTTCAATGGATGTGGCTGTTGCAGAAGAAAACCTAGCAATGGCGATAGGTCGTGGAGGTCAAAATGTTCGTTTGGCTTCTGAGTTGACTCAATGGGAAGTCAATGTGATGAGTATTGAACGATGGCGGGAGAAACAGGAACAGGAAGTAGGTGGTCAAGTGGAACTGTTTGTAGCGGCATTATCTGTAGATGAAGACATTGCTGAAGTGCTGGTTAAAGAAAGTTTTACCAGTCTGGAAGAGGTTGCTTACGTTCCATTAGAAGAAATGTTGGCTATAGAAGGCTTCGATGAGGATATTGCTATTGAGCTGCGTTCTAGGGCAAAAGATGCCCTACTGACTCGGGCCTTGGCATCGGAAGAACAATTAGAAGGCAATGAAGCGGCAGAAGACTTGGCTTCTATGGAGGGAATGGATGCGGTCCTGGCGTCTATATTGGCTAAACGTGGTGTGGTCTCTATGGAGGATCTGGCTGAACAATCTGTCGATGAATTGATTGATATTGATGGTATGACAGAGGAACGTGCTGCGGCTCTTATTATGAAAGCACGTGAACCTTGGTTTGCATCTAGCGAAGTGAGTGAGTAATTGATTGAGGAAAAAAAATGGCAGATGTAAAAGTTAGTGATCTTGCTCAACTAGTCGGTGCTTCAGTTGATCGATTACTCGGGCAAATGAAAGAGGCGGGTTTATTACACGATTCTGCAGATTCTTTGGTGTCGGATAAGGAAAAGCAAGTGTTGTTGGCATTTTTAAAAAGTAGCCATGGTGAAGAGTCTGCGGTACCAAAAAAGATTACCTTAAAGCGCAAAACTACGAGTACGTTGAAAACAGGTAGTGGTTCTGCACGTAAGACTGTTAATGTCGAAGTGAGAAGAAAGCGCACCTATGTTAAACGGGAGATTGCTGAACTGCCAGTGGTTGAAGAAGGGCCCGTCGTAGAAACGCCAACCACTATTGTTGAAGAAATACCAGCAGAGGTTGAAGTTGTTGAAGAGGCTCTACCAGCGGAACCAATAATTGAAGAAAAACCAAAAGAGTCTGAGTCCGTTGTTTCCCAGCGATCAGGGTTGGTTGATGACGTGGAATTAAAACGTCAAGCCGCTTCTGCAGCGAGACAACGTGCTGAAGCTGAGCGAAAAGCCTATCATGAGGAATTGTTATCTAAAAAAACAACAGCAGCTAAAAAGGTTAAGCAGGATGATCTTAAGCAAAAACAGGCGGCTATCGAAGCGGAGAGGCTGAAAAATCAGCAAGAAGAAAAAGGTAAGCATGGACGTAAGAAAGAAAAACATCACGATGAGTTTATTCAAGACGAGCCGCGTAAAGCTAAGACTGCTCGTAAAGGCTCTGGCCCTAAGAAGAGTAGTTCTAAAATTGATATTTCTCGCTTGTCTGATGATTATGAGGAGGAAGAATCATCTACTCGTCATCGTAATCGATCATCCAAAACCACAAATAAACATGGCTTTAAAAAGCCAACGGTAAAAATGATTCACGAAGTATATATTCCAGAGAGGATAGCAGTTCCTGAATTAGCTCAGCGTATGAATATGAAAGCTTCTGCTTTGATTAAGGAACTCATTAAAATGGGTGTCATGGCCACCATTAATGAACCTTTGGATCAAGAATCTGCACAATTGGTTGTTGGAGAATTAGGTCATACCCCAGTATTAGTGAGTGGTAATGCACTAGAAGAGAAGCTGGAAGAGGATTTGGCAACTGTTGGTGAGTATGTTTCTCGAGCCCCTGTAGTGACCGTGATGGGCCACGTTGATCACGGTAAAACCTCATTGTTGGACTATATTCGTAAGGCCAAGGTAGCATCGGGTGAGGCTGGCGGTATTACTCAGCATATTGGTGCTTACCGAGTAAAAACCAAACACGGGGAAATTACCTTTTTAGATACACCAGGACATGCGGCCTTTACAGCTATGCGTGCTCGTGGTGCGCAGTGTACAGATGTTGTTATCCTTGTGGTTGCTGCAGATGATGGTGTTATGCCACAAACAGAAGAAGCCATTGTTCATGCTAGATCGGCAGGTGTTCCTCTAGTTGTTGCTATTAATAAATGTGATAAGGAAAGCGCCGATCCTGATCGTGTGAAAAACGAATTGGCCGCGAAAGATGTTATCCCAGAAGATTGGGGGGGGGATGTGCAGTTCCTCAATGTCTCTGCCCATACTGGTGAAGGCATTGAAGAATTGTTGGAAGCGATTTCTCTGCAGGCTGAGTTGCAGGAATTGACGGCAGTAAAAGATGCGGCAGCAAAAGGTGTCGTTGTTGAATCTCGGGTTGATAAAGGTCGTGGTGTTATTGCTGCCGTATTAGTACAAAGTGGTACTTTAACTCGAGGCAATATTTTGTTGGCTGGCCAAATTTTTGGCCGTGTTCGAGCCATGACGAATGAATTAGGTCAGCAAGTTCAAGAAGCGGGTCCATCGACTCCGGTTGAATTGTTGGGGTTGGATAGTGCGCCAGATGCAGGCGATGAATTTGTCGTGGTGCCTGATGAGCGCCGTGCTCGTGAGGTCGCTGAACATCGTGCAGAGCGTGAACGTGAGGAAAAACTGAAACGCCATCAAGCGGCCAAGTTGGAAAATATGTTTGCCAATATCAACGCAGGCGAGAAAAAGATTTTAACGGTTGTTGTTAAAACTGATGTGCGTGGTTCACTAGAAGCGATTCAAGGTGCTCTGAGAGATATTGGTAATGACGAAGTACAAGTGAACGTTGTGTCTTCTGGCGTAGGTGGGATTACAGGCAATGATATTAATCTTGCACTAACCTCTAGTGCTATTGTCATTGGCTTTAATGTTCGTGCTGATGGCACGGCCCGTAAGTTGGCGGAAGCAGAAAATATCGAAGTGCGTTACTATAGCATTATCTATCAGTTGTTGGACGATGTGAAAAATGCGCTTGAAGGTATGCTGTCACCAGAGCTTAGAGAAGAAATTGTGGGCATTGCTGATGTGCGTGATGTTTTCCGTTCACCAAAATTTGGTCAAGTTGCTGGTTGCATGGTGGTTGAAGGTACGGTTTACCGCAGTGAGCCTATTCGTGTATTACGTGATAACGTGGTGATTTATGAAGGTGAGCTGGAATCGTTGCGTCGTTTTAAAGACGATGTGGATGAAGTACGTAATGGTACCGAGTGTGGTATTGGTGTGAAGGATTATCACGTGAAAGTGGGTGACCAGATCGAAGTTTATAAAGTGACTGAGGTTAGACGCGAGTTATAGATGGCAAGAGAATTTGCACGTACAGACCGTATTGCTGATGCTATTCAGCGGATATTGGCGACCACTATTGCGCAGGAAGTGCGTGATCCTCGGGTAGGTATGGTAAATATTAATAATGTGGCGGTTAGTCGTGATATGGCTTACGCTAAGATTTATGTGACCTTTGTTGGTCGCGATAATGAAACGGAGTGTAATCAAGCTGCAAATGCATTAAATCATGCAGCCGGTTTTTTGCGAAGCACCGTTGCTAAAGAATTAGATATTCGAGTAACGCCAAAGCTACAGTTTTATTATGATAAAACTTCGGTTCACGGCCAACAATTATCAAATCTTATTGATAAAGCGATTGCTGAAGATCTATCGCATCATACAGACTGACAACAAGCCCTAGGAACTAGAGTGGGAAGACGAACAAAATGGGGACGCGCTATTGATGGCGTACTGTTGTTGAACAAAGATACTGGTATGACCTCGAATGATGCCTTACAGCAAGTGAAACGCTTGTTTTTTGCCAAGCGAGCCGGGCATACAGGTAGTTTAGACCCTTTGGCAACAGGAGTATTGCCTATTTGTTTGGGTGAGGCGAGTAAATTTTCACAGTATCTTCTAGATGCGGATAAGCGTTATAGTAGTACTTTTTGTTTGGGGCTGACTACTGAAACAGGGGACTGTGATGGGACAGTCATTGCTACCTGTGATGCTGAACATATTACCCAGTCTCGAATTGAAACGGCGTTGACGGCTTTTCGAGGGGAGATTAAGCAGATCCCTTCTATGTATTCGGCATTGAAGTATCAAGGTAAACCTTTGTATAAATGGGCTCGTGAGGGCATTAACGTGCCTCGTAAAGCGAGGCCAGTGATAGTATATAATTATCAAATGACAAATTTTAGAGGGAATGGCTCGCATCCAGAAATAGATGTAGAAGTGCATTGTAGTAAAGGGACTTATATTCGTTCACTGGCAGAAGACCTTGGCAAACAATTGGGAGTGGGGGCTCATGTATCACGTTTGCATCGACGTATGGTAGGGTCATTTGACGAAGTGGGTAGTATAACCCTGCAACAGCTATCAGATATTCGTGGCGATGGTAAACCAGAGCAGTTAGATAGACATTTATTGCCGGTGGATGCGCCTGTGCAAGCCCTGAACAAAGTGATCATTTCTGATGAAATGGGGTATTATTTCTGTCAAGGACAGGGAGTAATGAGTATCGAGGCCTATCGTTTCGCGGCAGAAGGTGATAAGGTGCGTGTCTGCCTTGAGCACGGTGAATTTATTGGTGTGGCTGAGCTAAAAGAGGGTCAGCTTGCCCCTAAACGTGTCGTTAAGAGGCCCGTAAGTCAATAAAGTAAAAATTTGACCTGCCTGTAAATATGCGCGGGTAGGCCAATGACTATGGTGAGTATGGCTTCATAATATTCACCCTTTGCATATTAAACGGAAGAGGAAATGACTATGGCACTAAGTGCAGAAGAAAAATCAGCAATTGTTCAAGATAACCAGCGCGAAGTTGGCGATACAGGTTCACCTGAGGTACAAGTTGCCTTATTGACGGCTAATATCAATAAATTGCAAGGACACTTTGCTGATCATAAGCAGGATCACCACTCTCGTCGAGGCTTGATCCGTATGGTCAATCAGCGTCGTAAGTTGTTGGATTACCTGAAACGCAAAGATGTTGCGCGTTACGCCAACCTCATCAAAAAATTGGGTTTGCGTCGCTAAGTAAATATTTAAAAGTGCTCGCAGTTGCGGGCACTTTTGCTTTCTTCTATTGCCAGCAAGACTTTTATTTCAGTATTTAAACACAAGTTATCAAGAGCAAGAGACTTAAGAATGTGAGTTTGTTTTGTAAGCATTTTGGTGTTGTCAAAGCATTCTTTGCAACAATAATTCATGTAATGTAAAGAGAAACATAGAAAGGATAAATTTGTGAATCCAATAATTAAAACATTTCAGTTCGGTGATGATACAGTAACCCTTGAAACTGGTAGAGTGGCTCGTCAGGCGACAGGAGCTGTTTTGGTCTCTATCGGTGAAACCCAGTTATTATGCACGGTAGTGGGTGCTAAAGAAGCTAAGCCTGGTCAGGACTTCTTCCCTCTATCGGTTCATTATCAAGAAAAAGCGTATGCTGCGGGTAAAATTCCCGGTGGCTTTTTTAAGCGTGAAGCTCGTCCCAATGAGAAAGAGACTCTGACTTCTCGCCTGATTGATCGCCCAATTCGTCCATTATTCCCTAATGGTTTTATGAATGAAGTGCAGGTGGTTTGTACCGTTGTTTCTGCGCAAAATAATGTTGATCCAGATATTGCCGCAATGATCGGGACTTCGGCAGCTTTGGCAGTATCCGGTATACCATTTAATGGTCCAATTGGCGCTGCTCGTGTGGGATATACTCAAGAAGCGGGCTATTTACTCAACCCAAGCTACTCTGCTCTGGACAGTTCAGAACTGGACATGGTAGTAGCAGGTACTCAAGATGCTGTACTAATGGTGGAATCAGAAGCGAATCAATTACCCGAAGATATTATGTTGGGTGCTGTGCTATTCGCTCACCAGGAATACCAAGCGGTTGTGCAGGCCGTTGCTGATTTGGCAAAAGATGCGGGTAAGCCTCGTTGGGAATGGCAAGCAGAAGCAGTAAATACAGAGTTGGTATCAGCCGTTAGCGAACAGTATGGTGCTGCCATTGCTGAGGCTTACCGTATTACTGACAAAATGGAACGTTATGATCAGTTGAATGAGTTGCGTAATGCAGCAACAGAAGCGTTAGCTAACGAAGAGGCCAATATCACCGAAGAGGATGTTAGGTCGACTTTTAGTCAGCTAGAAAAACAAACTGTGCGTACCAGTGTGGTGGCAGGAGAGCCTAGAATTGACGGCCGTGATACAAAAACGGTTCGTCCTATTGATGTCGAAATTGGTGTATTGGCTAAAACACATGGTTCCGCTTTATTTACTCGTGGTGAAACACAAGCAATTGTGGTTGCGACTTTGGGTAATGCTCGTGATGCGCAGATTATTGACGCCCTTGAAGGCGAGTGTCGCGACCCATTTATGTTGCACTACAACTTTCCTCCTTACTCTGTCGGTGAATGTGGTCGTATGGGTGCTACAGGCCGTCGTGAAATTGGACATGGGCGTTTGGCTCGTCGGGGTGTTGCCGCGGTATTACCTTCTCAGGAAGAATTTCCGTATACTATTCGTGTGGTAAGCGAAATTACAGAATCTAATGGTTCCAGTTCAATGGCCTCTGTTTGTGGTTCAAGCCTAGCAATGATGGATGCAGGGGTTCCTCTTAAGGCTCCAGTTGCAGGTATTGCTATGGGCTTGGTGAAAGAAAATAGTGGCTTTGCTGTATTAACCGATATTTTGGGTGATGAGGATCATCTGGGTGATATGGATTTTAAAGTGGCGGGTACTACACAAGGTATTACTGCTCTACAGATGGATATTAAGATTGAAGGTATCACTGAAGAAATTATGGAAATTGCTCTGGAACAAGCACTACAGGCGCGTCTACATATTCTTGCCGAAATGAACAAAGTGATCGATAAGTCGCGTGAGGAAGTATCGAGTAATGCACCACGTTTTAAAACACTAAAAGTTGATCCAGATAAAATTCGCGACATCATTGGTAAAGGAGGTGCGACTATTCGATCGATTACAGAAGAAACGGGTGCTTCTGTTGATATCGACGATGACGGTGTGGTTAAAATTTATGCATCCGATAATCATGCATTAGAAGCGGCACTCACTAAAATTGGTGAGATTACTGCTGAGGCTGAAATTGGTGCAATCTATGAAGGAACTGTTGCGCGTATCGTTGATTTTGGAGCTTTCGTTACTTTCCTTCCAGGAAAAGATGGCTTGGTACATATTTCTCAAATTGCTGAAGAGCGTGTGAATAAGGTGGCTGATCACCTTGAAGAGGGACAAACTGTAAAAGTAAAATGCTTGGATGTCGATCAGCGTGGACGAATTAAACTATCTATTAAGGAAGCGCTTGCTGAAATGGCAGAAGTCTCTGAATCTGTTGATAATTCAGATCCAGTAGAACAGACCGTTACTTCGGGAAAGATGGTGGATACTGACTTGACGCCAAATGCAACCATTGAAGTTGATGTTGAAGGGGAGAGTGGGTCTCGTTCATAACTTGACATATTTCTCATTATTTTGTGATAAAGAAAGTCAGGCGTGTTCCTGGCTTTTTTATTGACTATAGCATTGTTATTGTAAGCGACGCTTGTTAGACTCGCGGCCTGTGGATGTATAACTTTAAATAATAAATCCAAATTGTCCGAGGGAATCGCTCTATGGTCACTCTATTCCAACGTTTTTTCACACTACTTTGTTTTCTTTTTAAATATAAATGGGCATTACTAGGAGTTATTGTTGCTCCGATGCTTATTGCCTTAGCTATTGGAAAAATCTACCAAGGTTGGGATGACGACCCTGATCGTGGTGCTATTCCTATCTCTGATGGGGCCTTTGGTGAAAGCTACTCAAAGCCTATTTATTTGGATCAGGGATGGGACGAATCGGATAGTTTATGGTATTACAACACGACTCAGGGATCTGGATTAGTACCTTACGACTTTTTTATTGTATTGGAGGAAGAAACGTCTGAAGCACTTCTTCGCTCCAATAAAAATATGGATAAATACCGTTATTTGCCACAAAAGCCCACATTTTTTAATCCTGATGGCCTTCCGGTGGGTTTTGTAAAAGATACCTATCAGGGTAAGGATTATGTTGGTTATACTTGTGCTGCTTGTCACACTGGACAAATTAACTATAAAGGACAGGCCATGCGTATTGATGGTGGGCCATCTATGGCTGACATGGTGGGTTTTTTAACTGCCCTTGAAAAATCCATGAGCATAACGCTGAAAGATGACGATAAAAGACAGCGTTTTGTGGAAAACGTTATCGCATTAGATAATGACTTTGATAGTGAAAATGAAGTGGTTACTGAGCTGGAACAATGGACAAAGACGATTCGTTTGTACAATACAGTTAACCACAGTAAAGTGGATTATGGTTACGCTCGACTTGACGCTTTTGGGCGAATTTATAATCGTGTATTGCAGCATATTATTAATAAAGATCAATTCGCCAATATATTAGCTTCTGTTGTTTCTCCTACGGGTAATCGAGTCGTTAGTGATGAGGAAATTAGCCGTGTGTTGGAGGGTATTAATGCTAGTACCCTAGGCGATAAAGAATTTGCTACTGTACTAGAGCGATTGGAGTCTAAAGAGCCCGGTTACCCTGGTTTAAATCAGCGAGATATGTTACGTGTGCGTAATCAGTTCTTTAATGAGGCAAATGCGCCTGTTAGCTATCCATTTTTGTGGGATATTGCGCAATCTAATTACGTTCAGTGGAATGGTTTAGCTAATAATGCCAGTGTCGGGCCTCTTGGGCGTAATACTGGAGAGGTAATAGGTGTTTTCGGCATTTTAGATTGGTCTTCTCATGAGCCCGATGATTTTAGCTTGTCTGCGATGATTACTGATCAAAAAAGAAAAAGTGAAATTATTGACTTTAAGTCTTCGATTAATTTAGTCAATCTGCAGCGCTTGGAATCACACTTGAAAAGCCTACAATCTCCCGTATGGCCTGAAGATATTCTAGGAAAAATTGATCGAACCAAGGCAGACAAAGGTCGGCTTATTTACCAACAGTATTGTCAATCTTGTCATGAAGTGGTTGACAGGGATAATGCTGATCGTATTGTGGTTGCCAAAATGTCGGAGTTGGAGTTTATTGGTACTGATGTGGCTATGGCAGAAAATAGTGCCACTTATACGGGTAAATCCGGTAATTTTCAACATACTACCCAGGCGGTGGAAGGTGTGGGGACCTTGTTCATTGAGGAAGACGCGCCTGTAGTGCAAATCCTGACTTCTGCAACCAAGGGCGTTATTGCTACTCCAGACCCTGACAAATGGTGGATTCGTCGTTGGTTAGATCGAATTTACACCATTGCTATGGCGCTATTTGAAAATAAAATGCCTGATACTATTAAAAATGGTAATTACAAACCGGATACAACGGCAGGACCTTATAATTCAGTGGTTGCTTATAAAGCGCGCTCGCTGAATGGTATTTGGGCTACGGCACCTTATTTGCACAATGGTTCAGTGCCGACTTTATATGACTTACTTTTGCCTAAGAAGCGTGCAGATGATCCTGATGATGGTGTTTACCGACCCGATGAGTTCAGTGTTGGGCGTCGCGAATTTGATCCTGTTAAAGTAGGTTTTGTATCTGATGATAATAAGGGGTTTATATTCCGTGCTACGCGGAGAGGTGATATGAATAGTGGTCATGAATACGGCGCAGGCAGAACACCACAAATGGATGGTACTCAACTGCCTGCTTTAACAGAAGAACAACGCTGGGAGTTAATAGAGTATATCAAAACGCTTTAGTTAACACCTAACTGTGGGTTGTATAAGTAGTAGAATGTTATGACGAATGAGGGCTTAGTAATAAAAGGTAAAGGTAGTGGTATTATTGATGAGTCATTAGCATCACTTAATACAGTAAAAAGGGATTATCTGGCGGAATATGATACAGCCATGGAGGAAGATAAGTATCCGCTGGTTAGACGGTGGATGAAGGAGGAGCCCTTACCATTTTTTAAACAATTACGTGAAGAACGACCAGTGCTGGTTACGCCAGAGTGTACATTGCTTGCCTCTTCTACAGATGTAAAAGAGGCTCTGCAATTGCCTAATATTTTTACTACGCGTTTGTATCAAACAAAAATGGGAGTGACGGATACAGATCCTGGATATATGACAGCTCATGATGACAATGCACTTCATCATCGTGAGAAATCTATTATGAAAGCCATGTTGAATCGTGTGCATATTCCACTCCAAGATGAACACCTTCTCCAATTGAAAATGATCACCCCCTGCGATTAAACGTGATCAGTCTCT
>MDLC01000050.1 GCA_001723645.1 Candidatus Endobugula sertula | reverse complement strand
TTATCCAGTGGGATAACGTAAGGCGCGGCAACAAAATGAACAATATCAAAGTGGTGCTTTCATAATGCACCACGGGTAGTGGCTTAATTATATAATACACACTTACGCAATTTGTCATCTTTCTATGATAGTCTTGTATGTTGATTCATCAAATACTTTTTCCAGTGAAACATTAGAGGGGTTTATGAAAGCAACTGTTAAATGGGTTGATAGCGTTATGTTTTTAGGCGAGTCGGGTAGTGGACATAGTGTGGTTATGGATGGTCCGGAAGATCATGGTGGAAGGAATATGGGGATTCGACCTATGGAAATGATGCTCTTGGGGGTTGGTGGTTGCGCAAGCTTTGACGTTATGAGTATTCTTAAAAAGTCTCGACAGCAAGTCACTGATTGTCGGGTTGAGTTGGACTCAGAGCGTGCTGTGGGCACCCCCTCGCCGTTTACTAAAATCCATCTACACTTTACGGTAACCGGTCATCGTTTGAAGCCGAAACACGTCGAGAAGGCTGTGCAGTTATCTGCTACCAAGTATTGTTCAGCCGCTATGATGATGGAGGCGGCGGGAGCAGAGGTAACTCATGGTTTTGAGATTGTGGAAGCGCCGATGTAATCGAGACTTTCAGAAATAGGAGTGTTATATGTCTGTTGATGAAGAGTATTTACAACAAGTGATGCGTACGGTATCTCATGATATCAGCAGTGTTGTACGGGCTGCCGTAGGTTTTTCCCGGTTAATAGTAAATCATTACTCTGATTGTTTAGATGATAAGGCTCTGGGCTGGTTGGTTCTTATGGAACAGGAAGGTAAAAAGGCTCAAACGCAATTGGTGAGTTTATCTCGCTATGCCCGTCTTTATGGTGATATAGATATGGAATCAGAGGTTAATTTAAAGACCCTTTGTGATGAGGTTGTTGCAGACTGTTCCAATCAATATCCGCAATTTTCTGTGTGCGTAGAGGACCTGCCCACAGTCATGGGCAATAAGGAACTATGGCGTCAATATTTTATGGAGATGATCTTTAATAGTGCTGAGTACTCCAGTGGCGAATGTCGGGTTTATACAAAGGTGTTGGCTGATAAAGACAATCGGATAAGCCTTATTATTGAAGATAATGGTATAGGTTTGGACTCCAATCGGTTGGACGCCGCCGTCCGGCCTTTCCGTGTTCTTGATCCTGAGTCTAAAGCTAATGGTATGGGGCTACCCATTGCCAAACGTATCGTTGAGCTTCATAGCGGTGTGTTTTCTGTTATTAGTATTCCGGAAACGACACCAGGGTTACAAGTTTGCGCTGAAATCACTCCTGTTTTTTAACTCGTAAGATGAATAGAAAACGATATATCCAGAACCAATGGCGATGGAAACAGTCACCTGTTGATCCTCAACGGCTGCCATTCACTTAAAAACGTGGTTATGAAAAAATGTTTCTCATCTTTCATCCCAGAGATTTTCGTATGGGTTTAAGTCAGGGTAATCAGGAGGTCCTGTCTCCATCATGATATTGCCAAGTAACATGGGTGACTCCATTGGTGGCAGTCTGCATCGCATCGTCAGCAATCAATAAGAGAGACCCATTGGGGTAGTGTTGACTCAGCTCTACCAAGGGTGCTAATCCATCATGAGACGTGACATAAGCGGTCTTAATTCTGGTGAATGACTGCTTTAAATTCTATTCATGTATAATCCCCTTTTATATCGACGACACTCAATAAGCCTATGTCTAAAATCAAACTCCTTCCCCCACGTCTAGCTAACCAGATTGCTGCTGGTGAAGTGGTTGAACGTCCTGCTTCTGTTGTTAAGGAAATGTTGGAAAACAGTTTGGACGCAGGTGCTACTCGAATTGAGGTAGATGTTGAAAGTGGTGGTGTGAAGCTGATGCGCATCCGAGATAATGGCCACGGTATTGTCAAGGAAGATTTGCCTCTGGCCTTGAGTCGCCATGCCACCAGTAAAGTGTATGTATTAGATGACTTGGAAGCGGTAGCCACATTAGGTTTTCGTGGTGAAGCTCTGGCCAGCGTCAGTGCAGTGTCTCGTTTAACATTGACCAGTAATGCGGAAGGTGCGATTGCCGGTTGGTCTGCCAGAGCTGAAGGACGTGATATGGTGGCCACCGATATCATTCCAGCGTCTCACCCACAAGGTACTACAGTGGAAGTACGAGATTTGTTTTTTAATACACCTGCCCGTCGAAAATTTTTACGCACAGAAAAAACCGAATTTAACCGTATTGAAGACGTCGTTAAACGTTTAGCATTAGCCAACTTCAATGTGACGTTTGAGTTGCGTCATAACCAGCGTGCTATACATAGTTTACGGGCAGGGCAGTCTGAAGCCGAGAGGAATCGTAGAGTTGCGAAAATTTGTGGCCCGACCTTTATGGAAAATGCCTTAGTGGTTGATATTGAGCGTCATGGTTTGCGCTTGTGGGGGTGGGTGGCTTTACCCACGTTTTCTCGCAGTCAGGCAGATTTACAACACTTTTATGTCAATGGGCGCTCTATTAAAGATAAATTGGTGAGTCATGCGGTAAGACAAGCGTATAGTGATGTACTTTATCATGGTCGACATCCAGCGTTTGTGTTATATCTGGAGATTGATCCCGTGACAGTGGATGTGAATGTACATCCCACCAAACATGAAGTGCGTTTTCGCGATGGCCGCAATGTGCATAATTTTATTTATAGTAGTTTGCATCATGTTTTGGCGGGTGTCCGTCCCGACGATCAACTTCCCGTTGATAAGTCTAATGTGAATGCAGAGACGACTATTATGGAACAGCCCATGATGCCGTTAGACCAGCAGCAAAAGCAAGATGTTGTGCCGGTGACGGGGGGTGTCACATCTGGAACTGCTTTATCGCCCAACTATCGTTCGGCCCATCGTGCTAATGCTTTTGGTCGAGAGGTGATAGACACCCCACAGGTTAAAGAAGCCTTAAGTTTTTACAACCATGCTGCCCCACAAAAAGCTGGAAAAAGTACCCAAGCATCTACGAATGACATCCCCCCTTTAGGCTATGCGATTGCTCAGCTAAAAGGAATCTATATTTTAGCCGAAAATATTCAGGGGCTCATTGTGGTTGATATGCACGCAGCACATGAACGAGTGGTTTATGAGCGAATGAAGTCAGCTTTTGAGTTGGGTAACGTGCAGGCTCAACCGCTATTGGTGCCACAAACGTTGGCTGTTAGTGAAAAAGAAGTGGATTGTGTAGAGAGCCATCAAGAGGTTTTTCACAAGCTTGGCTTTATTGTAGAAACAGCAGGACCAGAAAGTGTGCTGATTCGGCAGATTCCCGTTGCACTTAATCATGCTAATGTTGAGCAATTGGTCAGGGACGTGTTGTCTGATTTAATTCAATACGGTACCAGTGATCGTATTAAACAGCATATTAATGAATTATTATCAACGATAGCCTGCCACGGTTCTGTGCGCGCCAATCGATTGTTAAGTATTGCTGAAATGAATGCCTTGTTAAGGGACATGGAAGCGACAGAACGCAGTGGGCAGTGTAACCATGGGCGACCGACTTGGGCACACTTTTCTCTGGCTGAAATGGATAAGTGGTTTATGCGAGGCCAGTAGTGTCAATAGCGAGTTATCAATGACTAAACCGACGGTTATTTTTTTAATGGGATCGACCGCATCGGGTAAAACAGATTTGGCCATTAATTTAAGTCGAGAAATACCCGTTGATATTATCAGTGTTGATTCAGCGTTGATTTATCGTGACATGAATATTGGAACAGCAAAGCCGACCGCGGAGGAGTTGGTTCTGGCTCCTCATGCTTTAATTGATATTTGTGACCCCAGTGAATCTTATTCTGTAGCAGACTTTTGTTATGATGCTACCAGGGAAATAGAGAAAAGTATTGCTGCTGGACGTACACCACTATTGGTTGGTGGGACCATGATGTATTTTCATGCGTTACTTGAAGGTTTGGCAGATATGCCTGCAACGGATAGTGCCACTCGTGAGCAGATAGAGCGAGAAGCGCAGGAAAGAGGCTGGCCTGCTTTACACCAAGAATTGGCAAAGGTGGACCCTGAATATGCTACACAAATCCATCCTAATCATTCTCAACGTATAGGGAGAGCTTTAGCTGTTTATCGAATCAGTGGAAAAACGATGACGGCTTTTCGTATTGAACAGCAAAAACAATCGTTATCCGGTTTGTCAGGATTGATGAACCAATATGAGGTCGTACAGTTGGCTTTAATGCCTATGGATCGTGTGTGGCTGCATCAACGCATTGAGCAGCGCTATCACCAAATGTTAGATCAGGGATTTGAAGATGAGGTGAAAAGGCTTTACCAACGTGGCAATTTACATCTTGATATGCCCTCTATGCGCTCAGTGGGTTATCGGCAAATGTGGCAATATGTAGATGGGCAGTATGATTATCAAACGATGGTTGAAAAAGGGTTAGTTGCTACTCGTCAATTAGCCAAACGACAAATTACTTGGCTGCGCAGATGGAATCAATTGAAAGTGTTGGAGGTTGCGCCAAAAAGTGAGACTTTAGCAATAGTTTCAGCAAAAAACTTCGAGAAAGCCTTGAATTTTTTGTCAAAAAAGCCAATATAGTGCTCTTACGCTGTGTTGATCAACAGGTCCTGTTAGCAGGCGTTGTATTTCTCACCTGTTTTGAAATGAGGAGGCAAGGTATTTGGTCGTACCTTTGTACCTTTGAGCTTCGGAACAACAAATAGCAAAATGCTTTGATTGCATTGGATAAAGTACACTATGTGTACCTTATCCAGTGGTTTATTTTCATTCTTTTAAGGAGACACCCCATGTCAAAAGGGCAAAACTTACAAGACCCTTATCTAAACATTTTACGTAAAGAGAGGGTTCCAGTATCTATTTATCTTGTTAGCGGTATTAAGTTGCAAGGCCAAGTTGAGTCATTTGACCAATTTGTTATTTTGCTAAAAAATACAGTGAGCCAGATGGTTTATAAGCATGCTATTTCAACGGTTGTGCCTGTTCGCGCAGTACGTGTACCAATGGTTAATCTTGAAGAAAGTGATCCCGAGCAAGATTGATCACAGGGTGGTAACCTATAGTTTGACACCCAAATGTTACCTTTTGAAATTTTTGAGAGAGCCTGTTGTTTTTTGATCGTCCTGAATCAGGTGAACAGGCAATTCTTGTTCACTTGACATTTTCTCATTCCCACGTTTGTGAAGATCCAAGAGAGTTTGAAGAGCTCGTCCTGTCAGCCGGTGGTGATCCTGTTGAATTTGTGGTGGGTCAGCGCTTGGCTCCTCACGCGAAAACGTTTATTGGTTCTGGGAAAGTGGAAGCACTGCGGGAATTGGTCGTTTTACACCAAGCTGAACTGGTTATTTTTAACCATACACTTTCTCCCAGCCAAGAGCGTAATCTTGAGGCGGTATTACAGTGTCGGGTGCTGGATCGAACAGGATTGATTTTGGATATTTTTGCCCAACGTGCCAGGACGCATGAAGGAAAGTTACAGGTTGAACTGGCTCAACTGCGCCATATGTCGACGCGTTTGATTCGTGGTTGGACACACCTTGAGCGTCAAAAGGGTGGCATAGGTATGCGTGGTCCTGGTGAAACTCAGTTAGAGACTGATCGGCGCTTATTGCGAGTGCGTATTAAGTCTATTGAGGGGCGTTTGGAAAAAGTACGTAAGCAGCGAGCCCAAGGACGTCGTTCGAGAGTGCGAGCGTCTACACCAACGGTTTCTCTGGTGGGTTATACTAATGCAGGTAAGTCGACATTGTTTAATCAAATGACTGATGCGGGTGTTTATGCCAAAGATCAATTATTTGCGACTCTGGACCCTACTATGCGAGGTATTCACTTACCAAGTGTGGGGAAAGCGGTATTAGTCGATACGGTGGGGTTTATCAGTCATCTGCCGCACCGCTTAATTGAAGCATTTAGAGCAACTCTGGAAGAAGCGAGTCATTCTTCTTTGCTGCTGCATGTTATTGATGCCGCTGATGATGAACGTCAGCACAATATAGAACAGGTAGAAGAAGTGCTTGAGGAGATTGGGGC
Source organism: Candidatus Endobugula sertula (assembly GCA_001723645.1). Lineage (GTDB taxonomy): Bacteria > Pseudomonadota > Gammaproteobacteria > Pseudomonadales > Cellvibrionaceae > Endobugula > Endobugula sertula. The sequence continues at coordinate 17,071 of MDLC01000050.1, read as the reverse complement.
TGGTGATCTTCCTCAGTTGAAGGTTTATAATAAAGTTGACTTGTTGGAAACCCATACAGCACATATTGAGCGTAATGCAAATCATGATCCCGTTGCTGTTTGGTTATCGGCTCAATCTGGTGAAGGTATTGAACTTTTATTCGAAGCATTGTCCGAATGCCTCGGACAAAAAATGATTTGTAATACCTTATGTTTACCGAGTTATGTGCTGCCATCGATGGCAAAATTGCGGTCACGCTTATATGAACTGGGAGCCATTGAACAAGAGGAATATCTGGATGATGGCAGTAGTCAGCTTAAAATCCAAGTCCCACAAGTGGAATTGCTGAAGATATTGGCAAGTGAGGATATTAATCCAATCACCTTGCAATGGTTGAAGTCTGCCCCCATTCTAAACCATACTGAGGAGTAGGAAAGCAACTAAGGGGGTTAAAGAAAGCCTCTACTCGTGGCTTTTTGATTAAAAAATGACCTAATTTTTTTTTTTTGCAATAGGTATCTAGCGTGTTAAAAAATACAAATAACGTGTATTTTGCTAGAATTCATTATCGACTGAATTAATGGAGAATATTTATGGCCTGGAATGAACCGGGTGGTAGCAACCAAGACCCTTGGGGTGGTAATCGTAATAACGGTGGTCCACCGGATTTGGATGAAGTCCTGAAGAATGTCCAAAAAAAAATAGATGGTTTCTTTGGTGGTAAAGGTGGTAAAGGTGGTGATAGTGGTTTCTCTTTTTCCTTTTTGGTGGTTGCCTTTGTTGTTCTTTTAATTGGCTATTTGGTTTCGGGCATTTATCAACTGGATGAAAAAGAACGAGCGTTAATTTTGCGTTTGGGTAAATTTCATTCAGTTGAAGGACCAGGTTTGCATTGGAATCCACCATTAATTGATAAGCGCTTTTCTGCTAACGTAACGGAAGAACGTCAATACCGTACAGGTGGCTTAATGCTTACAGAAGATGAAAGTATTGTTGAAGTGCCTGTAACGGTGCAATACAACATTGCGGATATAAAAGCCTTTACTCTGAATGTTCGTGACCCTAAAGTCAGTTTGCAGCATGCTGCGGATAGTGCTTTGCGGCATGTTGTGGGTTCTACTGAATTAAACCAAGCCTTGTCAGAAGGACGTGGTAAGATTGCTGCTGAAATGCAGAAACGGTTACAGACTTATCTGGATAGCTACGGTACCGGTATTTATATTGTGGGGGTCAATATTCAGGAAGGCAGGCCTCCTTCTGCAGTAAAAGAAGCGTTTGATGATGTAGTGAATGCGAAGGAAGATCGCGAGCGTTTGAAGAATGAAGCTCAGGCTTATGCGAATGGCATCGTTCCTGAGGCGCGTGGTAAAGCTCAGCGTACCATTGAAGAAGCTAATGCATATCGTGACCAGGTTATCGCTAGGGCTGAAGGTGAATCAGCGCGATTTAATCAGTTGTTAACTGAGTATATCAAGGCTCCGGAAGTGACTCGCGAACGCCTTTATTTGGATGCCATTGAGTCAGTGATGAAGAATAGCTCCAAGGTGCTGATTGATGTTGAAGGTGGTAATAATATGATGTACCTGCCGCTCGATAAAATAACTGAACAATCGTCCGTTAGTCGTCGTAGTTTAAACGATGGTATATCGGAGAGTGAGTTACAAGATATTAGTAATCGCGTTGTAGAACGACTGCGTCGTGAGCAGTCAAATCGATCAAGCCGAGGAACCCGTTAATGAGTATGAAGAATATTGTTGCCATTATCGCCTTTGGTTTTGTTGTTATATTAGCGATGTCTTCCATTTATATTTTGCCTGAATATAAGAAGGCTGTGGTTCTGCGTTTTGGTAAATTACAGGAAGTGCACCCTAAAGTTGGGCTTAATGTGAAATTGCCTTTTGCAGATGAAGTAATAGCGTTTGACGCGCGTATCTTAACGCTGGATGCGAACCCTGAAAGTTATTTTACCGTACAAAACAAGCGTCTCATTGTTGACTCTTATGCGAAATGGCGTGTTTCTGACCCGGCCTTATACTACACCTCAACGGGTGGTTCTATTGATGTATCCGGTCGTCGTTTATCAGTGCGTATCAGCGATGGTCTACGTAACGAATTTGGTAAACGGACCTTGCATGAGGCAGTTTCCGGAGAGCGTGACGAGTTAATGGTCTCTTTGATAGAGACTATCAATCAGACTGTGGGAGATCAACTGGGTGTTGAAATTGTTGATATCCGTGTAAAACGCATTGATCTACCGGATGATGTTCGTGAGTCGGTGTATCGTCGTATGGAGGCGGATCGTGCAAAAGAGGCTCGCGAATACCGCTCCAAGGGTAAAGAGCAGGCAGAGTTTATCAAAGCAGATGCAGATCGCCAAAAAACGGTGATTGAAGCAGAAGCCTATCGGGATGCACAATTACTGCGTGGTGAAGGTGATGCGAAAGCGGCTTCATTATACGCTGCTGCCTATAACCGGAATCCTGAGTTTTATAGTTTCGTTCGCAGTTTAAATGCTTATAAAACGACTTTCCAGAATAAAGGCGATATTATGCTCGTTGACCCAGACAGTGATTTCTTCCGTTACCTAAAGGATAGTAAAGGGGATAAATAAAACGTCGCCAAGATTGCTCAAAAAGTGGTAAAATTCGAAAAACCGAGTTGTTACACAGCTCGGTTTTTTTATGTATCGATTTTTTGTGTGGTTGAATCGGGATCAGGCCAATACCCATATTTGATAGTATTGGGTTTGTCGAGGAATAGATATGCTTGAATCACTGCTGAAAGCTATTTGTTTGTTATTGATTATTGAAGGGTTCATCCCATTTTTATACCCTTCCAAATGGCGTCGCTTGGTTGCCAGACTTGCCAAAATCAATGATCGACAATTAAGAATGGTAGGATTGGTGAGCATGTTGATTGGTGTTGGCCTACTGTATTTAGTGGGTTAAGACGCTTAATCAAAAAGCACTCATTGACATCAATGCACCCTGTATCATTGAAAACAGAGAATGTAATAAAAAGATGATAAACGTAGATCGTTGGTTATTGCCGGACGGTGTTGAAGAAATTCTTCCTACCCAGGCTCAGGGGGTTGAGCAATTGCGCCGACAGTTACTGGACCTGTACCGTAGTTGGGGTTATGAGCTGGTTATTCCTCCTCTATTGGAATTTACAGAATCTTTATTTAGTGGTGTCGGTCGTGACCTGGAACAGTTAACCTTAAAAGTGACCGATCAGCTTTCGGGTCGTACTATGGGTCTGAGAGCTGATATGACACCACAGGCTGCCCGGATGGATGCACATAGTTTTGTGCGTCAGGGTTGTAGCCGCCTTTGTTATGCTGATCACGTATTACATGCCAGACCGAAATCTCCTCTAGCTATACGTACACCATTACAGGCAGGGGTTGAATTATTTGGTGAAGCGGGATTGAACGCTGACATAGAAGTCATTTCCTTGTTGTTAGAATCGCTCTCTAAAGTGGGTATTGAGGCCGTCACTCTGGATTTAGGGCATGTGGGGGTGTATCGGGTTCTGACAGAGTTGAGCGGTTTGTCTGTGTTGCAAGAGCAAGAGTTTTTTTCGTTGCTGCAAACCAAAGATCAGGCTGAAATTAAACAGTGGCTTAATGATAACGTTGAATCGGCAGAAAGTAGGCAATGGTTGTTTGCTTTATCATCTCTGAGTGGTGATGAGTCCATATTACAGCAGGCGCAGGGTATATTGGCTGATGCTCCCGCAGAGGTGCATGCGGCTATCGACGAAATGATTGAAGTGGCTGGTGTGATTGCCATGCGCTACCCGACGATTAACCGCTACTTTGACTTGAGTGAATTAAGAGGATATCACTATCACACGGGTATTGTTTTTGCTGCTTATGCCGAGGGTTTTGGTGATGCTGTGGCTAATGGCGGTCGCTATGACTATATTGGTGAGTGCTTTGGACGGTCTCGTCCTGCGACAGGTTTTGGTTTAAACCTGACATCCATTATTTCTCTGTTACCATTGGATGATAAGCAAGCAGCGGGTATTTATGCCCCTGCTAGTGGAGATAATGCACAGTGGCAGGCAATACAAAGACTGCGCGCTAATGGTGAGCGAGTTGTGTCTGGTTTATCCGTAGTAATACCGGATTTTGTCGAGTTAGGTTGTGACCGTCAGCTAGTTTTAGTAGAAGGGGAGTATCTGGTTCAGTCTGTGTGATCCAAATACGGTTTTGATGTTGTAGGTTATGATTAGAGAAAAAGTCATTATGGGCAAAAATGTTGTCGTTCTGGGGACCCAATGGGGTGATGAAGGTAAAGGTAAAATTGTTGACCTTTTAACGGATCAAGTATCTTTAGTCGTGCGTTTTCAAGGCGGGCATAATGCGGGTCATACCTTGGTTATCGACGGCAAAAAAACGGTATTACATTTAATTCCATCGGGTATTCTACGTGAAGGTGTAAAATGTATGATTGGTAATGGTGTTGTACTTGCCCCAGATGCGTTGTTAAAAGAAATGGCAGGTCTTGAAGCGAATGGGGTTCCTGTTCGTGAGCGGTTACGTTTATCGCCTGCCTGCCCATTAATTCTGCCTTACCATATCGCTCTGGATCAGGCCCGCGAGTTGAAGCGTGGCAATGCCAGGATTGGGACTACTGGTCGAGGCATTGGCCCAGCTTATGAAGATAAGGTTGCACGTCGAGGATTGCGCCTGGGTGATATTTTTGATGAACAGGGGTTTACCGAACAGTTAAAAGAACTCATGGAATATCATAACTTTGTTTTGCAGAATTACTATGGTGTTTCCCCACTGGATTATAGCGCCGTATTAGCGGATGCAATGGCCTGGGGTGAAGAGCTGAAACCTATGGTGTTGGATATAACAGACACACTGCATACGGCTCGGGAAAATGGTGAGAACATTCTATTTGAAGGGGCACAAGGCTCATTATTGGATATTGATCATGGCACTTACCCGTATGTCACCTCTTCAAACACCACTGCAGGTGGTGTTGCTACAGGCTCTGGTATGGGACCTATGTATTTGGATTATGTGTTAGGCATTACCAAAGCCTATACGACTCGCGTGGGGGCAGGCCCATTTCCTACAGAACTGGATTGTGATGTGGGTCAGCACTTGGGTGAGAAAGGTCATGAGTTTGGAGCAACTACCGGACGTCAGCGCCGTTGTGGCTGGTTTGATGCTGTAGCGGTTAAACATGCTATTCGCATCAATTCTATTTCAGGTATTTGCTTGACTAAGCTGGATGTGCTTGATGGTCTAGAGGTCGTTAATATTTGTGTGGGCTATAAAGACGCTAGTGGAGAATCCATTAGAGTACCTTTTGACAGCGATGGCTGGAATCAAATAGTGCCTGTTTTTGAAACAATGCCTGGTTGGAATGAGAGTACTTTTGGAAAACAAGCCATGGACGAATTGCCAACCAATGCGGTGGCTTATATCAAGCGCCTTGAAGCACTAATTGATGCGCCGGTTGATATTGTTTCCACTGGGCCAGATCGAGTTGAAACTATTGTATTGCGTCACCCTTTTAGTATTTAGTGACTTGTTTTAGGAAGGGTGGTCAGGATACTTTATCAGTAATTTCGGTTATTTAACCTTTTGATTCGGTCTTGGTCTTGATACTGAAAGATTTATAGTCAATGACTGAAGTTGATTAAATGAAAGAGGTGGGTGAACCCACTACGATGATCGCATCTGCTATCTTACATAGGCTGTGTTCATTGTTGAGTTTGATGTGTGAGATAAGCTTGATACATTTGTTTCCTGCAAACTATAGATGATGATTGGTCTTTTAGGTTTAATTTTTGTCACTTTTGCGGTGCAGTCTGTCTTTGCGGTATAGTTTATAGTTCCCTTGTCATGGGTATTGCCTTTTGAGGCTGAAGCCCCTATCTAGAACAATCATAAAACGGCGCTTTAGCGCAGCAGGATACCGTGAAAAAACGAACCATAAAAGTTGTAGACCCCTATGCCAAAAGGGAATCTCAAAAATATGACAATCCCATCCCCAGTCGTGAGTATATTCTGAAAACTCTTGATAATGCCACTGGTCCTTTGACCAGAAGGCAGTTAAGTGACATGTTGGGTATAGTGAGTGATCATCAGAAAGAGGCATTACGGCGTCGTTTATTTGCGATGGAACGAGACGGTCAAATACACAGCAATCGCAAGCGAGCTTATGCCTGTGTGAATAAACTTGATTTGATTCATGGGCGTATCCAGGCTCATAGGGATGGTTTTGGTTTTTTGATTCCGACCGATAATAGTGGTGATATCTATTTACCTTATCGCCAAATGCGTAAAGTATTTGATGGTGATGAGGTGTTAGGTCGTTTGACACAAGATAGCTTTCGCGGGAAGCGCGAAGGCAAAATTGTTGACATTATTTCCCGAAATACGCAACAAATTGTGGGTAGGTATTTCTATAAAAAAGGGGTGAGTTTTGTTCGTCCGGATAATCCTCGTTTATCCCATGATATTTTAATTTCTCCCGAAGCGACGATGGGCGCAGGGGATAATCAGTTTGTTATTGTCGAAATCACTCAATACCCTGATAGTAAACTGCCAGCTATGGGCACGATTTGCGAAGTGTTGGGGGATCATATGGCACCGGGAATGGAAATTGATGTGGCTATTCGTTCACATAATTTACCTCATCTCTGGCCTGTTGATGTGCAAGTCGAAGCGGCTAATCTGTCATCCGAAGTAGATGAGAAAGATAAAGTCAATCGTGTTGATCTACGTCATTTACACTTTGTTACTATTGATGGTGAAGATGCTCGTGATTTTGATGATGCTGTTTATTGTGAACTAAAAAAATCGGGTGGTTGGCGTTTGTATGTCGCTGTTGCTGATGTGTCTCACTATGTTTCTCTTGGGAGCGCTTTGGACCGTGAAGCGGAGATGCGTAGCACCTCGGTGTACTTTCCAGATTTTGTGTTGCCTATGCTTCCTGAGGCTTTATCTAATGGTTTATGTTCGTTAAATCCTCATGTTGATCGTTTGGCGATGATATGTGAAATCACCATTAGTACAGCAGGGCGTATTAGTGGGTATCAGTTTTATGAAGGTGTCATTTACTCCCATGCTCGGTTAACCTACACCAAAGTGGGAAAAATGCTCATGCCTAATGATTCAGAAGGTGTGATGTTACGTCAAGAGTATCATCATGTGATTGGTAATATTGATCACTTGTATGAAGTCTATAGTGCCTTAAAAAAAGTAAGAAAAGCCCGAGGAGCGATTGATTTTGAAACAACGGAGACGCGCATTCTCTTTGATGAACAACGAAAAATTGAACGTATTGTCCCTGTTGTGCGTAATAATGCACATAAACTTATTGAAGAATGTATGTTGTGTGCGAACGTATGCGCAGCAAAATTTTTGGAAAAACATGAGCTGGATGGTTTGTATCGTGTTCATGAAGGCCCTAAAGAACGCAAGTTGGAAAACTTGCAGGCTTTTCTTGGTGAGTTGGGTTTGGAACTGTCAACTAAGGCCAAACCTGTGTCTGCAGATTACCAGCAATTGGTCGATACTATCGCGGGTCGTCCTGATGCAAAAGTGATTCAAACGGTAATGTTACGCAGTTTAAGTCAGGCAGTTTATCAGCCAGACAATAATGGTCACTTTGGTTTAGCCTATTCAGCCTATACGCATTTTACTTCTCCCATTCGTCGTTACCCTGATTTGCTAACTCATCGGGCCATCCGCCATATTATTCGCAGCCGTAAATCATCCACTCAAGTAAAGCGAGTCAAAGGTGCAGGAGTCATAGCGAAGAAGGCTATTTACCCCTATAAGTTTCAGGACATCTTGCGTTTAGGTGAGCAGGCTTCGATGGCTGAACGGCGTGCCGATGATGCGACTCGCGATGTTGTCGGCTGGTTGAAATGCGAATTCTTACAAGATCGTATTGGTGATAGCTTTTCTGGTGTGATTACGGCAGTCACTAGTTTTGGTATTTTTGTTGAACTGTTAGATGTGTATGTGGAAGGGTTGGTTCATGTCGCTTCATTACCTTCTGATTATTACCACTATGAAGAAGCCCATCACCGTTTAATTGGTGAGCGTACTCGGCGGGTATTTTCTCTTGGTGATGAGTTGTTGGTACAGGTAGCCGCAGTTAATTTAGATGACCGAAAAGTCGATTTTGAATTACTGGAAAATCACAACTCTAAAATAAAAGCTAAGAAGCTACTGAATAATGAACGTTCAGAAAAAGATTTGATACGTAAAAAACCGCGTCGTGGAGATTTGTCAGGTCAGGATGATCGATCTTTGAAAAAATCGAAAGGTCATGGTAAAGAACAACTTAAAAAAATCGGTAAAGGCACAACTAAAAAGGCAAAGGCTAAGAAAATTGCTAAGAAGAAAGTAACGGGTAAAAAAATAGCGAGTAAAACAGTCAGTAAAAAAAATACCGATACATCAAAATTAACCTCTCCTTAACGTATCGTTACAAAAAAAGTAAAGCACTAAATGGTACAAAATAAAAATGTAATTTATGGTTTGCATGCTGTGCAAACGATGTTAGATGGGTCACCACAACGTATTCAGCAACTGTACCTCTTAAAAGGGCGTAATGATAAACGTTTGCAATCCATTCGTTCGATTGCAGAAAAAAACAACATAACACTTTTTATTGTTAGTCGTGAAAAGCTTGATCAAATGGTAGCAGGCAAGCATCAAGGAGCTATCGCAGTGACTAGAAAAGCTGTAGAGGTTTATGATGAAGTCTATTTAAAAAGTGTTCTAAAAAAATTACAGCACAATAGCATTATGCCTTTCTTGTTGGTTCTAGATAGTGTGACAGATCCACATAATTTAGGGGCTTGTTTGCGCTCGGCAGAGGCGGCTGGTATACAATGTGTTGTTATTCCCAAAAACAATTCTGCTAGTTTAACGCCTGTAGCTATTAAAGTGGCCTGTGGAGCAGCAGAAGTTTTGCCATTGATTCGAGTCACTAACTTATCACGGACATTAGAATGGCTGCAGGCTCAAGGTGTGTGGTTGGTGGGTGCTGCTGGTGAGGCAGAACAAGCTTATTATGATATGGATTTAAGAGGGCCTTTAGCGATCGTAATGGGAGCGGAAGGTAAAGGTTTACGACGTTTGACTCGTGAGCGTTGTGACTCTTTAATACATATTCCGATGTTAGGAACCGTCAGTAGTTTAAACGTTTCTGTTGCAACAGGAGTTTGTTTATTTGAAGCCTTAAGACAACGAAGGATTGAGTGTTAGGACGTATTAGGTGCCTTGTGTCTAACATCTAATCAGGCCAAAGGCTTTGTCTTTCAGCACTATTCTGGCATAGACAACCAAGCTGTTAAGGAACTGAATGTTTCTGATGTCTCTGTCATGGTAAAAATGCTAACTTGGAATATCAATAATGTCTTTGATATGAGTCTGACCTTGATCGTCATCAATGATGACTTGAATTAAAATCTTTATTATGGGCACCTAAAGTAAGAAATGAAACCGCCTATCTAACGATCAAATGTCACTAAATAATAAGGGCTTCTATCTCGCCCAGTATCTAACTGAAAAGTGCCATTGTTTAATGGATAGGTTTTACCTGTGGGGATGCCATCATGGTCAAGCACAATGATGGTGCCTTTCTTACGCTGGAAATTTAGGGTGGCTTTAACAGGTTCAAGAATAACCGGAGCTGTACCGAGGTGAGCAATAATAGTACTTTTCAAATTCATATTGGTGTTATGCGCACGGGCCATGGCGACAATAATAGCTTCGTTATCATTACTCAGTTTTTTCTTGTGGTGTTTGGCGGTAGCAAGAATCACGGCATAGGGTGAGTCCACTTGAATGCTCATATCATTAAACGAAGAGAGTTTGTTGTCGCTAAAGCCGATAATGCCCTGAGTTCCCGGTGTATTGATTTTAATATAACCCCGCTGGGTCTTTTTATTGGCAGTCCAGCTCAACTCTCCGGTTGATGAACGGATTGTTGATAAATGATTATTGTGATCTGTCTGATATTTTTGTTTCCATGGTGTAATAGTGGAACGACCTTTCTGTTGAGTAAATTCTATTAATATTTTACCTGCAGCCAGTGCGTTGTGATGAGGGGTACCACTGAGCGATTTAATATCGTGTTGTTGAGAGACGGTATTTTGAAAATCATAGTCGTTGCGAATAGCTTGATCTTTACTGAGCCGTCGTATAGCAATAGGATCGGCTTCTTTAACATCTCCACGTAATACCATCCGGCTGAGTACAGGATATAGGCCGACCCCTAGGGGTGTTAAGTTGTTAAATTTACCTTTACCATCGCCATGACCGAGAGTATCGGAAAATCCGTTGCCGTTACTGGCAAAGTGGTAACTTATATCCCAACCTTGTAAACCAAAACCATAGGTGGCAACAATGGCTGTGTCTGCCGCAGCCCATTCAGAAGGTAATACCGCTAACCATTCACTCATCATAAATGGGCGTTCTGCAATTTGTTGCATTCCCATGGATAGTAGACCACTACCTGGGTCGCCAAGCATGGTGTCATTACTAAAACCAAAGCCTGTATCCATTAAGTGTCCAGGTTGACCAGTAGCACCTCCCTGGTAATTGTGGCGGTCAACGATACCTGAGTTGGCATCGGCCAGTAAATTGAGAAAGTGAGCTCCTTTACTACCTGCCTGCCAGTTACCCGCAACAATAGGGCCAGTAAAGCCTGTTGCTCGAATGGCTTGGGTAGCCCTTTGGTAATATTGCTGTTGTTTTTCAAAAAGAAATTCGGCACTATCCTGAAGTCGTTTGGCTCGTCTGCCTTGAGTGGCATGGTTATCGTAGAGCCAGGGGCTAATGACTGGTGTGATATTACGCTGACTTAATTGTTCATTCGGTAAACCGCCCTCTTGACTAAAAGTATTGAGCGCGCCTTGTCCCCATTGTTCGATAAGGTGGGTTTCTGAACCATATTTTTTTTCTAACCAGTCACTGAATTGTCCAGCGAGCATCTGGTGGTAAGTGGGATGACGACGGACTTTGTTCATAAACGAATAGAAAAAACTATTTTCTTCATTCTGTAATTCAACGTAGGCTAGTGCAGGGTCTGTGGCATAAGACAAACCAGTATATGGATTTTTATGTTGCAGTAGGTTAATGAGGGTTGCAATATGCAAGTTTTGCACATCTTCTGCGAACCAAACTAGGCCTGTTGTCACTGGTTTGTGGGGGGCTGCTTGCAAGATTTCTTCGTAGGCTGCCAGTTTTTCTTTATCTCCAGGCAGTACTTTTAAGTCCCATATGGGAGAAAATCCGTAGGTGATTCCTTGTTTACGCAACTGATATGTCCAGTAGTCAAAACGACGGAGTTTATTATCATTATATTCACTAGCGCTATGGTTATTACCTAAGCCTTCCCAACCTGGATTGGTCAGTTTATGTAGACGCACACTGTTAATACCATATTTTGCAAAAAAATGTGCACGTTTAATGGCATCCTGTTTATTTGGTGCGTTGTGAGTATATTCGACATTAGTGCCCCATACTTTATAGGTTGTGTTACCACTGAGTATTTTATTTCCTTGTAATGTTAGCGGTTCATCCGGTATGTTTAGCCATTCCTGCATGCCAAAAGCGCTTGGTTTTATCGTGTTCTTGGGTTGGAATGGAAACCATACGTGGTGGTTAGTGTTGTTAGGTATTTTCCTGGAGTCGTTATAAAATCGTATGGTTTGCCCTGTGTTTATGGTAATGGTGTTGCTAGTGATTTGTTTTGCAGCCATTTGCTTGTCGGCTAACTTTAAACGAGCCTGTCCATGAGTATGGATATCAAGCGGATGAGAAAAGTGGAAAGTAGCTTTAGTGTTTCCTGACTTATCTTGTAGGGAGACAGTCATAATATTGTTTAATTCTTTTATTTGTAATGGAAGAGGTAATACAAACACTTGTTGTGCATTATTGGTTGCGATGAGTTTTCCACCATCCAGTGCTGGTTCAGGCTTTAAGGAAAGTGCAATATAAGTTAGAGGGACAACGGTGGAAGCATGCAATTGGCTACGAATAGCCACTTGTTTATTGATCGGTTCTATACCTAGCTTCCATTGAATATTGCCATTGTCGATTTTGTAGGTATAGTCGATTTTTTTATTGTTGGGCTGGGTTTCTGTCAGTGTACTGCTTGTCCACTGCCATTTCGGTTTAAAAACCAGTCCTTCTATGGTAACAACAGGTTGCTCATTATTATCCATGAGTAGAAAACGCTGGTTGCCGGTTTTAGCTAATACATAATCGGCGAAACTATGAGTGGATAGAGATAGGTAACTAAGGCATATCCAAAGAATAGCTGTTTTCATAAGGCTGTCCTTAGTGTCAAGGGTTAGTTAAATAATAGACGGAGTTTTTTTTCGATAGCCTCACGGATACTTTCTTGATCTAAACCTATAGATTGAAGAATTTGCTCCCGTTTACCATGATCAATAAAACGGTCAGGAAGGCCCAGGTGTATGATGGGGATGGAAATACCCTGTGTGGATAAATATTCATTAACCGCACTGCCAGCTCCTCCAGCAATAGCGTTTTCTTCTATAGTGACTATCAATTTATGATTCTTCGCAAGTTCTAAAATGAGGGCTTCATCTAGGGGTTTAACCCAGCGCATATCACAAATGGTGGCTCCAAGTTCTTGAGCGGCTGCATGGGCATCAGTCAGTAATGTGCCGAAGTTTAGTATTGCTATATCATGGCCCTTATGAATGATACTGCCCTTGCCAATTTCTGGCAGTGCTTGTGATTTGTTGATAGTGGCGCCAGTGCCTTTCCCTCGCGGGTAGCGTACGGCTCCAGGCCCTTGGTAATGATAGGTGCTAGAGAGTAACTGATAACATTCATTCTCATCACTGGGGGTAGCAATAATCATATTGGGTATACAGCGCATATAGGTCAGGTCAAAGCTGCCGGTATGGGTAGGGCCATCTTCACCAACAATTCCTGCACGGTCAATACCCAGGGTGATATCGAGATTTTGCAATGCAACATCGTGTATCAGTTGGTCATAGGCACGTTGTAAGAAGGTAGAATAAATCGCCACTACAGGTTTGTGGCCTTCGCAGGCAATGCCTGCTCCAAGAGTAACCGCATGTTGTTCGGCAATAGCCACATCATAGTAACGTTTAGGAAAGCGCTTGGAAAAATCCACCATTCCAGAGCCTTCACACATAGCAGGTGTGATGCCAACTAGCCGACTATCCTGTTCGGCCATATCACACAGCCATTCTCCGAAGACGTCCTGGTATTTTTTTGCATTGTTTTTAAGAGAGGTATTGTTATCTGCTTGAGCAACAGTTGAATGGGTTCCCGGTTTAGGTTCAATTTTGTTGAGGGCGTGGTAGCCTACCGGATCTGCTTCGGCAGGAGCAAAGCCTTTGCCCTTACGTGTAATAATATGTAACAGCTTAGGTCCTTTGATACGTTTTAGCTTCTCTAGATAGCTGACTAACCCTATGAGGTCATGACCGTCGATAGGGCCTACATAGTTAAACCCCATTTCTTCAAATAGAGTTCCTGGGGAGAGCAGACCTTTCATATGCTCTTCGGTTCGTCGGGCCATTTCCCAAGCTCGCGGTATTTTGGTGAGTACTCGTTTGCTGTTTTCACGTAAGGCATTGTAGGATTCACTGGCCCAAATCTTGGAAAAATAGGTGGCCAGACCGCCGACATTGGGTGAAATCGACATATTATTGTCATTGAGAATAACCAGTAGGTCTTTTCCAGTATGGGCGCTATGGTTCAGGGCTTCAAAGGCCATCCCGGCAGTCATGGCGCCATCACCAATAATAGCTATATGCTTGCGGTTTTCAGCATCGGCACTGTTTTCAAGGGCATGTGTCATTTCACTACCAATGGCCATACCCAAGGCGGCACTGATAGATGTACTGGAATGCCCAACGCCAAACGTATCGTACTGGCTCTCTGTACGTTTGGGAAATCCGGATAGTCCCTGATAGCGGCGCATGCTGAGCATTTGTTTGCGACGTCCAGTAAGGATTTTGTGAGGATAAGTCTGATGACCTACATCCCAAACTAGTCGGTCATTGGGGGTATTGTAGACGTAGTGCAGAGCGATGGTGAGTTCAACGACTCCAAGTCCAGCACCAAAATGACCTCCGGTCTGGCCAACGCAATACAGTAGATAAAGTCGAAGTTGTTCTGCTACTTTTTCCAACTGGTCTTTATCCTGTTTACGCAGGTCTTCAGGTGTATTGATTTCGTCTAATAAGGGAGTATCGGGGGGCAATAGTGGTATTTCACTGGAAGTTGGCATGAAATTAACTGGATCATCGTCATTAAGGGTTGGCAATTGTAGACTTTAGTGCGATCCTTTAAAAGCCCTTAACAAAGAGAGGTATTATTCTTGTTATGATTTCAACAGCGGTGAATATAAAACGTCAACAGACTTTGGTACTTTAATGGGGCATTAATGGTTGCGATTAATAATATATTCCGATAAATGTCGCAGATAATCTGCCCTATTATCAAAGCTACTCAGTGCATCTAATGCTTGTTGGTGCAGTGATTTAGCTTTTTGTTTAGCGGCATCGAGTCCTAGTAAGGAGACATAAGTCGGTTTATTTAAATTGGCATCCGCACCTTGTTGCTTGCCCAGTGTGGCAGTGTCTGAGGTTACATCAATAATATCATCCTGTACCTGAAAGGCGAGTCCAATAGCATGAGAGTAATGTTCTAATGCATTAAGCTGATTTGCGGTCGCTACCTGTGTTGATAATGCCCCTAAACGTATACTGGCATTAATGAGAGCACCGGTTTTCAGGCCGTGCATGGTCTCTAACTGTTGCAGGTTAAGTTGTTGGTTGGTTGCTGTGAGGTCCATAGATTGTCCAGCGACCATACCTCTGGCTCCACTTCCCTTGGTCAAGGTTAATATCATTTGCTGCAGAATATCACCTGGCAGACCACGGGGCTGGCTGAGCATTTCAAAAGCCAACGTTTGTAATGCGTCACCAGCAAGAATGGCTGTCGCCTCATCAAACTCGATATGACAAGCGGGCTTTCCACGGCGAAGACTATCATCATCCATGGCGGGCAAATCGTCATGAATCAGGCTGTAGGCATGTATGGCTTCAACCGCTGCTGCTGCAAGATCTGCGGTTGGGCTAATATCACCAATAGTATTGGCACTGCCATAGACCAAGATGGGGCGTATACGTTTCCCGCCATTAAAGAGGCTGTAGCGCATAGCTTCCTGCAGGCGTTTATCGACGGTGTAGGTATCGACTTGCTCCAAAAGTGTTTGATTCACACGGTGGCGGCAGGTTTCTAGAAAATGGGAAAAAGGCAAAATACTAATATCTCAGGTGTTAGTGGTCATTACGTAGTGTTTCCATCCTCATAGTCCACAAGGTGGATGTTTTCACCTTCGCCAATTAATAATGAGACTTTTTGCTTTGCCTGATTTAATTGTAACTGACATGCTTTAGTGAGCTTGATACCTTTTTCGAAGGTAGAAAGGGACTCTTCTAGAGATAATTCACCAGTTTCTAGTGCATTGACCAGCGCTTCCAACTCGTTAATGGATTCTTCAAAGCTATTTTTTTTTTTCTTATTTGGCATGAGCTTCACTTTCTATGACGGGGATGTGTAAACCCTACCAGAGGATTATATCGTTTATCAACCATAAAGCACTCGATTATAACAGGATGTGTAGATACTAGTATCTGAAGGGGTGCTAACAGATCACCTAAAAAGCACCAGCCAACAAAATAGCTGATACTCACTTGTTCTGGATTATGACATTTTATCATTGATAAGTTCTGACCTTATGAGAGGAGAAATAAAAAATAACAGCTAGACTAAAAATAGAGACCTGAAAATTTAAGCTGCAAAATGAGAGGTAATAGGTGGATTTAGCAACGCTGATTGGTATTTTGGGTTCTTTGCTGATTGGTATTTTGGGTTCTTTAGCCCTAATTGTTGTCACCATGTTGATGAGTGGTGATTTGTCCATGTTTGTCAATATGCCTTCTGTGGTCATTGTCATAGGGGAAACCTTTACTGCAGTCATGGCTAAATATAGCCTGGGACAATTTTTAGCCTTTGGCAAAATGGCTGGAAAGGGATTTAAAGGTGGAGATATTGATTTAGGTGATTTAATTGATGAAATTGTGAGTTTAGCGGATGAAGCGCGTAAAGGCGGCTTGCTTTCTCTTGAAGGCAAAGAGGTAAGCAGTGATTTTTTACAAAGGGGTATTCAATTGTTAGTGGATGGCCACGACCCTGATGTGGTTAAGGCTTTACTCAGTAAAGAAAAAACTGAGGCTGAAAAACGGCATGCTACTGGGGCTTCCATTTTCACTAATATGGCCAGTATGGCGCCCGCTATGGGCATGATTGGTACCTTGATTGGCCTGGTTGCTATGTTGGCTAACATGTCTGACCCGAAGGCGATTGGTCCTGCGATGGCTGTTGCCTTGTTAACGACCCTATATGGTGCGGTACTGGCGAATGGTTTTTGTGAGCCTATGGCTGATAAGTTAACCCTAAAAGCACAAAAGGATGCGATGGTGAAAAATCTGGTCATTGATGCTCTCTTGGCTATTCAGAATGGTCAAAACCCTCGTGTTATTGACAGTATGCTACGTAATTACCTACCTGAAGGTAAGCGAGAGGTCGCTGAAAAATAGCGTAGTTGAGCGAATCTATGAACAATGACGAAGAACATGAATGCGATTGTCCCGCTGGATTGCCAGCGTGGATGGCGACTTTTGCGGACTTAATGTCATTATTAATGTGCTTTTTTGTATTACTGCTATCTTTTTCTGAAATGGATGCTATGAAATTTAAGCGTTTGGCAGGTTCTATGGCTCAGGCTTTTGGTGTTCAGAATAAGTTAAACGTTGTCGATGTTCCTAAAGGAACCAGTATCATTGCCCAAGAGTTTAGTTCAGGGATTCCCAGTCCAACACCTATTAATGAAATCTGGCAAAAAACAGAGGATGTGACGGAAATGAGTCTGGAGGTTAGAGATGCTGCGTATTCCACTGAAGATGATCACCGCCAACGATTAAACATGATCGCTTTTTCTTCCTAAGCATTCAGAATGTTCT
>MDLC01000049.1 GCA_001723645.1 Candidatus Endobugula sertula | reverse complement strand
AGAGACTGATCACGTTTAATCGCAGGGGGTGATCATTTTCAATTGGAGAAGGTGTTCATCTTGGAGTGGAATATGCATGACTTGGACGATTGCGATAACATCTATGCTTTGGCTGATAAAGTTCGGCTTAAACAATGCTTGTTAAATCTGATTAATAATGCGGTGAAGTATAATATTGATGGTGGTGCAGTGAATGTTATCTTGCAACATGATGAACGGCATATTGATATTATGGTAGAAAATACCGGTAGTGGGATTCCTGAAGATAAACAGAGTGAATTATTTCAACCTTTCAATCGTTTGGGGGTGGAAAACTCTTCGATTGAAGGGAGTGGTATAGGTTTAGTTATTACTAAAGAACTGCTTGAAAAAATGCAAGGCAACATCACGTATTCTCAGGGTAGCTTGTTAGGGGCGTGTTTTAAAGTCAGTTTACCTATTGCTGATGTTGATGCTGTTCCAGCACAGATTGATTTTAGTTGCCCGTATGATCCAGATTTATTCCTGCCCTTTTTTGATAGCGGTAAAAATATATTATATGTGGAAGACAATATATCAAATATTTGTTTAATGAAGAATTTGCTAAAGCCTTATTCGCAGTTGGATTTAGTGTGTCATGATGACCCTTTTTTGGGTTTATACCATGCACGTACCCAGCATCCTGATATCATTATTTTAGATATTAACCTTTCTGGTATCAGCGGCTTGGAATTGGTTAAACTATTGAAAGTAGATAGTAAGACGCAGCATATACCCGTGATTCCTTATCGGCAAATGCGATGGTTTATGATGTAGAAAAAGGTCATTTATCTGGTTTTGATGAGTATCTCACTAAGCCTTTGGATATTAAAAGATTACTTTCAGTGCTAGGTTACTTTTTACTTGATAAAAAAGCGGCTTAAGCGAAAGAGGAGAATAAACATTCCTTTGGTGCTTACTCTATCTGGGGCTTTAAATATGTCCCATGTGTTTGACAACAATCTGTAATAATGGCTTGAAAACTTTAGGTGAAGCACATACAAGGTTACCATTATCCATCATGGAGTTTCCTCCACGAAAATCACTGACAAAACCACCTGCTTCTTGTATTAACAACAAGCCTGCTGCAATATCCCATGGCTTTAGATTCATTTCCCAAAAGCCATCGTAGCGACCTGCGGCAACATAGGCTAAATCTAAAGACGCTGCTCCCATACGGCGAATGCCAGCCGTTTTTCCCGCTACTTCTTTGATGGTAGCCAAGTAGGCATCAATATTTTCATACGCATAGCCATTAAAAGGAATGCCTGTTGCTATTAATGCGCCGTCTAGTCCTACTCGTTGGGTCACTCTTATGCGGCGATTATTTAATGTGGCACCTTTACCGCGACTGGCAATAAATTCCTCCTGCTTTGTTGGATCAAGAATAACAGCGTGTTGTATCTGGCCTTTATGAGCGTAGGCAATAGAGATAGCGAAATAAGGCAGGCCATTGATAAAATTGGTTGTGCCATCAATAGGGTCAATTATCCATTCGCTGTCTTTATCTTTACCTTTAACCTCACCACCTTCTTCTCCACGTATGTTGTGTGTTGGATAGGCTTTACGTAGATGATAAATCACTTCTTTTTCAACGGCGCGGTCAACTTCAGTAACGTAGTCATTACGACTTTTCATTTCAATGTGCTGTGGGCCATGGTGCTGGGTTAGTTTTTCTAATACCTTCGCAGCTTTACGGGCAGCATTAACGGCAACAGTAATCATGGGTTCCATAGGGTGGGAATCTCGTTAGCAAATGGGAATCTGTGAAAAAACATCACTGGCGTTAGGCTCGGTGATTGTTGTTTTGGGTTAAAGGAGCTACTTAACTCAAAGCACTTGAAAAGTGTGCGCATTGTAGCAAAAATCAATATTTTTGGACAGTGATATAACAATAGAATTCAGGGCATTCTATATGAGTCATTGCAATGGGTTGTTATCGTTAAAACGATATAGTTCATGTCCTCAGAAAGTCACTCATCAATGTTGTCACAACTATGTCAGCAGTTTGCTGGTGAATGCTGAGTATGCAGATTCTGTCATTCTGGCTAGGGCATTGCATTGAACATGCGCTGCACTAGACTATGGCAGTGATATAGCATACTGTACTCAACGCTATTTAGGCGGTTAAGCCAAAATGGTAAATCAGCAAGCAAATGAGAAAGTGTGCTGATTGGAGCCATTCTGTGTTGGATAGTGTCATAGCTAATTTAGATGAGGTGGCTCTGGGGTAGAATCGTCTCTGAAAATGATTTATCTATCGTATTAATAGCTATAATAAATTTACTATTTTTATTCAATAGTTTTAATGTACGAATGTGTTGCGGTAATTGCTATAGAAAAATAACGTCACTTATTTATTAAGGAGAATGGTTATGACTGATTATGAAATGAATATTGGTATTAGCGAAGAGAACCGCCAATTGATCGCTCAAGGTGTTGGTGAGCTACTTGCAGACACTTATACGTTGTATTTAAAAACCCATAATTTTCACTGGAATGTTGTAGGCCCTAAATTTCATGATTTGCATTTGATGTTTGAGGCCCAATATACAGAACTGGCAACCGCAGTTGATGATATAGCAGAGCGTATTAGAACATTGGGTTTTCCTGCTCCTGGTACTTATCGGCAATTTGCTGAACTGACTTCCATTGAGGAGACAGTAGGAATTCTTGATGCTGATACTATGGTTAAGATTTTGACAGAAGACAATGAAACGGTGGTGCGGACTGCCCGTCGTATTTTGCCTCTTGCTCAGGATGCCAATGATGAATCCACGGCCAGCGTGATTTCTGATCGCATGGTGATTCATGAGAAAACAGCCTGGATGTTGAGAAGCTTGCTGGAGTAGGCTCTGTTAATGAGAAAACGGCCTAATACAAACTCCTGATGTCGTTTAAAAAAGAGTAATAAAACAATAGGGTTTTGCTACTGAAGGAGAGACGCTGGCCCCGTAGAATGTATAGGCACCTTTAATGCTTAATTTCCTGTATACTTTAATAGGCGGCGGTATTGTCAGCACGGTTTTATTTGAGTCATTCACCACTCAACTCTATGTATAGTGTGATAATAAAACGGATGAACGCTTGCTTTGTGTACAATTGATAGCTTCTGTATGCGCTAAACCGATTGCTATTAATTGCTTGTGTATTTATATTGACATTCTAGTTATTGTTATAGGGTATTTAAGAGGACCATGTGATGGAAGTGAAATTATTAGACCAACAAACATCAGTATCGGGACAAATAACGGTAGCGGATATTGATCAGTTGGTTGAACTAGGCGTTGAGATTTTGGTATGTAATCGTCCGGATAATGAAGCTAAAGGACAGCCACTATATAGTGATATTGCCTCAGTGGCTCTGAATAAAGCGATTGAAGTGGTCAATATTCCTTTTTCTGCTGGGCAAATGACACCTGAACAGGTTGAAGAGTTTGCTGCTCTGTTAAAGCAGGGGAAGCGTATACATGCTTATTGCCGAACGGGTAATCGCTGTACTCAAATTTGGACGGCGGCAACACAATAGTTAAGTTTGAGTTGTATTACTCGTTTTTTTAGCGGGCTATACTACTATAGCATAGGTCTCTTGTGTTGCCTGTAATTCAGCGCTAACAGTATAATTACCTGTTACTCCAAGATAAGCAAGGTACTGTGTCGTGAATGAAACACAAGTTAATGCCATGTATGATGGAGAAGGACAATGAAAAAAGTTATCCGGGTTTTGGCATTATTTTAATCATTTTAGAGGGACGTTTAGTCATACTATCCCTGGTGTCAGCCACGGCTTATCTATTCCAACAGCTCTTCTATATCTGAGTCCATTGTTTTTAACTCATCTAAGTGATCAATGGCGGCAACGACGTCCATATTTAATGCTTTACCACGTTCAGAGATACAGTTTGCCAACAAGTTCTCATCATTCGCTTCACTGTTTTCATATAAATATTTGGCAATATAAACAATACCTGCTAGCACTTTATAATCACCACCTTCTGGCTGAGGAGAGAGTTGATGTTTGATGCCATCTACAATCTCTTCTGGAAATTTCCAGCGGTGTGCTAATTCAGCACCTGCTTCAGTAAAATTAAAGCCGAGGCGGCTATCTTCCATTTCTATACGATTGGCGCCTTTGGCGACAACACGACCAATTTTCTGAGCTTCTTCATTCACTAAAATATATGTTAATAAGCCACCAATGTCATGGATCATACCGCAAGTAAATGCCACTTCGGGATCAGTATCGGGTACATGCTTGGAGATCCACTTGCTAATATTGGCGATGCTAAAACTCTTTATCCAGAATTCTTTTATATCAAATCCATCCGGGGTTGGAAAAGCACTGGTTAAGCCGGATGCTAAAACCATGGTACGTAATGCATTAAAGCCTAGTAATACTACGGCATCATTCACTGAACCGATCTTACGGTGTCCCCCATATTTTGCTGAATTAGCCATGCGTAATACCTTTGCTGTCATGGCTTGATCTTTGTTTAGTTTTCTGGCAATTTCATTACTATTTACATGTTCATTGCCAAAGCTTTCTATGAGTTCTTGCACAACTTTAGGAATATTGGGCATGTGCTGAGCGTTAGAAATAAGATGGTTTAAATCCACGGAAGTCCCCCTACGGCATATGGTTAACTTCTTTTTAGCATAGTTCAGATTGTCAGTATTGCGAGTAATTTCGTCCCTCATGAAGGCTAATCATAGCGTTAATTACTCAATATAAGAATGAGCAATAAGAGGGTTAAATTTTAAATAAAGTAATGAGGAATAAGAGCAAGAGTCGCCTAAAAGGCCCCTCATGTATGGGGCCTCTCATGCGACAGTTTTTTCTTAATTATGCGAATAAAGCGCTGTTAATCCAAAGGTGGCATAAAATACTGGCAGTATAGCCTAATGCAATGACTGGAGCCCATTTAAGGTGCCCAAAAAACGTATATTTGCCTGCTGCCTGCCCCATGAGGGCAACACCTGCTGCAGATCCTACAGACAGTAAACTACCACCGACACCTGCAGTTAATGTCACTAATAGCCACTGACCTAAATTCATATCAGGTTCCATAGAGAGTACTGCGAACATGACTGGGATATTGTCCACAATGGCAGAAAGTACACCTACCATAATATTGGCGTATAGTGGGTTCCACTGTGTATACATCACTTCTGATATCATGCCCAAATAGCCCAAGAAGCCTAAGCCTCCAACACACATAACGACACCATAAAAGAACATTAGAGTATCCCATTCCGCTCTTTGTATATGGGTGAAAACATCAAAAGGTGCAATACCGTCCAGGCGGGAAAGTTTTTCCGGATCATTAGAAAAAGCTTGTCGCTTTTTCGACAAAGACTTGGGCAAGCTTTTTTTCAAGTAATAACCAAAAAATTGAAGGTAAGCTAGACCTGTCATCATGCCGAAGACTGGAGGTAGGTGTAAAAAGCCGTGACAAAGAATAGCGGTAAGTACAGTAGCTAAAAATAGAAATACAATTCTAATCGCCCCACGCTTCATTTCGACGTCTGAATCCTGTAGTTTGGGTGTATCATTGTCTATAAAGAAGCTCATAATAGTTGCTGGAATAAGGAAATTAATCACAGACGGAAGGAATAGAGAGAAAAATTGTGTGGATTCTACGAGGCCTTTCTGCCATACCATTAAAGTGGTAATGTCACCAAAAGGACTGAATGCACCGCCTGCATTAGCAGCAACAACGATATTGATACAACTGATGCTAACGAAAGACTTGTTATCTCCGGCAACAGCTAAAATGACTGCACACATAACTAATGCGGTTGTTAAGTTGTCGGCAATGGGCGAAATAAAAAATGCTAAAACACCGGTTACCCAAAATAATTGCTTAAAGTTCATGCCTTTGTTAACCAGCCATACACGTAGCCAATCAAATAGCCTACGTTCCTCCAATGCTGCGATATAAGTCATAGCCACTAATAAAAAGAGTAATAACTCCACATATTCGAGCAGATTGTGTCTTAGGGCGTTTTCTACCAATTGGCTATTACCATGTTCTTGGTAGACAATAGCGATAATGATCCATATCAGTCCAGCTGCCAGTAGAACGGGTTTGGATTTTCGTAAATGTAAATATTCTTCACCGATCACCAAGCTGTAAGCAATAATAAAAATTGCCAGACAAATAAAGCCTGTCGTCGATGATGTGAGATTTAGGGTTTCTCCTGTTGCACCGCTTGCCAAGGTGAAGGAAGAAAATAGGGTAGTAAGTAGTAATGTTATTATTGTAAGTACAAGATTACTCATGGTTATAACTCTATATAGATAAAATAAGGCCGCGATTTTACACTTTTTTGATGATGATGAAAATTTAATACTATTTCTTGTCGTGTTTTGTACTATTGTTTAGCGCTAAGTTATTGAGATAAAAAGCAAACTCGTATTATTCACTTCGCCAAAAACCACAAAATAAGCCTTTACTGATCAGTATTAGTCAAACTTACACGAGAAGAAAATATTTGTGGCAAACAACGTCACTTGGCCGTCGCAGGGGTTGTTTATTGGTTAAGAGAGGGGTGCTCCTGAAGCGACTTGCCTGTCTATTTTGGCAACTGAAGCGCAATCTATAAATGTTTCAATGACTAATCATTAAAAGGCAAATAAGACATAATAACCAACAAGAAGTCTATCAATTTAACCCTCGAAAATAGTGGTATTTTTTTAAAATACAACTTGACCCTAGGCCAGCAAATCTCTAAAATACGCGCCTCTTGTTAAGTGTCAAAGCAGTCTCTGAACTGAGGCAAGAATACGCACTCGTAGCTCAGCTGGATAGAGTACCTGGCTACGAACCAGGCGGTCGGAGGTTCGAATCCTCCCGAGTGCGCCATATTGCTTTCAGGGGCGTCAATCGACCCTAACTATTTGAAAGGTAAGGTATTTTTTGGATTCTACCCCATAAACGAAACGGGGGATGGCACTTATAAAAATGGCTGATGATATCGTCTCAGCCACAATGGGCCAAGACTTTTAATCGATCATTTTCAAAATGTCTAAATTTATAAGCCCGCCTCGACATCATCTCTCCCCTCGCTAACTCACGTTGTTATTTTATAAATGACTTTTTTTATCCCCGATGTCAGCGTTTGAATTTCATCAGGTGAAATAATAAATGGCGGCATAATATAAATCAGACGGCCAAAGGGACGTACCCAGATTCCTTCATCGACAAACCAGGGTTGTACTTGTTTTAGTGTGACAGTCTGTTCCAGTTCAACAACACCTATGCCGCCTAAGCAGCGTACATCTTTTACGCCAGACATTTCTTTGCATTCGCTAAGTTGCTCTATCAGTTGTTGCTCGATATTACGAATGTTCATTTGCCATGGTGTATTCAGTAATAAGTTGATACTGGCATTGGCAACAACACAAGCTAAAGGATTGCCCATAAATGTAGGACCATGCATCAATACGTTTGCTTCACCTTGGCAAATAATATTGCTGACTTTTTCAGTGCATAAGGTAGCGGCCAAGGTCATCATGCCAGCGGTCATGGCTTTGCCTAGGCAAAGTATATCGGGGCTAATATCAGCATGCTCACAGGCAAACCATTTGCCAGTACGTCCAAAACCTGTGGCAATTTCATCGGCTATCAATAATAGTTCATACTCATCGCAAATTTCGCGCACTCGTTTAAGATAGTGGGGTGAGTAGAAACGCATGCCACCTGCACCTTGAACGATAGGTTCCAGGATAACAGCAGCCAGCTCATGATAGTGGTGTTCTATTTTTTGACGGAAGTCCTTAATATAACGTTCATCCCAAGGTTCATCAAAGCGACATTGTGGAGATTCACTAAATATCTGAGGTGTTACACGATCACCAAAAATATGGTGCATGCCTGTGACTGGATCACAAACAGACATGGCTGCAAAGGTGTCGCCATGATACCCATTACGCAATGACAGTAAGCGATGTTTTTCAGGTTTTCCTTGAGCTTGCCAAAACTGAAGTGACATTTTAATCGCGACTTCAACAGCAATGGAGCCTGAATCCACTAAAAATACTTTTTGCAGTGGCTTTGGCGTTAATTTGACCAGCTGCTTGCAAAGTTTGATGGCGGGTTCATGTGTTAGTCCTCCAAACATGACATGACTCATGGTGTTGATCTGATCGATAGCGGCAGTATTCAAGGTAGGATGGTTGTAACCATGTAAAGCACTCCACCAGGATGACATGCCGTCAACCAAGCGTCGTCCATCTTCCAAATAGAGGTAAACCCCTTCTGCTTTTTTTACTGGGAAGACCGGATCAGGACGAGTCATGGAGGAATAAGGATGCCATATGTGTTGGCGGTCAAAATCGAGATCCATAATAATATGTAAGCATTGTTGTTTCGGAGACTATTAGTGTGTTTAGTATACCCAACTATGGGTGAGAAAATAGAGTTATATCAATTTCTTACGTTTAATCATCTATGAAATATCGTACAATAGAAGGAAATTATAAATTAAGCGGTTAGTAGAGAGATTTTTTATGGAATTTACGGGCACACATATTTTATCAATTAAACAGTTTGAGCGTGTTGATATTGACAGGGTTTTTGCCGTTGCTGATTCCATGAAGCCCTACGCTCAGCGTAACAAAGTGACCAGGGTATTACAAGGTGCTATCTTGGGCAATATGTTTTTTGAGCCTAGTACTCGAACCCGCATTAGTTTTGGTAGTGCTTTTAATCTGTTGGGTGGTAATGTGCGAGAGACGACAGGATTCGAGAACTCGGCGATTTCAAAAGGCGAATCTTTGTATGATACGGCTCGGGTGCTGTCGGGTTATAGCGATGTTATTTGCATGCGCCATCCCACTGCTGGTTCTGTGAGTGATTTTTCTAAAGCGAGCTGTGTGCCTGTGATTAATGGTGGTGACGGTGATAATGAACATCCTACTCAAGCGCTGTTGGACTTATATACAATCAGTAACGAATTGTCGTCCAAAGGACGATCAATTGACGGTTTGCGTATTGCCATGATTGGTGATCTTAAGTATGGTCGTACGGTGCATTCTCTTTGTCACCTTTTGTGTTTATATAAGAATATTTATGTGAGCTTGGTATCACCCAATGAGTTATCGATGCCAGAAGAATTCGTTTCAGAGCTGCGTTCGGCTGGACATGAAGTGATTATTTCTGAAGAATTGACACCTAATATTAGCAATGTGGATATTGCTTACTCAACTCGTATTCAGGAAGAACGCTTTCCTTCTTTGGAAGAAGCTGATCTATATCGTGGGCGTTTCCGCTTAAACCAATCGATTTATACCCAGTATTGTGAACCTAACACGGTCATTATGCATCCTTTACCCAGAGATTCTCGTACCGAAGCGAATGAGTTGGATTCTGATCTTGATACAAATCCCAATTTAGCGATTTTTCGTCAGGCGAACAATGGGGTATTGATTCGTATGGCGCTATTTGCTTTGGTATTAGATGTTGCTCATCTCGTCGATAAATATGCTGATGATGTCCCGTGGTTTTCGGGTCGTGGCTGTTGATCTAGCCTAACATTAACCACGAGGGCCTGTTAATTGTTCACCAATTATTTTAACCAACCATAAGCTGAAAACGTATAATAATGATTATCCAGAAATTTGATGATATTCGCCCTTATAACGATGTTGAAGTGCATCCTACCATAAAATGTTTGTTAAAAGATGATGAATTTATTCGGGCAGTGACACGCTTTCGTTTTGCTCACTACCCGGAATTTATACAATGCATGATGATGCCTTTTGTCAGGTATTATTTGTCTTATCAAGCCAATTCCATTCATACCGTGCATGACCTGCAGCTTCGTATTGAGCCTTATTTGAAAAGAATGATTGATCGAACAATATCCGGTTTAAGCATTTCAGGTATTGATAATGTGTCTGATAGTCAGCCTCATTTATTTATTAGCAACCATCGTGATATTGCTATGGACCCAGCATTGATCAATTGGGCTTTACATCATAATAATCATCAAACCTTGCGTATTGCGATTGGTGATAATTTGCTAACCAAACCTTACGTCTCAGATCTGATGCGACTTAATAAAAGTTTTATTGTGAATCGTTCAGCCACAGCCCCTCGTGAAAAGTTAAAAGTTGCCAAACATTTATCTTCTTATATTCATTACTCAATTGTGGAAGAACGAGAGAATATTTGGATTGCTCAAAGAGAAGGACGGGCAAAAGATGGTTTGGATCGAACCAACAGTGCAGTGGTTGGGATGTTGGGTTTGAGTAAACCCAAGACGGTAACACTACAAGAATATATTCACGAGTTGAATATTGTTCCCGTGACAATCTCTTATGAATATGACCCCTGTGATATGGATAAGGCGAAAGAACTCTATTGTCAGCAAGCCCATGGTGAATATGAAAAAGAAGAACATGAAGATGCATCCAGCATTGCCAAAGGGATCACAGGGTTTAAAGGCAATGTACATATTCACTTTGGAGATGTGTTACGCGGTCATTATGAAAATACAGACCAAATAGTGGCTGAAATTGATGATGCGATTATTCGTAATTACCATATACATCCCAGTAACATGGTCGCTTACCGTATTCTTCATGGCGACTGTGGATGTGAAAAACTCAACTTGCCTGATTTCCATGCCAGCTCCTTGGTTGAACATAAACAGCAGTTTGAAAAACGTATTGCCCAATGTGATAGTCGTTGGAGAGAAATATTGCTGGCTATGTATGCAAATCCAGTGTGTAGTCAACAGAGCCTTATGCAGTCTCACAAAGTGTAAATATTTTGGATAAATACGTATAAAATTCTTTATAAGTGCCAACAGATTCTATCAACGCTTAGCTTGTCTTTATGATCGTTAAAGAAACGCAGGAAAAAATTCAGTCAGCTTATCGCCAGTTTTTGCAAAGTAATAAGCTTAAACCTCGTTATGGTCAGAAGCTGATGATTGCCAATATTGTACGAACCTTAACTGCCATTACTGCAGATACAGAAGGTGAACGCGATAGTAATAACCATGTTTGTGTTATTGAAGCCGGTACGGGTACAGGTAAAACCGTAGCTTATTTACTGGCGGCCATTCCTGTAGCACAGGCTTTAAAGAAAAAGTTGGTGATTTCTACAGCGACAGTGGCTCTGCAAGAACAAATTATTCAAAAAGATTTACCTGAAATTAAATCGCATACTGACTTGTCATTTAACTTTATCTTGGCTAAAGGTCGCAGCCGCTACTTATGTTTAAGTAAACTTGATCGTTTATTAATGGATCGCGATGCTTACAATACCTTTAACCAAGCGCTTTATGAAGACGAAGCCCCTTTGGTAGATCAGCAGTCGGTAAAAATCTATAATAGTATGGTTGATGCGATAAGTGCAGGAAAATGGAACGGTGATCGGGATAACTGGCCTCAGGAAATTGATAATAGTGTTTGGACTCCCATTACCACCAATCATAGAGAATGTACGGGAAGGCGTTGTTCTAACGTGACTACCTGTAGCTTTTTTAAGGCACGGGAAGCGATAGGACATTACGATTGTATTGTGGCTAACCACGATTTAGTACTGGCTGATCTCGCTTTAGGTGGTGGTGCCATTTTACCGGACCCCAAAGAAACCATTTATATTTTTGATGAAGGTCATCATTTACCAGATAAAGCACTCAGTCATTTCGCTTACCATAGCCGTGTTGATGGTACGGGCAAATGGTTAGATCAAAATCATAAAGTATTATCTTCTATGTTGGATGATATTAGTGGTGTGGGGAATGTGGACCATTATACTGAGCAATTACCGTCGATCTTTTTAGAAACAAAAAAGCATCTCGACATTTTATACCCTTACTGTCAGCGTTTATTTGATGAACAATCTTTGTTGGAGGTAGATAAGCAGTGGGAGAAAAGTATCCAGCGTTATCGCTTCGAACAGGGTGTGGTGGACGATATATTGGCACAGCAAGCAGACTTGTTGTATCAACAGTTTGACAGACTGACTGCTTTAATTGGTAAAGTCATCACTGAGATACAATCCAGCTTGGAAGATGGCTATTGTGTGGTGCCTCGTGTCGATTTGGAAGCTTGGTTGTCAGTAGTTGGTAACTGGCAGGCTAGGGCAGAGGCTAATCGGCAGTTATGGCGTAGCTATTGTGTCATTCATAGTAAGAATAATGAAGCGAGTCATAATATTCCTCTTGCACGATGGATAACGTTTGTGGAATTTAATGGCAGTATTGATTTTGAAGTGTGTTCAAGCCCCATACTGGCATCACACACTTTAGTTAGTCGATTGTGGGATCAGTGTTACGGGGCGGTTGTTACCTCCGCAACCTTAACGGCTTTAGGAAAATTTGATCGATTTATGATGAGAGCAGGCACGGCTGCAGATCATTCTTATAATGTGATGCCAAGCCCATTGGATTTTTCGCGGGCAACCTTACAGATTCCTGCTTTTGCTGTTGAAGCCAATAATTCGATTTTGCATACGCAAACGATCATTGATCATTTGCCCGAGTTGCTTGATCCGTCTCAAGGTAGTCTAGTGTTGTTTTCTTCGCGCCGACAAATGCTGGATGTGTACACGGGCCTACCTTCCAGTTGGCAAGATGAAATTTTATTGCAGGGTGATCATAGTAAACAAGAAATGTTAAACCAGCATAAAAGCCTGATAGATAATGGTAAAGGCAGTATTTTATTTGGGTTGGCCAGTTTTGCGGAAGGTGTTGACCTTCCTGGGAGTTATTGTACACATGTGGTTATTGCTAAGCTGCCATTTTCTGTTCCTGATGACCCGGTGGAAGCATCTCTTGCTGAATGGGTTGAAGCGAAAGGAGGTAATCCTTTTATGGAAATCTCGGTGCCGGATGCTTCTATAAAATTGGTGCAATCCTGTGGACGTTTACTGAGAAAAGAGGCTGATACGGGGAAGATATCCATTCTCGATAAACGTTTGGTGACTAAGCGCTATGGGAAAGTGCTGTTGAATGCTTTGCCAGAGTATACCGTTAAGGTCTAGTCATCCTATTTGGAATTTCTTTGTAGGTGATGCTCTCCTTTGCCGTTCATACTAATATCTGACTCATAAATGGTGCTACTTCTCATTTCCTTGATTTTGTTGTCTTATAAACCAATATTTTTTATATACAGGTCATTGTATACTCCTTACAATAAAACAAATAATAATAAATCTTAGCAATCTGCATAATGCATAAACGATGTATATATACTTGATTGCTGAGCTAGATGAAGGAAAGTGAGTTATGAAACCTCAGCTTATCATTACCAGCTTTATTGCCATATTTCTTGTCGCTTGTTCGGAGCCTTCGTTAGAAGCCCCGAAGCCCCCTGCATTTGTTAAAGAGACTCCGATTGATTGGAGATTCTATCAACAGCAGAAAAACCAAAAAAAATCTGAGTATATTAGTCAACATCAAGCCGCTTATGATTGGTTTGCCGATTTCGCATTTAGTGAAACTGATGGGGTGCCTTATATTATTTTACGTTTATTACCCGTGATTGCACCTGAATTATGGGGTAGTGAGGAAAATTTTTTAGACGTGATTGGCCTATTTTATGATACCCGCCAAGTAGGTTACCCAATGCCTAGAGGCATTGGTATTAGTGCCTTTACTCGTAAAAAGCCTTTATCCAATATTGATTACACATCGTTTACTTGTGCCGCTTGTCATATTGGGCGTGTGTACTCTGATGCGGGTGAAATCATCTATATTGATGGTGGGGTTAATACAGAGTTTAATATCGTTTCATACCGAGTGAGGGTGTTCCAAACGTTACAAAAAATGGTAGGGTCGGAAACTGATCCAGATAAGAAGAACCAACTATGGATTGATGGTTTTTTGACCGCTTTGGGTAAAGCTCAGGCAACAAGCCCCAATTTCTTTTATAAAGCGTATAAGAACTCATGGGTAGATTTTAATACAGAGTATGAAAAACAGCAGATCAAGCTGTTTAAACAGCAGTCGAGTCAGGTTATTCCTTTTTTCGCTAATCGTGCTGAGGATGAATACCATGGTTATGCAGCGTTACTTAATAAAAACTACAAAGGTTTTCAGGAACGTTCTTTGGAAGGATTTCCAGGCATGGCCGATGCAACAGGTATTAGCGCGGTGAACAGTTATATCGATGTTAAGAAGAGCTTTTGGGGTGGCTTATTCGCTAATTTTATTCTACCTACATCACCAGGCATCACTGATTTTATGTCTGTGTGGGAACAGGATAAGCGTAAGGTTCAGTGGGATAATGCACATCAGCGTTTGATCAATGGCGGTGGACAATGGAATGGTAATATCCCCATTCCTATGTATCGTAATCTGGCTGCTCAGTTGACTTTAGGTCTCAAAGATAACGATATTCGTGTTGCCGCTTTTGGTGTTGAATTACTCGATGGTTTACCTGCAAGCGTTTATCCTTTCGATGTAAATATTGATTTGGCCAAAAAAGGCGAAGCTTTATTTGCTGAGCACTGTGCTCAATGTCATCAGCCTCGTAATGGAAAAATATATAGTAACTTAAATGTTAATTTAGATCGTAGCTATGTGGTGAACTGGCTGATTCGTAAAGGAGGGGTGGATAAGTTTTATAAAGCATGCTCTCCTGAAACAGTGGTGAATATAGGTACTGGGCCCTTTAAGCCTTGTGCTGAATATGAAAGTGTTTCGCTCAAGGGGAAGAAACAGCTAATTATGTCGCCTAACGATAATCATCATGGCTATAACGCACGCCCTTTAAGTGGTATTTGGGCTCAAGCACCTTATTTGCATAATGGTTCAGTGCCTACTATGTACCATCTACTGGTGCCTGATGAGCGACCAGAGACATTTATTAAAAGTCGTTTAACCTATGATCAGAAAATGTTGGGCTTTGCTTGGCAGGAAGGGGAGGGCAGCCTAAATGATAAAGGTTATTTATTTGATACCACTAGCTTCGCTACCTTTAGTTCTGTTGGGCATGATACCGATATAAAAGAAGATGGAATCACCTATAAACTGAATTGGTCTGATGATAAGGAAGGTGCTTGGGCACTGATTGAATATTTAAAAACCTTATAGTGGTTAGTATGCACATTAAAAGTAATGTTAACGTTCTGTGTAATAGTCTATGAAAATATCGAAGTAAAACTTGGATGTGTTGAAGCTGATGGGATGTGGAGTTATCTAATGATTGGGGTGCCTATGAAGGTCATTTACCGGCAAAAATTATGGAGTTGGAAAGAGCAACACACAGAAAATTGAACGTAAGCATCTAACGTTACGGACCAAAATTAAGCGGTTAGCAAGAAAAACCATTTGCTTTTCCAAGCTAGAAAAAATGCACGATATTATTATTGGTATTTTCATTAATCGTTATGAATTTGGGGTTGAAATTTGATCCTAAACACAAGGAGAGCATTACCGCTTCACGTAACAAGCATATGGCGTGTATTGTAAACTGTGTTTTGATAAATGTTGTATTTTATGCCAAGCGCTCACCTGATATATAGAGTGAAGCTGAGTTGTATAACCCCCCCCCCCCCCCCCCCCCCCCCCCATACCCATTGAGAGTAAGGGACAATGAATTATACCTTTGTGCAATTTTAGCAGTTTTAATAACAACTATTGTGCCAATTTGCTATGTGCCATAAAAATGCTATTGAAGATGGCGCCCCACGCTACTTATTTAATAAATAATGCTATTAGGGGCTTCAACGACAATGTTTGGTAATAAGCCATATCAGCCATAAGGCTGGCCAAACGCATCTTTCACTAAGGGACTGTGTGGATACCTTTCACTACTCTCATATCCTGCAAGCAACTCATGTTAAAGGTTCGCTGGATGAAAACAGAAAAATTGAATTCACGATATTAAATTATAGGTTAATAAATATGAAAGTAATTAGAGAGCCGTCATTTAAGAAAAAAAGTCAATCATTGCTGGTGTTCAGGATAAAGTATCTTCACTTTGTTATTCCTTAAATAAGGAGATTCTAAGTAGTGAATTTCAGCCATTGCTTGAGGATTTAAAAAACAAAGGTGCCATTTCTTTTCACGTCAATGACTTGGGAATTTCGACACAATCTTGGTAGTCGATAGTTAAATCATCTGTACGTTTGGCTGAGTCAGATCAAGCTATATCATGGGGTAGAGACCCTAACCCCTCTAAAGATCGTAAGGACTTTTGGTACAAATTATTGAGGCATCAGTGTGTGTCTCTAGCACAAAGTTCCAGCTTTTGGCCTTTAGTTTCCAACAAAAGTTTAATGAGTTTGATTAATGCTTATTATCAGCAGTACTCATGGTTAATGGATTTTAATATTTGGCTTAACCTACCATCAGAGAAAATAAAATCCTCGCAAATGTGGCATAGAGATCATGTTCAGGATTGGAATATGAACTATACCCCAGACCTTATGCCATTGTTGAAAGTATTTTTCTTTATTGAAGATGTTAACAGTTGCAATGGTGAATTCTGGTTTTTACAGGGTAGTCATTGTGGTGGTGAATATGAAGAACTGGACCCTGCCAAAGTGGTAGTGGAAGAAAACCTTGCTTCTCGTGTGGCAGATAGTGTCATGCTTAACCATGTTCCAGCAGAGAAATGGTTCCGGTTTGCAGGAAAGTCTGGAACTGTTGTTATTTTTGATGCAAGTGGTTTTCATAAAGGTGGTTATGTAGAGGAAGGTCGACGTTTAATATTTAAAAGTGAATATGGCGCTAGAAGCTGGATTGGACCTTCATACCTTAAAGTGAAAACGAGTAGTAAATTGCTTAAAGGCATTAAAGACCCCCATTTACTCTGGTCTTTTAGATATCCAGTATAAAAAATTCTTAAACGCTGAGACTCAGTGTGTCGTTTGGTTATGTTATTGATATTATTGAAACTGGGCACTTCAGTTGTAGATCACTAAATGTATTATGTTTAGTGATCTATAGTTGTGCAAAACCAAGATGTTTATTTTCTTAATCAATACGATGAAACTGTTATGAATACAATTTCACGATTATTAGCAAGCTTATCGGCGAAAGAAATTTCTGCTATTTCCTCTCTAGAAGATCTGGAGAGGATAGCAGGTTATCGAGGTACGTCTGTTAGTGCTGCAGACGTACGTGCTTTCTTGCAAAATCAACAGTCAAATGTTGCTAATGACAATATGTCTATTGATGGTACTGGCTCTGTCGTTTTTGGTCGTGACTGGTACTATCCTGGTCCAGACGTTGATCCAGACAATATCATTTAAGCATCGCAATCGGGAGTGCTTTATTAAGGCCCCTATCTAATTTTTAATGAGGAGGTTGATCATGAAGCTTGTCGAGAAAATATCAGCTAAAAATACAGATGATTTCTTATATGCGTATAGTAATAAAAGACCAGTTTTGATTGAAGATTTATTGGAGTCTTCTATAGAGATTGACCTTACAGAAAGTAGTTTGTACCAAAATATTAAAGTGGAAATCATGAATGAATATTCCAGTCACTTTGCAAGTGAAAATACCTTTATCCAAGAAAGTAAAGTTGTTTCTCTATGTTCTTATATGGATTACATTACTGAACATCCTGACACGACCTTATGCGTCAGGGAATATAATACGCCAAAAAATATTATCGATAAAATCGGTATCCCTAAGATAGTAACTGATAATTTTTCTGACGAAGTTACGTCAAATTTGTTTGTTGCCAATGCGGGTAATAAGGCTCAGCTTCATTTCGACGGTGATCACCGTCATGTTATTTTATATCAAGTATCCGGTCGTAAGCGGGGTATTTTGTTTGAACCTAGTTCAGGTAATGGCCTGTTTCCTGTATTAAACCAAAGTTGGGTTAACCTTGAACAACTTGACGATGAACAGCTAAAACACTTTGTTGCAATGAATAATGGATATATTGTAAACCTTAAGCCAGGCGACGCTCTCTACTTCCCTATGATGATGTGGCACCATTTTAGTTATATCGATACAGGAATGTCGGTAAATTTTCGTTTTGGGCGAAAAGATAATAATGATTTATTGTATCGTTATGTTCATGCAGATAAATATTTACAAAATTTATCCTGGCATATTTATAATGAGCGTAGTGATATCGTGGATATTGATTTTATTATGAGTGGAGTTAAAAGCATACTCACTGAATTTGATGAATCACCTGTTCATAAAAGAGAAATTATGCGGACTTTTTTCAAGTTTCTCTGTGAAGAGTATGATATTTATCATGAGGAAAACATCTATTCTGTTAGCGAAGACGAGATTATCAATACTACATCATCACTGAATGCTATCTCTTCTCAGCCATACCACTTTCATAATTGGGTTAAATACAATAATGCTGAAAGAATGCTCAAATCTTTAGTTGAAATGGCGAGCTAGAGAGTTTTTTAGATGAATAATCAGCAGTGGCAGCTAAATAGACAAGGCGAGTACATTCGTGTTGGCGTAGATGGCAATGCCAACAAAATAGATATTGTTGGGTTTAGCCTAAGTAATGGTGGTTTTCAATATGAATTACCCATGGGGAATCATGTTGAAAAAAATTTCCATAAAATTTCGCTGAAAGACTATCCACAAGAGAATAGTCTATTATTGCGCTTCTATTATCCTGGCTGACTCCATACAGCAATTGCCGTTGTGGACATGACTAGTGCTAAACAATTAGCCAAAACCACCCCTTTGATTTTATATCAAAAAGGCGTTCTGGATTTATCTGAAGACCCAATTAAACACACTTTGGTTTGTGTCTGTGAATGGTTTGATCAGGAATATAAAATCGTCTATAAACTGATAGATCTGCAGAACCTTCATAGCTATCAATAGTCAGAAATATTATGTACTGATCTTTATAAAGTGAGGCTTATTAAAAATCCTAAAGCTGATTATGTTGTGGCAATAGAGACCAGTAGATATCAGGATATGGCTTCTATTCTAAAAATTGACAATGATGGAAGGGTTAATCGAAGTGCTTTTGTACATCACGATGATACTGTACCAAGTTACTATTTTGGTGTAAATAATGAGGTTTGTGTTTTCCTTGTACAAGTCACTGAACAAGGAAGTATGCTATATACTTTAAAGGGCGTGGAATGTAATCTCGAACATATTGAGAATAGGTTTTATACGCATAAATTAACGTGTCATGGAGAAACCTTAAAAATACAGGGGATGAAAAAGGGAAGTGCTATTCCTTCAGTGATAGTGTTTAATGGTGCTACTAAAGACATAACATATCAAGAGCATGCATATCCTTCCAATACAAGAATCATACAGTTAAGAGATTTTACGATAGTATCGTCTGCAAGCTCAACCACTGAAGAAAAAAATATATCGGTTTTGTATTTTTATGGTTCCTACGGGCGGCCAGTCAGCTTGCTTGATCACCCATGGGTGAACACAACAAATAATAAAGGCATTGCTATTAATTGTTATGTGCTACTTATGCCTGGTGGTGGTGAATATGGGCCTCAGTGGCACCGGAAAGGAATACGTGACAAATATAAACGACAGCGGCAATGGATAAAACAGGCTATAGAGTATATATGCTCGGTAAAACAAGAAGATGAAAAATTAATTTTAGAGACTAATAGTGCGGGTGCTATAGCTGCTATTTCTTATTATCGGGATGGTGGCTGTATTGATGGTATGATATTAAACTCTCCTTTTTTGCATCTGCAATCAGTACTGGAAAATCAACCAGCTGGACTTTTGGATAAACAAGACCAGTACGAATGGAAGGGTGTTGAAAAAAGTGACGCGAGCCTCTCTTTATTTACTAAAAGCAACTGCTTTGCTCCAATACTTATTTTTTCTGGTCAACATGACACTATTACGCCAAGAAAAAAGATATTAGAATGGGTCATAAGCAATCAAGCTTCAAATATACAACCTATCGATATTGTTGATATTGCATCAGGTGGACATGGCTTTAACTGCGATGATCGCCATATTGCTAATTGTAAAAAACTGGACTTTATTGAGGATATTTTTGTGTAGGTGATGAATAACATAATATTGAGTAACGATAATAATATCGCAGATAATCAGTTTACTTATCCTGATTTACGGAAACGATGTGTCGAACTGGCAGCTGTGCTTAGTGAAATGCTCCATTGTGAACAAGGTTTGATTATCGATGATAATGAGTCAGCAATAGGTTTATACATCACTATGTTGGCAGCATTGGAACTAGAGTATGCTTTTTGT
This sequence comes from Candidatus Endobugula sertula, assembly GCA_001723645.1. Classification (GTDB taxonomy): domain Bacteria; phylum Pseudomonadota; class Gammaproteobacteria; order Pseudomonadales; family Cellvibrionaceae; genus Endobugula; species Endobugula sertula. The sequence goes on along the minus strand of MDLC01000049.1, from coordinate 3,596 downwards.
TTTGCTAGTGAATGGCAGGCATTAACAACTGAGCAGCGCAATGAAATATCTCAGTGCCATATGAGTATTGTTAAGGTTAAATTATTATCAGTAGATAATATATAATGAGCTGTATATTGAACAAACACAGGCTAATAATATCGATAACCATACGGCTGTGATTACTTTTGGTGGTGTTTATTTTTTTACCTCTGGCTCAACCGGAATTCCGAAAATGATATTCCACGATGTGAAAACATTAACGCAGATGGTGGAAACTTTTACGTTACTATATCCCAGAGGTGTTCATTACACTACCACACCACTGACAGGCTTAGGTTCGGTACAGTTTTTAATGTTAGCACTACATTTAGAATCTCCCTATATTATTGGAGGGAGCTTGGAAAAAGCGATTGCACAATTAAGTTCCAGTGATATTCAAGCCGTTATTTTTACTTATCCTTCATTGCTAATCAATTATGCTTTGTCTAGTGACGATCATGGTTGTATGCCATTGCTAGGGGAGATTAATCTAGGAGGAGAGCCAATACTGGAAACTGATACCTTAACTTTATCGAAAATATTTGGCTGTAAGGTTCGTTGGGCTTATGGGGCAGCAGAGGTGGGCCCTTTAGCAGAAGGTATTGGTTTTCAAAACGGGCAAGCAGTATACCAGCCTATAAAAAACTATATCCAATTGCAGGTGCGAGATTCGGGAGGGCTGAATGTTCTTGCTACTGTTAATACTTTCAACTCTGCTTATGTGGCAAATAACAGACTCAGCTATTTTGGCAAAAACTATCATACAGGTGATGTAGCTAGTGTTGTGAGTCGTAATCAATTTTTTATCCAGGATCGTGGTTATAAAAATATTGAAGATAACCAGTTAATTGACCGTTTAAATACACAACTAAATAAACTAGGAAAACAATACGACACTGTATTTTTTCGTATTGTCACAGTAGAGTTGGATCACCAGACTACTCTACGAGTGATTTGTTTTGCCAGAGAGTCAGAACGGTATAATGATATTGTGGCTGATTTGTATTGTAGTATTGATAGTGAGGCTCTTGATGTAAAGTGCTACTCAGCTCCCAGATTATTGCAGAATGGTAAGCTTGATCTGCAATATTATAAAACCAAATCTTCAGTACTAGAAGCACTGGAGAGTACAGAGTAATGACATATACAGTGATCGGTGGGGGTATCGCTGGCACTGCTATAGCGATGCTGATTGCGCGACATAAACCAGTTACCGTTATTGATCGTCTTACGGAAAAAATGATTAGATCCAGTGGTGCAGGTTTTGTATTATGGCCTAATGGTGTTAAAATTATTCGTTCATTATTTCCTGAATGGAAAGAAGGTGATATCGGTACGGCACTAACGGCAGTGGATACTTATAAAAGGACAGGAGAACTGCTCAGTACTAAAGACTTACAGGCAACACTTGAACAGAGTGGCTATTATCCTATGGTGGTTAACCGTGCTGTACTGATGGGTAAGTTATATGATTATATTGAGCAGAGCCATCTGCCAGTCAACTATGTTTTTAGTAAGGATATGGATTATCAAGCACTGTTAAATCAGGAGAGTGATGCATCGGTATTTTTATGTTCAGGTATTAATACTGAAGAACAAAGGTATGTTGAGATGCCATTCTATGCAGGTGTTTATAATTTTATTGGCGTGTCCGAAACCTTTCTACCCCATGCTTCAATAGGACAAGAATATCTTGGTGATCAGGTTAGAGCAGGCTATATGCCCCTTCCCAATAATCAGCTCTACTTTCGTTATTCGTTATTTTTACCTTCAAAAACACGCTTTATTGATCCCAAGAAGATATTGCAGGAAAAGTTTTCGACTTTTCCTGCCTGTGTTAGAGAACATATTGATTCGCTGTACAATCAGAATATTTCTGTTCGTCCAGAAATGAGTGTAGCAGCCGTACCCTTGATGTCGTGTATTAATAGAAATTACCCTGTTTTAGGCGATGCACTTTGCCCCATGACGTCGGGTAGTGGCCAGGGGGTTAGCCAAGCATTGGAAGATGCCTGTTTATTTTACTTGTTATGGAATGAGTACGGCTTAACACCAATGATGCTACGTAACTACTATAATGAGCGCTTGGAGCGAAGGGAGGTGATCCGAGAAGCTTATTTAAAGGTCACACAAATGATGTCTTTATCTGAAGAAGATTTTATTAATACCTGGGCCGAACAGGCTTTGTGTAAAAGCAGCACTCTCAATAATCCAATATTAATTTTGCCTGCTAAGATAAGCGAAGCAATAAAATGCGGCACTATATCATTCTCCTAATGCTTTCGGCACAAGTTATTGTGCTGCCTCTGGATATTACCATGATGGGGATTTTATCCCCGATGGTTATGGATGATTTAGTTATGAAAAATTCAGAGTTTATATTAGCCAGTAATGTTTATAATATACTGTTTGCGGGTTTTTTTATCGCATCGGGGGTTATCGTTAGTCGAATTGGTTATCGCTATGCATTAGTGATAAGTGCTGTACTGTTTGCTCTGGCCTCTGTTTTATGTGCCTTAAGCATGAGCAGTACGCACCTTATTATCTTTAGAGCCATGCAAGGACTTGCCGCATCTATGGTGCTGATTTCATGCCTAGCTTTTATTCGCACTGAATTTCCTGGTAGAAAAGTCATGTTACCTATGGCTATGTTTAGTATTTATATTGCCATTGGTAATGTTGTGGGACCTTTAGTCACAACCTTGCTTGCAGAAATCGCGTCCTGGCGTTGGGTATTTTACATTAATATTCCTATCACTTTATTGGCAACCGTAGCTGTGAGTTTCTTATCAAGTAATAAGCCCGTAAAGTCAGGCACTCAAAATGAAACCTTTTTACCCTGGTTTTTGTTTGGTATTGTTTTATCACTTATTGTGTTATTGATTAGTTATAGTGAAACAGCATCTTATATCGTTTATGGCCTATGTCTTGTTGCTATTTTTCTAGTATATACAGCAGTGCTGGACACCTATTCAGCCTGGAGTAATAATGCTTGGGTGAAAAGTTGCCGCACCTGCTTTGGACGCTTTTCAGTTACAGGTTTTTTATATGAAGTTGGCTACTGGGCAATGCTATTTTATATGCCTATTATTGGCCGCGTTGTTTTCCAGTTTGATGATCTTCAAACAGCTATTTTTTGTCTTATTATTGCTATTCCCTTGGTTAGTTCTCAGGTGCTATCTATTCCAATTATTAAATGCAAAAATCGTAAATTTCTGTATCAGTTATCGGCAACCGGTGCAGCATTGTCTGCATTAACCAGTGCTTATTTGTTTAGTCTGGATAATGACTTGCTATTATTAATGACTATTGCAATGTTGGGATTTTTTGTTAGCTTAGTGAATTCTGATGTGACTGCATCTGCTTTGATGAGTGTTAAGCAAGAGCAATCAGGATTCTATGCCGGTTTAAACACGGCGGTTAGGTACTCTGGTTTTGGTATCGGGACTCTTTTCCACCAACATATTCAGCTTAACACGTTTAAGTCCTCTGCTGAAAAATATACCTGTAGCGAATGATTTTTAGATTTTTAAATAAGCTATTGAATTTTATAATAAAACCTATTACTGTCCGCA
>MDLC01000048.1 GCA_001723645.1 Candidatus Endobugula sertula | reverse complement strand
AGAGACTGATCACGTTTAATCGCAGGGGGTGATCATTTTCAATTGGAGAAGGTGTTCATCTTGGAGTGGAATATGCACCCCGCGAAAAAGAAGTGCTGTGCTGGATGGTTGCAGGCTGTAAATCAGCCAGAGAAGTTGCCGGAAAAATAGGAACTGATACCAGCACTGTGTCCGATCAGATCAAGTCTGTCAGAGACAAGTTAGGCGCTCGCAGCAATTCACAAGCCGTATTCAAAGCATTGAATTTTGGTCTTATCTCCCCTTAAGTCCGCTTATATCGCAAATTTTGCGGATTGATCCCCTGCTCAGGAAACCAGTATAGTTTGATGCCATAACAATGACATCAGAGGATCATGCCCTGTGACGACACTGGTACTAAGGCCTTAAAGAATGCCTTTTCCCACGCATTGATTTTTTCACCTCATCAAGAGCTGCATGTGGATCAGATTCCAGAGCTTCGCAGTACTTGATGAATTCGACGACATCAATACGCCTTTCTCCTTTCTCAATCTTTCCTATTATAGAATGGTGGATGCCCAGAAGCTTGGCAAACTCACGTTGAGTTAGACCAGCTTGCTTGCGTTGGTTGATAAGCCATTTTGACAGGGCGCGGCTTTCTTTTGAGTAGATTGTTTTTCGCATCTTGTCTCCAGAATAGAGACAACGTAGAATGTCTCGAAATTCGAGACATAATCAGAACGCAATACGAAAGGTAAGCATATGACTTGGCATCTAGGACAACACCTAAATTTTTTCAGGAACACAGTGTTTGTCTTGTTACTTGCACTGATTGCGGGCTGCGGAGGTGGTTCAGGTGGCAGCGGAACCGCAACAGACCCTTCTGGTTCAGGTAGTAGTAATGGACAAGAAAATGGTTCAGGAAGCGGTAGCGAGCAAACGAACAAATTGACGCTTATCAATTCATTTTCACTGCCTTACGGTTATGAATCTGGAAATATCCTGCTTGACCAGAATCGCGTTATACTGGCTGGGGGCATGAGAGGCTGGCCAACAGGCGCTCAACATAATGGACATTTAGCATTTACGGACAAAATCTATGTGATTGATTTAGATACCAACTCCCAAATGGATTTCAGTATATATGCTGAAAATGGCCATGGCTTTGGTTCCCAAGTCGGTCAGGGCATTGGAAATGATGCAATTATTAGAAAATTAACCGACAACCGATACCTAATATATGGTGGTTACCAATATGTGGTCAGTACATTTATCTTAGATTTAAGTACAAATGCCATCGAAACTTACCCAACATCCACTGTTGAAATTACCGATACTGATCATGGTGGTAATAACAGAACACCATTTTATGCAAACATTCAGGCAAGTGCGGTACTTGATAATGGTGGTTATAAATTCTTCGGATTCAATAATGGCCTGTATGGTTTAGGAACTATTCTTTCGTTTGATACTAATTCTTTATCCTATCAAGTTTTAGACACTGCGCTTGCCATGCCTCGGTCTAATATTGATGCCTATACATTGCCTGACGGAAAAATACTATTAGTCGGAGGCTGGGATGGAACAGCAGAAATCACACCTGAGAGCGCAACGCGGCGTGTAGAACTGTACGATCCTGCAACTACTAATATCGAGCGAGTAGCTGACTACCCTGAACCTAAATCGGGTGGGCAACATAGAACGGCAACATTTCCTAAAAATGACGACGCTATTTGTGTTGGTAATTACACTTACACATTAGCAAGTAAATCATGGACTAGCGGTTGCGAAATATCTTCAACAAATAATGAACAAGAATACGTTCAACCCACCCCACTACCTGAGAATTCGACAACCTCAGCAACACTTCTTGGTCAAGCGTCAAATGGCAAGGTCGTATTTGTCGAACGTGGTTATCAAGGTACAACAAGTCCGTTCAGTGATGATTGTAACTGCAACCCCTATACAGAAGGCGTTAAGGTTCACGTTTATTCAGTGGAGCAATAATACTTGCTTTTTTATCTGAATCGATATACTGAAATTGCTATTTAATTTTTAAGAAAAACACTATGGAAATGAATAAATTATCAGTTGGAATCGTGCTTTTATCTGCTTTGCTATTAGCTAGTTGTGGTGGCAGCGGAGGCTCGTCATCACCATCAGATACAGGTGGATCAGATAATACCGAGGACACTATAGTTGTGCCAACAGGCGTGCTCCATGTTCCAGTAATCACTTCTGCCAGTTCATCAAGCACAAGTGAGATCAGTGTTGACTGGAAACCCTCTCAATTTTCTGAAATATTGGAGAGCGGTATTACTTATTCAGCTCATGCAAAGGAAGGAGCTACTGATTTTACGCCAGATGCGACTACTGAGAATGTAGCCAGCATTACATCTACAGGAGTTACGCTAAAAGGGCTTAAGAAAGATACTGAGTACAGTATCAAAATTATTGCTTCAAATAGCAATGAGCAATCTATTTCAGATGCTTTTACTGCAAAAACAAGTGATATTGATGCAGCAGTGAAGAACGGCGTGAGAATTCTTTATCAGAGTAATATAAAAACTAATGTTTATGATTCATTTCTTGAGGATTATATTGACCTGGACCCAGCAGATGATATTCGAATTGGGGATATATTATACGATGATGAAAATGGATTCATAATCAAAATTACAAGTATTGGTTCTGGCAATAAAGCTGAATTTAGACAAGCTAGCCTTCGTGATATGTACGACCGTATATCGGTTGATACAACCATTGATTTATCGAAATAAGCTAGGAGGGCAGAAAATTGAATTCTCATGTTCGTAGTTTAATTTCGGCTTTCCTATTGCTGAGTGCTCAATCAGCTCTGGCATATGTTGATAAAATCAAGGAAGAACGAAGTGGTGCATTAATTGTACAAAATGCTGAAAGCTCCTTTATTCACATTGGTCAAACAAGCCCAAAGTTTGTTGTGACAACAGAGCTTGTTAATAAACCCGGTTATGATGTCTATCTAACTGGGTTTTCTGTTTGGCATCCAAAGTTTGGAACACTTGGTTTTACTCCTAAGGAATCACTTCCCATAAAAGCAGATAGCAATGGAAAGATTGTTTTCACGTGGGATCAAAGCAATGTTACTCCTGATTATGTATCAGATACTGCATACGAATTACGCTATGTTGTTAATTCCTGCAAAAGTGGTAGCGATGTCACCTCCTGCATTAACTTACCTGAGGACGAAGCGAAATCTAAATTTAATTTACTAATTTTGACCAAGCAGGCAGCAGAAAGCTGTATAGAAGATGAGAATACAACATGCCTCAATTTATCTACGCCTATTGACACACTTTTTTATATTGATCAAAACAACAACCCAAAAATTGCTGGACTTGAAGTTTTAACTCAAGGTTCAGCATTGTTGGATGCTATTGGTGAAATCCAGACAATCTATAAAAATGATACGACTTTGAAAAAGAAACCATTGAGAGATGTAATTGAAGGTCTCGATTCTCTATTGCAGTATGAAATTGATGCAGTTAATGACGTATCAGAGCAATTGAAACAAGCACGATATAATAACTTTCTTGTATTTCTTGCAAATAAGACGATTGATGAAATCACTGATGATGATATTGGGAAATTGCAAAGTATTCTAAACCGTTATAAATCTTCGCTTGATGAATTGGTTAGTGCTAGCAATATCAAAAAACCTTCTACGAACAGTCAATGCGAAACAGATGGTTCAGACGCAAACTGTAAAGGCTATGTTCATGTAGTTGGCAGTGCGATATTTACACCAAAAATTCAAGCAAAGATCAGAAATATTAAGAATATTGATGAGATAGAAGCTCTATTTAAAATAGAGGCAAAAGAAGGTGATATGTCTTTGGACTTGGATGTAACAGGTGGGGCTAATTTTGAATTGGTTGATATTAAGAAAACCTTTCCACGAAAAAAGGTATTCTCCAAGAAGTTTGTAAAAGTTGCCTCAGCAGCCCCGCCAGTTGTTATTTTAGGCTCAACGGCTCTCTACCTTGAGCTGGAAATCAATGGATCATTAAAATCAGATGCTAAGATTGTTTTTGATTTCGAGCGCTCGGATACGTTTACAGGCGTGTTAGGCTATAACCTAGATCAAGTAGAATGCGGCGAAAGTCTTTCTGGTGGATTTTCCATGACTTCTTGTCGTACGACAACAAAAAACAAGTTACAAATCAAAGGCCATGTTGTCGGGCAAGGAAATCTGGAAGTTATTTTATGGGTTTATCCTGAAATTGATTTTTCAGTCAATCGTTTGCTAGGTGCGGTTGGTAGTGTCAATTTAGGCGTGTATGCAAAAGCCAGTGCTGATGCTTCTGCTGAAGGAGCAATTACGATTGATAACGTAGATAATGCAATCGACTCATTTGGTGATGTGAATTATACATTTCATGCAAAAGATACTGACGGGAAGTTAGCCACAGGCATGGGTATCAAGGGACAAGCGCGCTTTAGAGCTGATCTTGGTTTGATTTATTACGATACTGATGCAGAAGAAGAAAAAATAGCGGGACTAAGTTATCCAAACTGTAAAAAAGAAGGGGAAGTTTACCGATTTATTTGTGGCAGGGATGATCGTAAAAAAATTGAGTTAGGGGATTTACCACTATTATCATTGCCAGAACTTAATCTTGATACTTTCAATAATCAAGGGTACTTGGGTAGTGATGACAGACCTTTCAAATTGACAGCTCGCTCAATACCTGGTGTTAATTATTTTGTTTCAGGAAATAAAAGTTATCACGAGGGGTACACTTGGGAAGTGGTCGATACAGACGCAATAGAAGTGCGTGGTGAGAGCTATTTATCTGGCAATTTTGCGGCAACAGGAAAAACAGAAGCAACTTTGCATATTCCTGACCCAAGTAAATTAAATGCTGGAAAATATCGAGTTCGGTTTATCGCATGGAGTTTATTTGGTAAAGCTATACGTCAAACGATTGATTATGAAATTAGCTATTACCCCCCTGAAGGAAGCCCGTCTCTTTCTGTATCAAGGGCATCAAATGGTGTTCTCTTATCTTGGTCTAAAGTAACAGGGTCAACAGAGTATTGGGTTTACAGAAATGGAGTTTTGATCACGAATATTTCATCAGATGATAGTGAAAGCTACAGCTATCTTGATGAATTGGCTAATCCCGAAAGTGCTTATTCATACCAAGTCGTTCCAGCAGCGTCATATGGAGTGCAGCATGACTCACCTGTTGTAAATTATTCGCCTGATTTAACAACCCCTGATGCTCCTTCGAGTTTAACCGCTACCTCTGGCAATGAGCAAGTTTCTCTAAATTGGACATCTTCTGAAAGTCAGCATCGTATTCACTATGCAACAGACAGCTTTTCATCTGTAAATGATGTGGCTTACTATGGGGTGCTATCTGGCTATAACAGTGTAGATGTAACATCAGGCACAAGCACTGTTATTCAGAATCTAACCAACGGCACAAAATATTATTTTGTGGTTACGGCTTTAAAAGATAACAAGGAAAGCACTCCCAGCAATGAAGCGACTAGTACGCCAGTTGCTGCCGGAACCATTACTCATAATGGGTTTAGTTACAAGTCTGTTGTATCACCTACCACGGAACGTGTTTGGTTGGATAGAAACCTTGGAGCTACTCGTGTATGCCAAAGCCTTGATGATGAACAGTGTTATGGAGATTATTATCAATGGGGAAGATTAACGGACGGACATGAGAAAAAAGACAGTGATGTGACTTCTACGTTAGCTACAGATGTAACAAATATCGGGCACGATGATTTTATTAGACGATATATTTGGACAGACATAGATGAGTATGGAAACTATATAGATAAGAATGGTGATATTAGGCGTTCAAACTGGAGAAAAACAGATGGTAGCGCTATATGCCCAGTTGGTTTTAGAGTGCCAACGGTAGATGAAATAAAAGCTGAGACAGTGGACAGAGGTGTAGATAATCAAGTTGATGCATTTGATAGCTTTTTAAAAATACCAAGTGCTGGTGTCAGGTTGTACTCTAGCCCTGAGACGATAGGTTACGCCTCTCAAAATGGCTGGTTAGCTACTAACTCCACTCCCATAACCAGTAATGGTACAACAGATTTTTTAAGATTTGACAGTAATGTCAATTTCATAGCAAAGCAATATATAGGGGATGGCTATCCTGTCCGCTGTATCAGAGAAGCTTCTGCAAATGAAGTTTTTCATAATGGATTTATATACAAGCCTATTACCTCACCTCACACTGGAAAAGTTTGGCTAGATCGGAACCTTGGCGCAAGTCGTGCTTGTCAAAACTATAGAGATACCGAGTGTTTTGGAGATTATTATCAATGGGGAAGACAAACGGATGGACATCAAAAACTGAACAGTCAAACAACGATTGAACAGGCGATTAGCATTTTAAATGCAGGTAGTGAATTTATTGAAGCGCCTCCTTCCCCTTTATTGTATTCAGGCGATTGGGCGTTACAAGCAGATACAAACGGCTCACTAAGAGAAAATAGTTGGTCTAACCCAGATGGAACATCAATTTGTCCATCAGGTTACCGAGTACCAAGTTTTCAGGAACTGGCAAATGAAACAATAAATTTAACTAATGAAGATCGTGTTGATAGCGTTCAAGATGCTTATGATAATTTTTTGAGAATTCCATCAGCTAAGCACAGACATTATCTAGACGGGAGTAGGTCTGGACAAGCTGATTTTGTTTATCTTTGGAGTAGTACCGCTAGTAATAATTACGCTTTACATCTTCACATTACAACGAATAGCTTCGATGAAGAGCATTTATCGGAGAGCGCAAGAGGCAGTGCAGAATCTGTTCGCTGCATAAAAAATTAACACTTTGCGAGCCTATACAGCGTTGTCTTCCCTATGCCATATTTTTGAGCCAAAGCCAGCCTTCAATCAGGGCTGGTTTCAGCAAATTCGATACGCAGCTGAGTAAGTTGTTCCGGTGTTAGCTTGTTTTTGGGTCAAAATTTCACACCGGCATTTTTGGCCTTGTTGATACCGTCCCTGATACGCTCATTGATGAGTTCGCGCTCAAATTCTCAAATGGCCGACAGCACATGGAAAAGCAGTTTTCCAGTCGGTGTGGTGGTGTCAATCTGCTGATCAAGCACCACAAAACTAACCTGTTTGGTTTGCAGGTCACTGGTGATATTGGTTAGGTCACGAACACTACGCGCCAGCCTATCCAAGCGGGTAACAACCAATTCATCACTTTCACGAATAAAATCCAGCGCTTCATTTAGGGCTATTCTTCCCTGTTTACTGGCACCGCTTTTCTTTTCGGTAAATATTTTTTCACAGCCATAGGCTTTGAGTTTATCGATTTGAATATCCAGACTTTGCCCACTGGTGGATACACGGGCATATCAAACTTTCATAGTTCTATAATGATTAAGGAATTATGGGAATTGAATTTGGAACGACTTATGGAACCCAATTTTCCGGTATTTTCGTTAGTCCCATAATCATCAGTTTATGGAACAGCAGCGTTATGTCAAATTTTCAATAAAAGTTTGCAATATTTCAAAAGTAGCTATTATGGATACATTATCACTAACCATATTTAGTATGAGCATGAAAATAATCTCTTCACGAGACGCACAAAATGCCTTTGGTCATTTTTTGGATACGGCTCAACGTGAGCCAGTAATTGTAACCAGAAGAAATCGCCCAGTCGGGGTTATGCTTTCTATGGATAATCCTTCAGCTATTTTTGATCTGGCTGATGGAATGAGGCAAAGGATAAGAGAAGGTGTAAAAGCAGGGCTTGCAGATTCTAAAGCTGGGAGAAGGCACGAGCTAACAGATGAATTTGTCGTGGACTTAAAACAAGAGTTACATGAAAGAATAAAAGCTAAAAAGAAGACATGAAAAACTACGACATAGCATTCACGGCAACTGCAAGATCAGGATTGCTAGAAATTGGTGAATTTATAGCGCTAGATAATCCTGCTAGAGCAGATAGTTTTGTTGATGAAATAATAGCATCTCTGACAAGAACTTTATCTATATTTCCTTATTCGTGACGCATAGCTGAAGATTTCAATGGGGTCGATGAAATACGAATAACGTCCTACTGAAATTACAATATCCTCTATTGCGTTATTGAAGACAAGCAAGTGGTAGAAGTCTTGTTTGTGTTCAATGCCAGCCGTGATATTCAAGCTTTTAAGGCAAAGCAGTAAATAGCCTTCCTGATTTAGAAAAACGAAACTCAAGCCCATTTTCTTGACGGTTATCTATCAGATAACGGTCAGGATCGGTGTGCTTGTGTATCAGTCTATCAGATTGCTCCAAGTGCTTTTCATAACCAGTGTATGACGCTGGTTAAAGCCAGCTCATACCCCTTCACCTTGGAGGTGTGTGATGCCTGATGGCAAACCTTACGATAGAAATGATTTTATCAAAACCTTTAACAATATCGCCCGTCACCGGCATCGTTATGAGGTCTTTCGGGACTTTGTATCCATGTCAGCCATTTCCCTGCACAATGCAGTCAATATGAATGATGAAATGGAGCAGGAATACCTTCAAATTGTCGGTCAGTACAAAAAAGAGGAGGTCTCGGATTTTTGTAAGTTACTGGCTATTCTCGTGGATCTTCTGGAACCAGAACCACGGGATGTTCTCGGTGGTTTATACATGGAGTTGGAGCTAGGCAACAATAATACAGGCCAGTTTTTTACGCCACCTGAAATTTCTTTGATGATGGCGAAGATGAGCTATGGTGATCAGCTGCAAAACTTGGAGCAGCCTTACATTACCTTATCGGAACCCGCTTGTGGTGCGGGTGGAATGGTGTTGGCGTTTGTTAGCGTGATGTTATCGCACAAACACAATCCGGCTGAAAAGCTATGGGTACAGTGTATTGATGTGGATCGTTTAGCGGCAATGATGTGTTATTTGCAACTCAGCCTTTGGCACGTACCCGCAGAAATCATTATTGGCAATACGCTGACGATGGAGTTTCGACGAACACTCTATACTCCCGCCCATTATTTGCATGGTTGGGATGCTCAATTACATTTTCGACAGGTAAAGGAATTGATAATACAAGCACCAACCAAAACGCCAGAAGCCGACAAGCCGGAACCACCTATAGAGGAGTCTAAACAGGCTCCCAAAGGTGATAACCTCCAGTTTGATTTTAGTTTCTAGCGAATATATAGCTCCCCTGTAACGGGGGAGTTTTTATTATTTCAAACTTTCCAGAATGCTCTTGTAGGTCATATCACTCAATTCGGTATATTGGCTGTTAACATCACCATCAATCCGGCTTTTGACAATGACATAGGGTGTCATCCCCTGCTCATTATACACGCTGGTGTCTGCACCAAGCTGTGCCAGAACTCCTGCAATCTCAAGGTTGCTGTTTTCTTCAGCGGCTATCAATAGAGGCGTATAATTTCCTGCTTTTTTATCAGTAGGTAAACCTGCATTCACAAGCGTCTTAATACTTTCAGGATTATGATTCAGGCCACTGGCTAAGTGAAGCGCATTGGCATCTTTGATATAAGCAACGGCTTTAGTATCAGCATCGTTTTTAATCAAGAAGTTAATCACTTCAGGTGTATTGTAGGCACTCGCAAAATGCAGCGGCGTATAGCCTGCTTTGTTAGCCTCATTGATATTGATCCCTATATCCAATAAGGCTTGTAATACCTCAAGGTTTTGGCTGATGGCGGCATAGACCATCAGGAAATTGGTTTTATCACTAACCAATTTGCCCCTTGGGTTTCTGGCGAACAGCATGGCTTTGACATCTTGATCAAGAAATTCATCAGGATGATCAGTAATATAGCGAGGTGACAAAGACGTTAATTTCTTCAAAACATCATCACGTAAACCTTCGATACGGCGTTGTTCCCGTGCTTTTTTCAGGCGTTCTTCGGCATAGGCCAGTTCACGTTGTTGTTGCTGTTCAAGTTCTGCTTGTTTGGCTGCTTTAGCGGCAGCCAACTTCTCTTGTTCCAGTCGTTCCGCTTCAGCGACTTGTTGAGCCAACAGCTCTTGTTTTTGCTTTTCAAGTTCTAGCCGTTTGGCTTCGTCTTCAAGTGCTTTTTGTCTACGAGCTTCTTCTGCCAGTAGTTTTTGTTCCAAAGCAATTTGCTCTTGCCGTTCTTGTTCAACTTGTTGTGTTTGGAAATAGTTGGCCAGATTATAAGCGGCAAAAACAAACACCACGCCAACAATGGCAATAAACGTTATTTTCCTGTTATTCATTATTTTTGATCTCTTTTGGTTCTGCTAATCGTGTGTTGGTTATGCGGTTTTTATATTTCCCGAAAAGAATAAGTCCAATCGATAGGGTGATCCCGACATAGGCGGTCGTGACGTTGGTTTCATCAATCTGTGATACCCAGAATTTTACCGCGTTACCGCCTTCGATGAAATTGAGCATGGTTGCAACTAAAGGATTATCAAAGATGATTCTGTGTCCATAGTAAGACAGCAGGTAAAGTGATGAAAAGGTCACGCCAGCACGACCTAGCATCGATAGTGCAGACATCTTTGCCAATAGTGCCATGGTTCGTCTGTAATCAGCATACAGTGTACCTATAATCACGCCGGGGCACCCATAAGCTAAAGACGTGATATAGGCTTCCACCAACTCTGCTACGCCAGCTACCTCTTGAAACGAATAGGCGATCACAACAGGCGCAATGAGTACCACCAACAGCAGTGTTTTGGAGCGCAATAGCCATACCAGAAGCCCAGCAATCACTGCCCAGGCAACGGAAGCATTGAGTAATAAAAATATCCACGACATAGGCAAATATTACAGGAGGCTCGCCTGTTTTTCAGCCCTACAAGCTGAGACGACCACCTATGCCATGCTTCCAGTAACAGAAGTGGTTATGAATTCACGAATTGCGTAATAACTGAATTCAGTAACAACAGAGTTCACAAGTTACGTTATTCTTGAAAATCATAATTACTAAAAAACAGTATTCATAAAATCTGTTATTTAAAAATTTGGTAATTCAGGAAAAATGATTATGATGGAAATAGTTTATTAATTAACCAACGCTGTATGAACCTGATCGCTTTTGTATCCCAGAGCGGGAATGTGATGAAATCTACGCTGGCAACCGCTATGGCACTAGAGGCTGTGCATAACGATTTGAAAGTTAAGGTGGCAGACCTTGATAATGAACACCGTACTATTGATGAATGGGTATCACAGAGACTTGAGTACGGCATAGAACCTGTGTTTGACTATTTTTCACCCAATAGTGCCGATGAAGCCCTAAAAGGATTCAGTGATGAAAATTTATGCATTATTGATGCACCCAGTAGGGCAACCGAGGCCACTTTAAAAATTGCATCAAAGGCTGATCTGGTCGTGCAGCCTGTCACGGCTTGAGCCAAAGACCTGAAGTTGGCAATCAAGCTGTTTTATCAACTGATAGAGAACGGTATTTCACCAGATAAACTGGTATTTGTGCTGGTGCGTATCGGTTGAAGCGCAGAGCTTAAAAGAGCCAAGGCTTATCTCAATAAAGTCGAGGTTGGCGGCAAGAAGATCAAAGTAGTATCCAGTACAATTTCCGAGCAGGTAGGGTACAGGACTGCTATCAGCGATGGGCTGGCAATAACAGAGACTCCATATCCGTCGCTCAATGAATCAGCCAAGGCAGTGGTTCATCAAATTTTAACCTTATTAATCCACTAAATCATGAAAGAAAATAATCCATTCAAAGCCATTAAGAAATGAGCATCAACTCAAAAGGGAAGAGGATTGCAGGAACCGCCTAAGCCGGAGAGCATCAACCTTAGCCCTCATAAGAAAGAACACAGCCCAGCTGTGGAAGCCAGCGCACCAAGACGCAGCTACAGAATTTGAACCATTATCAGTGAAGAATCAGGTGCTGAGCTTGAAAAAATCATGATCAGGATACGCGAGGAGACAGGGAAGAAGCCAAAGCAGGCTGAAGCACTGGAAATGGCTATTCAAGCACTGAAAAAACAGTATAAAATGTAAACCTGTCAGCTTGTCGCTTTTATGGGTGTGGTTGTGTTTAATCCTCCCACCCCGCCACCGGAGTTTTTAGTGGGGTACGAGGTGGGGTATGCCCACGTTATAAAATTTATTTTATCAGCAAAAACAAGTGGTTATAAGTACATGGGCGGCATGATGTAATCATCATGTGGCCTGTTCACCAAACGCTCATTGCGTTTCAAAAAGCCCGTAAGTTGATGATTTACGGGCTTTTTTATTGCCTGCAATTGTTAAGCTTGTCTCACTTTGTGCCTCCAGGTAGGAAAAAAATAACACTCATAGCACTGGAAATAAAAAGTATTTCATGTCTACCAGACAAAAATCAGATTAAGACATTTGATGGTAACGGTTATTAGTAAAAAATAACGATTCCAAGTTTTGGCGACTGCGCTATCAGTATGCAAGCAAGCATCAGGAAATGGCTTTAGGAAAATACTCCTCCGACCCCTAAGTGAAGCTCGAAAATTGGCAGAAGAAGCCCGTATACTACTGCACAGTAGAAGCATTAAAACTCATACCCAGAGTCTTATTTGTGGCCAAAAGAAATCAGGGGGTTGAGGTGGGATTATATCGATTTTGACGGTGGTTTATGATCCAAGCTTCAATATCGCTTTTTAACCAGCCAATGTTATCTGTACCCATTGGTAGTCTGGCAGGAAATTGTCCTTTTCGTTCCATTCTCCAGATAGTGCTACGCGAAACACCAACAATGTGCTGGACTTTGTGCGCCCTTAGTATTCTATCTTGAGTGTCGTTTGATTGCTTGGCTGGTGTTTGAGGTAGGTTACCTGTCACGTTATTCAACAGATGCTGAAAAAGTTGATAACCCAAAAGCTGGATTTCCGTTTGGCTGACCGGAATGTACAGGACTTCTTTCTGACCCACCAAATGTTGCAGGTCGGATGCCGGACAGCGCAGAAAAAGGCAAGCCTCATTCAGGGTGAAGCGCAGAGATAACGCAACTCCCATGCTGTCAGCTATCTCTTTCAGGTTGTCATCAAAGGGTGGTTGCATTCGGCGTAGGTTTGAGTCAGTTAATGATTTTATCTACCCCATTGCATTATAATCACGGAATGGCATACAACGAACATACCTACACGCTAGATGGCGACTCACTGGAAACACGAATCAGTGATTGCAAGACTGTGCGTGAAGCATGGCTTAATACTGAGGCAAGCCTGAAATTTCTGGATGATGGTCTTTGGGCAGATAGGCTTGGTGACAGGGATAATGTTGAAGAAGCTTATAAGATTAGCACTCGTAGTCTTAAAATGGCGACTGATGCCATTAAGACGAAATCCAAATTGCCATAACTCAGGATTTTGTTGATGCAAACGGGGCTCGGGAGTTTATGCAGCACAAGCGTCGAGAAGAAATGCGGCCTATTCGGGACGGACAGCCGTTTTCAGATCCCTCTGAGTATGGCCGTAAGCAATAATTTAGTTTGATACACAATCAAGCATTTCCCGATAATGCATGTCATCTAGTTCAGAAATCCACTCAAAAATATCTGAAATAACAGAAGTGCCTTCACCAATCAGGTTTTCAACAAAATCGTCATTGGTTTCAATAAGGTCGTTATGTGAATATTCATTAATGAACTTTCTAATCTTTTCTTTCCCTTCGTCTTCAGGGTTCTGGCTTGCTGAAACAGCCGTATTAAACAAGTTGGCAAAATTTCCTCGATTCTTTGGGAATTTGAAAGACAAGAAGGATTCAAGCAACTTGCGGGATAAATTAGCGGCAATAAAATGATCGTCCGTTTCAAGCGTTTGCTGATTTTTTAACGAATGAAGCCGTGAAAATATGTAGTGATACTCTGAGTTATATAAGGTTAAAGCTGCTTCAGCATCTGTATAGGTTGCAGTGCGTGGTACCTCGTTATTTGCCTTCACAATATAGAAGTTTGCAATATTTTGATTGTCGCGTTTATTCTTACGTGAAATCCAATCACGAACTAGCTTGAAAAATGTAAAATTATGAGTAAGAACAAATAGCTGTTTTGCCTTTTCACAGTTCACTTTCATGAATGAATAAGCGTGAAAAAGGTGGTTAGAATCGAAACTTGAAATAGGATCATCCACGACAACAATAGTATCTTCTATGTTGTTGTCATTTTCCTTCAGCTTGGTTATGAAGTAGACAAATGCAATAGCCGTCTTTTCGCCTTCGCTTAGATTACCGTCAACCTGTTCTGAATCATTCCGAAGCATTTCATAGCCTTTTTTTACTGGATTAAATCGAAGGGTTAATTCACTGCGACCAAGAAACTTATGAAGTGATTCATTAAATTGTTCAGCACCAACCCCTTCATTTGATAGTGAGTCTTCAAGTGTTCGAATTTCAGTGTTTCTTGCGTTAATTGATGTTTTTAGCGTTCCATTTGCGGCGATTCGGTCAGCAACTTCTTTTTTCTTATCGTGATAACCGAACGACTTCACCTCAGTAGTTGCATAGTGAAGTTCAAGTTGCTTTTTGACTTTGTCAGTTTCTTCTTTGAAGTTTCCTGACTTATGGTTGTGCTTGTCAATAGCTGCGCTAATAGCGGTCATAGTTTCGTTAAACGCCTTTACAAATGATTTGCTA
The DNA here is from genome assembly GCA_001723645.1 of Candidatus Endobugula sertula. Taxonomy (GTDB): domain Bacteria; phylum Pseudomonadota; class Gammaproteobacteria; order Pseudomonadales; family Cellvibrionaceae; genus Endobugula; species Endobugula sertula. Next base: position 9,372 of record MDLC01000048.1, on the reverse strand, counting down.
ATACCATCAACAGTTAGACCAGTTTTAAGCGGATTAGCTGTCTTCTCCTTCAGTACGGTGTGCCAGACTGTTATTTCTTCGTTTAGGGTAGTGATTGCTTTTTCTAACGCTGCACATGCTTGGCCATACCCATTTTTGAATTCGTCGTAAAAATCGCTTATGGCGGGTAGCGTCGGGGGCTGAATAAATTGACCAGCAAGCCAACTATCAGCATTTTCAAGCCGGGTTTGAAAGGCTTTGTAATCATCATTGAAATGGGCTTCAAGCTGCTTGGTGCGTTCTTCCGTGATAGTGTTGCTACAAAATTCACACTGATTTGTATTGTGGCGCTTATGAAGATCAAGACCAGTTTCAACCCAAGACTTTATATCACTGTGATCAACAAGCCGCTGAATAGTTTGACTGACCAGACTGGTTTTCAAAAGATCATCAAGGCGTTCTTTAGCTTTCGTAAAGGTTTCTTGATTGATAGTCTGTTGGCTAAAAGTAATTGGTGGCTTTTGATCAGGCTTGGCAGCATTGGTCAATTCAACAATTTTTTGATCATCAAGAAGCGGGGCGTCTGACTTGCTTGCTTCAAGGTTGTCGTTGATAAAATTTTCAAACTTACGCTTGTCGTAATTAAGGTAATAGCGGTCTGTAGTATCAATTGACTGAAGACTGGTCTTCATATGCCGTGCGCTGTCGGTTCCGAACTTCGAAACGGCATCTTCAAGTTTTCTTATTGCTTCAGCTCCAATAGTATATTTTTTGTTATCCGCTTCCTGTTCTTTTTTCAGCGTTTCTAACTTTTCGCGTTTTTCAATCTTTTCTTTATCAACAAGTAATATGCTTTTTACAACGCTGTCCCATGATATATTCTCGTCGATGAAGTCATGGTTAAAGGTGTATATGTTAAGGCCAGTATCCGATACGTTCGCTTGTGTAATTGACGAACCATTGTCAATGCTTGCAGTGAATTCTGAAGAAGGGAATTTACTTGATGTGGTGTTATTTTCGATACAACGGAATACACCTGAAAGCGTAGATTTTCCGCTTCCATTCCATCCATAGAATAAATTGTACTTTCCGAAGTCTTTAGCGTTAGCGTTCGTATGGTTTTGAAATATACCGAACTGCTTTAGTCGCTGAATATTTTTAATCATTTAAACATCTGTGTTAATAGCCCGTTGTTTAGTCTTCTTTAATAGCAGCTATGGTTTCAACATGGCTTGCAAGTGAAGCTAAGAATGCCTTAATGCTTGTGTCCCGCGAAACCGCGCTATATTTCCCATCTTCAATAGCAGATCTTGGTGACTTAATGACGGATGCGGCTGTATACAAATTTTTCTGCATTAAACGGCGACAGAGAATGTCAAATCTATTCATGTACGAAACGCCACCCACTGCCGGAAATTCCCCCTTGGCGTTTTTAACATATATTTCTTCGCGTGTTTCAGGGTTCAGCATGAATTCTTCCATCGCCCTGAAATGCTTCATTTGAATCTGTACACCGCTTAGTGTTGCATCACAATCTTCAACCAAAATTAGATAGCCGGTAAAAAGACGGGTTAACCCTTCAAAAGCATCTTCTTCAAAGGCTTCTTTAATATCAACGCCACTACCAAGGGCTTCTTCATTTCGATTGTTAGCATTCTTCCCGAACGAATCAGCGATAGATTTTAGTTCAATGGCAGCGATTAAAGTATCGCTATCCATTATCAGCACATCCCATGATTTAGTAGGGCGAAAAAAACCGGGTAGCTGAGCCTTCCTGCCAGTCAATACAGTGGCTTCAGGAAGGCCATTGTTATGAACAATCCAAGTTAATAATTCTACGAACGCATCAAGCGTTTTCCCACTTCGTACGCCTTCACGGTCGCGGACTGTCCAAAAACATTTTACAGCTTCAGAAACACGGTCTTCATGTCCTTCAAGATTCAATGCCATCCTACATGCCTACTATTGATTTTTCTTTATTAGTTAACTGATACACTTCGCATGTAAGTTCAGTAAAGGTATCTTTGTCGTTGTTAATTCCAGCTTTAATAAGTTGTTGCTGAAGGCTAGGGTTAATATCTTCCCAATGTGGAAGACGTAATTTTCGCAAATGCTGTGCTTGAAAACGAAGATAGCCTTTTGCAATTTTTGTACTGTAAGCTGAAATAAATAGCTTTGTAACGTTTGAAAGTAAAACAACCCGCATAGCGTGTAAGTTCCACTTTTCAGAACACACATAATATATTGAATTGTTTGGGTGATATTCACCCTTGTCATACAGGACAATTGGATCGCTACTAATATCTGGTATTAGTAATTTTTCCATTTTTGTGCGTTCTTCGTAAACGCGGTCGATAGTTTTAAACCATTTGGCGCTATCGTTTTTTGCAACATGCCGCTTACAAAGTTCTTCTTTATGAGAATTCAAATACGTAGATAGTTTTGGATAATTATCTAAATCAATGACGCCATTATCGTCATAGGTGTTTACAATAAATTTATTTTTCCAAGTTATGGAGCCATTTTTAAGTTCGTTTGCTGTGATAACAGGTAATAGTCGTTCTTTTTCAATTTCCGATCCCACAAAATCCAAATCAACGATATACACTTTATTTGAACCGGTGGCGGCACCAATAAATACCTTGCTTCCAGTTTCCTCAAGTAACGGATATTTTTTCTCAAGTTTATGAATTAGGGCTATTTGATCAGACGACCCAAGAAGCCAAGGTTTATCACCATTGACGATAGCCTTTCTAACCTGAAGGCTGGTCGATTTCCCTTTTATGGCAGATAGGACTTTATTAGCTTCACTGCAACTAAAATCGGTTTCATGCTTCAGGACGGTCTGTTCGCACTTCCCTTTAATAATTTGGGTTATGGCTGGATAAGTCATAACTTCTTTTTCGAATGCGTCCACACCGTAAAGGTCAATGAACAATTCCAGGCCATAGGAATCATTTATCAACTTTCTAAGCGATCTACCGTAAGTATTTTTTGTCCAACGATCCGTACAGATAAACGAAAGACACCCATCATCCTTTAACAGCGATAAGCATTTTTCATAAAATGGAATATACAGGTCAGCGCGATCATTCATGGTACAGAATCGCCTTCTGTATTCGTTTAAAAGGCTTTTGGGAACATTCTCAACCCTGACATAAGGCGGATTACCGATAACGTGCGTGAAGTCTGGCATTATATCGGCAAGGAGAAAATCGCCTGTTAAAAACCACTGGTTTAGCAGTGATGTTATTTCAAGCGCACGATAGCCCCTTGTTTCAAGTAGCGTAGCTACTTTTTTCTTGGTGATTTCAATGCTATCTGTTACAAGGTCTACAGCAAGTAATCTTGTTGCAAGCTGTTTAACGGTAGGGCGTTTCTTACCAAGATTGATTAGCCTATCAACAATAGCAACGACAAATTCACCTTCACCACATGATGGTTCAAGGATTCGAACATTTTTGAAGTCATCAAATGTGTTTAGTCCAATAACGGTTAGCATGAACTCAACAACTTCTGGGCGCGTGTAAATCTGCCCTTTGTCTGAATCGGCTTGTTCCCAAGCAGTAACTTCACTGTGTAACCTAGCTGTGTTTAAGGATACGGCATTTTGCATTTGTTAATTATCCTTTTGACCACGATTCAATAGCATGTCGTACAAAGTCTGTCTTGCTGACACCTTCTTTTGCACAAATATCATCCAGCTTTTTAGCTTCATCACAGCTAATAACTACCTGAAGACGCTTTTTTTCGCCTTTAGCAATTTGCTCTCGAAAACGTTGCTGTCTCTGGGTTACTGTTTTATCCACTGTACGTATCCTGGGCAACTTACACACGTTTTATACCAAAATATTGTGCTTATTGCACGAACTCGAACCGATGGATAACTTTCTCAATCAAGTCCGTATACCTAAGACATCAGATAAAGCGCTTATTGCCCTCACACTGACGGCTGAGCGCTTGGGTATTGATTCTGAACGCTATCTTTTTAAACAACTTCCCGATGTACTCATCGGTCAAATCGAACGCTCTGTTTACAATCGACGAAAGCGCCAATTAGCGTTTAAAATCGAACAATGTCGACAACAAATCGTTGATCGATTAGCGCCTTCTTCATCCTGCTATCTGAGCGACAGTATGCCATTAGAAGCCTGTAAAATCATCCGCGCAAACCAGTCATGTATCTGCCAAGATACCGAAGCTACCTCACCTGACTTTGGTTATTGTGCTGCACAGAATATGTCGTATTTTGGCTACAGAACCCATGCCGTCCGTACACAGCACGGTATTTTTAAAACTTTTGATATATCAAAGGCTGCCGTGCATGACATCCACTATTTACACGATGTTAAAAGCCAACTTAATCACTGCATTTTAATTGGTGATAAAGGATACTTAAGTCGACAGTATCAAGCAGATTTGTTTGATACCTCTGCTATCAAGTTGGCAACACCTAAACGCACCCATCAAGTCGATTTTGAGCCTTTCAACCCCGTTTATAGAAAGGCCAGAAAACGGATTGAAACGTTATTTTCACAGCTCTGTGATCAGTTGATGATTCGACGAAATTACGCTAAGTCATTTGCCGGGTTTGCCACGCGAATCTTATCTAAAATTATCGCCCTTACCATGATCCAATGGATTAACTTGCGTAATGGCAATCACATTAAAAATTTAAAAATCGTGGCTGCTTAAATGCACCACGGGTTTTTCCTGAGTCTTGCTTATAATAAAAACCAGCATCTTCGATCCACTGTGTAAATGCTCGGCCTCGTGTGGCAGTGATTTATCCTTAACACTCATCTCATGACTGAAACCAACTTTGTTGATCCAATGGCGGAGATGGTCAATGATTGAACACCGTTAGACCCACAAAAAAATATCATCTCGTCAGAGGATAGTGGGGTTGCTGAAATCATCAGCACTGAGGCCAACTATGACCGTTGGTCAAACTTCCTGTTTCCTCACAGCAAAAGCGCCGAAATTTACGGTAGGCGTACCAAGCAGTGGGAAGCTAAGTTACCCGATGGCCGTATCGCTGAATCCATGATTGAAATAGTAACCGCGCAGGATACAAAGAGTTATACCAATCTTAGAAAGAATTCATAAGGTTGCCCAATCTCTAGAGCAAAGACTTTGTATTCGTCCCTCTTCAGAAATAAAATTCATCCAAGCATCAGCCGCGACCGTTAAAATTTCATCAGAGTCTTTGTAGCATCGATTCTTTAACCACTTATCCTTAATATATTGCCACACCTGCCCACAAGAATTTAACTCAGGTGAATAAGGCGGTATTTCTAGTATCGTCACATTGTCTCTTGCATGATAGTCTTGATTCTATCCCGCTCCGTCCATTATCACCAGAGCATGCCGACCCTCAGGAATAGACCGGGATATTTCATCCATGTGGAGGCTCATACAGACGGTATTTGCATGGGGAAGAATAAGCCTAACAGCCTGCCCTGAACTCGGACATATTGCGCCATAAATATAGGAGTAAGTGAACGGTTGCTGTTTCAATGTACGAGAGCGCGTTCCTTTTCTTGCCCACATACGGCTGGTTGAACCTTGTTACCCTATACGCGTTTCATCCTGAAACCAAATATCAACATTGTCTAGCGATACCTCCTCGGGAAGCACATTGGCTGCTAAATCCGCAAAGTTTTTTAAAATGTTCCTGAGACGCCTCATCCTGTTTAGGATGCTTGGAACACGTACTTATCCACGACATCCCTATATCGTTTAATAAGTGATACAGGCCACCTAGACTGTCTGATGCAGAACAAGTGGTGTCGCTATGTGCTATCTGAACTGGAAATTGGGGTGAGTTAACCCCTTTTTTTGCCGAACCTCTGGTCGTACTTTTGATCATCACTTTGACTGTTTCGATACAGAACTTTACCCGCATAAGATGCCAGATTCTGACACATCATTTTCAGCTTGTAGCGCCGTTTCAATTTTGCATATGAGGGAAATTGGTCAATATCAGAGATCAGGCAAGTACCGCGTTTCGTGTATTTGATCTGGTAGAAAGCCAACCCTTCCGCCGCACGAGAAAACAAGAATCCTTGAATTCCCTGCTTAGGTGACTTGGATAGCAACACGCACTCGTTATCTTGGGTATAACTCAGATTGGCGTAGCGATGCACTGGCTGTATGCAGGCCGATAACGGCTAATAATTGCTCGCTCTCAGGCTCGGTGAATCCCATTCTCCATTTAACCTTTGCCGCTGATAGTGCTTGATTTCAAACAGAGCAACCAAGGTCTGTTGTAATGTCTGACAGAGCTTCTCAGTAGTGGTTATTCCTATATTAACTACCTTTTTCTTTTAGGCGAAAATTTACAAAAATCCTAGAATGCACAGATATTCGTAACGAACCATTCTGGCAAGTGGGTGCAGGGTGAAGATTGCAAGTTCGTAACGAACAGCGTAAACTCTCTGGGTCTTCACTTAATCTTCACACAGCGAAAACTAGGCAGAAGACCGGACGAACTTGCATCTTGCCAAAGGCCAGCCCTTGGAACCCGTGAGGGGGATTTTACCAAAAATTCCCCCTTCAATCTCCCTAAAGGTTTGACATTGGCAGATTTTGAATAAAATAGGCGTAGCAGCAATAACTTAAAGTATCTACCAATGGTCAACCACAAAAACAGCCCTGATCCCTTGATACCTGTTACTCCAGAGGAGCAACAGGAACTTGCTAGTATCAAGGAACATTTTATTTCACTAGCCATGAAGCTTATGGATACTAATCAAATACCCGTAGATTTACTTGAAGTTTATCCTGAAACATCAAGTATCGATGAAATGTATGAACAGTTATCTGATCTAAAAAAATGTTTGGACAGTTTTAGACCATTCAATGCAGCTCAGCTCGCTAATCTACAAGAAGCATTTGATACTGAATATACTTATGAGTCTAACCGTATCGAAGGCAATACCTTAACTTTGATGGAAACTGATTTAGTCATCCACAAAGGAATGACAATTGAAGGGAAACCGCTCAAGGATCATTTTGAAGCGGTCAATCACTTGAACGCTATCGAATATATTAGAGAAGTTGTTCACAATAAAACCGAATTCAATAGGAAAACATTGCTCGATATTCACGGATTAATTTTGCAGGGTATTGATCGCTCTAATGCAGGTTTATATCGTAGAGCTAACGTTAGAATATCTGGGAGCCGTCACGTCTGTCCAGCTTATGAAAAAGTACCAGACAAAATGGATGAGTATTTTTCATGGTATGAATCCAATAAAGATTCCTTACATCCAGTACAGCTGGCAGCTGAAATGCACGAGAAACTAGTTTCTATTCACCCTTTCATTGATGGAAATGGAAGAACTGCTCGTTTGGTTATGAATCTTATTTTATTACAAAATGGATACCCGATAACAGTCATTGCCTCTGATAGAAAGAAGCGTACGAAATACTACGATAGTTTGGAGGCCTGCCACCTTTCATCGGAAAACGATAATAGCCAATTTAAATTGCTTGTCGCTGAATATGTAAAGCTATGGGTGTTTAAATACTTGGAATTTCTCGCTCCTAACATGGGAAGAGAAGATCAAGATAAAGGCTATACCTTTTTCAAAAAAATTGAACCCTATCTGGACAAACCTCAGTAGACCCTAATGGCCCGCTATGAACGAAAAAAGGAGAGAGTACCAACAACAATACAGGGAGAAGTATAAATCCCAAGCCAAACGCGTGAATCTGACATTTAGTCAAGATGAATACCGCGCTTTTTCTCGTGTCGCAAAAGCGGAAAACGAGAAGGTGAAAGTCACCACCTATATCAAGCAACTCGCACTGGCAGGGCTGGAACAACAAGCCCATATCCCAGAAGACATCAAAGCTGAATTCAAAACCTTGCGGTTTGCCATTCACAATATCGCCAACAACGTCAATCAGATGGCGCATTATTCCAATACCGTGCGCAATATGACGATGAGCGATGAAAAAAATCTGCTGCAATATCTCAAACAGTTGGATGATGTGATTCAGAGTTACACCGAGGGGCGTATTTTAGAAGGAGGGCAAGGAGACGATGATCATTAAATCCATGTTTCGCAAAGAGCCTTCCTTCGGTCAGTTGGTTGAATACATGTCAGATATTGATAAGTCTGACGAGCAGTACAATGTGTATCAGAATCTCTACAGTCGCAAACAGGATGAGATTGAGCAGGAGTTTTTACGCAATGCCGCTTATGTCGCCAAACGTAAAAACGGCAATTACCTCTACCACGAAATATTATCCATTACCAAAGCACAAAAACTGGATGACAAACAGCAAAAGGAAATTTTGCGCGATATTGCCTACCAATATGCACAGAAAAGAGCATCAGAAAATCTGGTATTTGGCACCCTGCATGATGATCACGACAACCACCTTCACTACCATTTGCTAATCAGTGCCAATGCTAGTGGCGAGTCAAAAAAGACCCGTCTTGCTAAAGCCCAGTTTGACAAAATCAAGAAAGAACTGGAATCACGGGTATTGGAGCATCATCCCGAATTAGAGTAAACCGTGGTGATAGGCAAAGAAGCTGGTGAGAAGTTATCCAACAAAGGTGCAGAACAAAAACGCCGCACTGGAAAGACCCCTGAGCGTGATCAGCTCAAAGCCAAGCTACAGGACATATTTAGCCAGTGTGATACTAAGGAGGCTTTTTTTGCTGCCTTAAATAAAGCCGGATTAGCGTTTTATGTGCGCGGTAAAACCATGGGTGTAAAAGACCTGGTTACTGAGTGCAACCACCGTTTGAAAACTTTGGGCTTACTCGAAAATTTCCAATCCCTATCCGAATGCATAGAACTGGATGAAGCCGCCACAGCAGAACAAGCAAGAGCCAACAGTTATCAACCGAATGACAAAACCAGCGATAACCGACCAGAACCAAAATCTGATCCAGACCCTGATTCAGAATTTAAGCAAACAGAGAAGAAGCAGTCTTCAACTCAGCACAAAGCTGAACCTAAGCAACAGCCAGAGCCTGAGATAGATAGCGAGTCAGCTACCGTTAAAGAACAACAGGATAAACACAAAGCCGAGATGGAGAAAATACGACAACAGCAACCTGAAAGCCAACAGAATAAAAAAGGCGATAAACAATGATTGTTTCGCTTTCTGATGGGTTGGGTAAAAAATCAGGTCAACCGTACTCTGAAAAAATGAAAAGTCTGAGGATGGCGAATTTGCCCTCACCACTTAAAGCAGCAGCTATTAATCCATAACAAGAAGAAACTATGACAGACTCGAAAAAGATAATCACAATGCCGTTCAAACTGATGGGAGCCGGTGCCATGTACTTGCTCAAAGGTCATGTCTTGAACAAAACAACAGGAGCAGATTTTGCGAACAAATCCAGCTACCGTGATTATCTGAGC
>MDLC01000047.1 GCA_001723645.1 Candidatus Endobugula sertula | reverse complement strand
GTTCGACTTTCAGGCCCGGTAGGCCTATGATTATTTCTGCGTGGGGCATCGGTGTTACCTTTATTAAATTGATCTTCACAAATCAAGTTTAATAAATGCCGGTGTCCCCCGTTTATGATGTAGAACCTAAATTCCTCAGTTGAAATTGTGATTGTATTGCCTTAACTCATTGAAAAATAAGGGGAATTCTGTCGGAGCGGCCGGATTTGAACCGGCGACCACCACACCCCCAGGGTCAAAAAATGATCAAACGTAAAACATTAATTTAATATAAATCAATAGCTTACATAATCCACTCTGTGCAACCTTTACCTACTATTGCCTGTCATTGCCAACCTATGACAGGCTGTTCGCACACTATGGCGCACACTGATTTTTAGCGGTAAAACCCATTAAGCGAATAGACTTTAGGTTAAGCATGTTTACCGATCTCAATGTCAGACCAAAAGCTGTGCTTGCGAAAGTGCTTTTCTTTTAACTGATCAAAGAAAATTTGATGTTGATCGAAGCCTCGCCAATCTCTTACCTGCCCGGAAAAATCATAGGCTTTTTTTAGATCACTCAGCGCATAATGGTAATATTTTGATTTGCCACCATCCAGTACCTGCGATACTAACACGCGACGCAATAAAGTAGCGGATAGATATTTGGCTTGCTTCGATAAGGCTGTGGACAGCTTGCGATAAACGGAATAGTCCGTACCATCCAGCATATCCGCTTTGGCTTGTTCAATAACAATGTTTTCAACTTCATCCCATTGTTCTATATCCGCCAAGAACTGCAAGGTACAGCTTAGGCTATGATGAGATTTAGCCAGTTTCAAAGCCTTATCTTGAGCGACGGTTTTTTCTTCCTGTGAGCAATACCGTAAATAATGAAAGTAATCCTCCATCGATAAATAACGCTCAAACCGCTGCCAAAGCAGTTGAAGCGCTTGTTTATCTTGCCCTTCCAGCTTATATGCTTCCATCAATAGATCAATTTTTTTGGAATAGTAATGGTTATCATCGTCAATCTGGTTCAGCCAGTTAATCGCTTCATCGGCTCTAAAAGCATCATTTAATCGCTTAGCAATATCACAAATCGCCCGATCAGCAATCGTGCGGTTAAGTCGTTGGTAATCTTCTTCTACGAGCTGAATATAGGTATCCACATCGCCTTGAGCATCCGCAATGGTTTTGAACGCTGCCAAGCATTTGTAGTCTTTTGCTGAATGATCTTCTTCCAATAAACGCTTGACGACTTTGTCTGCACCCGCACGAAGCGACTGCTTACGTTGCTCTAAAATATACCCTCGGAGTCCATACTCGTCTTTGCTATAAATTTCATAGAGGTAAACACCCACCAGCTCACTATGGCTTTCAGTCGCGATAAAGGCACGATCCAGCAATTGATAAGTAGTCAAATAACAATCCATCAAAAAGCCATCGGAATCATCCACTCTTTCGCAAATACGACCATCAATTTCGATAAAACGTTGACAGAGTTTAAGTGCCAGTTTTGGGTCTTGGGGTAGTAGCTTTTCTATCCCCTCATTGATGCAATCCAATTGTTCAGCAAAATCACGAGACGCATAATAATCAATAAAACGCTTACCGTTTTTGATAGAGGTCAGCAGTTTATTTGTTAGATTGTATAATTCTTTAGGGTCATAGGCAGCAATCGCTTGCTCAACGATTGATCGGGTATGTTTATCGCTGTCATACAACTCTTGAACCACAGTTATTAGTTGTTCTTGTGTAAGGCTGTTAAGTAACGTTTTTAGCTTATTATTCATAGGTCAATGGAATGATATAGGTTGCACAAGGTAATGATGGTGGATAATAGCAAAACGCTCACGGGGTTAGTATCCATAGAAAATGGTAAGTCATTGATTTTATTTGTTCTATTAAAATGTCCGTGCTTGTTTTGTAAAAAACGCTTATCTACGTGTATTTATATTGCCTATTAATACAAAATCCCTGATAGTCTGAACAACGCTTTAACGCAAAAGATTCATGACAATAATTAAGCAAATACCGTATATTAAAGGTATGAAGGTCGATATTGATACACAAACCGCTAACTATATCAAAGAGGTTGCCGCTCTCGGCAATACCTCCCCTGAAACCTTGGCGGCTGAAATGCTCTCACAGCAAGCACTTAATAAAGATCATGCACAATACTGGCGTGAACGTGCAGAGGATATGGCGACATTGGAAGCCATGAGAAACGGCGATTATATCAGCGAAGAGGCTATGCTTAGCAAAATGGATCATATGATAGAGGAAGCTAAGTCTTTAGCAGAAAAATAAGGCCATGCAGCTTCAATTATCACGCCTGGCAGATCACGACCTTGATCGCCTATACGATTTCCTTATTACCAACAAAGCCAGTAAACAGATTGCTCACAACGCCATTGCTACCATCAATAAAGGCATGTTATCTCTTAAACATGATCCTAAATTGGGTGGAACCTTGGATGATGGCAGCTACCCCATTGATAATAACTTGGCAGAAAATGCCATTAGGCCCTTTGCCGTGGGTAGACGTAATTGGTTATTTGCCAACTCTCAAGAGGGGGCTAAATCGAGCGCAAACCTGTATAGCCTCATTCAAACCGCAAAGGCTAATGGCCTGAATCCTTACGAGTATCTCAAACAGGTTTTTAAAGAGCTTCCTAACGCGCGGAGTATTGAGGACATTGAAAAATGTTTGCCTTGGAACCTAACACAAAGAGACCAAGGTTAGTACCCTGTCGTTCGATTGGCGCTTACTTTACGCATATGGCATAACCGCGAAGATCGGTAAAGCATTAACACTTTTCTTACCGGCACGTACGGAAAGTCTGTAGCCAATATGTAGTCAACAAAGAAAGGCTTAGCAATTACTAACTCGCTAAGCCTTTGGCGCTGATGGCTGCGACAGGTACCCCGCTCTGACCAATTGGTTAAAAGCTATACTAACTCACCTAACCTATTGATTTATATAGGCTAAAAAAGGGCGTTCGTTGCGACTTTTGCCCGACTTTGCATAACAATGCACAACTGGTGTAGGAAATTTGTAGCCAGTAATAGGTTTTACAAATGCCTACATGCGTGCTGTGTTAAAGCCTACTGAAGCGGTATTGTCACCACATTGTGACTGATACCTCCATTGCGATCTTTAACGATGTAGACAAAGCTATCTTCTATTGCAACACTATTCACTGGTGGCGAATAACTCACAATACCATGACTGAGTGTTAGACTGCCCCCCAAGCTAGTGCTTGTAAAAGGTAGACTGTAGGTCAACGGCCCTTCGCCTGCCGATAACACACTTAGATCAATCGCAGTGATTCCTGTTGCCAATGTCACGGCATCGGCTGTTGGACGCGTTTGCGGTAATGTTGCTAACAGGCTGTCATACCATGCCGTTATTTTCTCAACAACGCCGCTTTCAATACCAAAGAAACTATGCACCGTATCGTTGCGGCAAGGGTTTGTTTGCGCCGGGTGATCAAAGCCCCCTGCAAAGACATCTGCCTGAATATTCACGCCTGCTGCCATTAACTCATCACGTAGGTTTTCAGTATCCGTTGGTGTCGATACTGAACACGCACCATTCACATGCCACGCAAGATAAATATTGCGATTTATATTGGCAAAGTCGAAGTAAGCCGAATTAATCGGTACATACACACCGCTAGTAATCGGTGATGTAAGATCAATCGCATTAGCCATCGTATGTAACGCCATCGCTGAAATCGCCCCACGGTCGGTGCCTGAAATAAATACCGGCAAACCGTTTTGATTTTCCGTATTAATAATCGTGGAAACATCCACGGCATGGCGCATGGAGTTGCGATAATGATCATACGCATAGCCGTTAGTATCGTTACCCACATCATCGGCTCTATCAGAAGGATGACTCATAGTCACCACTTTATAGCCCTGAGCGGCAAACAGGTGGGCACTACGCACTAGGAAATCATCGCCCGCTGACAGAATATGGTTATCCGTATCGACACTGAGTTCGGCATCTAACTGCCCACCGGCAATTAATAACACAATACCTTTCGGTGACACCAATGGCTCATGCACCATATAGTCAATAGACACATCAGCGCCATTCAATGTTTTTCTGATGGGCGATAACAGCATATACGAAGGTGAACCGATGAGTTCAGATCGAATGCGCTCTGGATTGCCGCTATTAAATTGACTATCGCTGGCTGTGTTCGCCAGAGTTGTTACCACTGGATTTGCCGATAGGTTACTTATAGCTGCACTGCTACTCGCGATAGGGTTTATCACAATATACGAACAAGCTCTTGTCTGATTGGGCGCTGGGTTACCAAAAACACTGGCACTACAGTGAACCGCACCGATCACCACCGCAAATTGATACTGTGAACCTGCACCATAACGCACAAGAGCACGGCTGGGTACTTCGCAGAGTGCATTATCGTTTGCACAATGAATCCAATTAGCATTGGGGTTATTGGTTGGATCATTGGGGAAGACATCGCTATTATCACCAATACCGTCATTATCGGAATCGACGCTCTCAGTACGGTCTGCGGGGAAATCATCCAAACTATCCACCACACCATCGCCATCAAAATCTGCGGTCGAGCTTAAGGAATAGCTACAGGCTTTCAGTACGCCCGAAATCGGATCACCACCGAAGGCACTATTGGTGCAAGCAATCGTATCTTGTACCTGTTGAGTCGCATACTGACCATTAGCGCCATAGCGCACTTCAGCAGGCACGGGGACGGTACAGCTTGACCACTCATTACCACAGAATACCCAGCCACCTGTGACATTATTATCAGCGTCATAAGGGAATGGATCGGCATTATTGCCAATACCGTCCCTATCTGAATCTAGGGTTTCTGTATTATCGGCTGGGAAGGCATCGAGGCTATCGACCACACCATCGCCATCAAAATCCGCTGTCGAACTTAAGGAATAACTACAGGCTTTAAAGACACCAGAAATGGGGTCACCACCAAAGGCACTATTGGTACAGGCAATGGAGTCTTGCACCTGCTGAGTAGCATACTGACCATTAGCACCATAGCGTACCTCGGCGGGTACCGGTACGGTACACGTTGTCCACTCGTCGCCACAAGATACCCAACCACCCGCAACATTATTATCGGGGTCATAAGGGAACGGATCAGCATTGTTACCTGTGCCATCCTGATCGGAATCCAATGTTTCAGTGGAATCCATTGGAAAAGCGTCGACCCTATCCACCACGCCATCACCATCAAAATCGTCCTGGTCACTTAGCAAATACTCACAGCTTTTTAGAACACCGGGCGCTGGATCACCAAAGACCGGGTTCATACAATGGATGGTATCGGTCACATAGGCATAAGCGTACTGCCCTGCTGCCCCATAGCGAACAAAGGCAGGGGCCGGTGAAGAATACATCGGTTCAGCACTGTTGCTTAATGGCAATGACCACATTAACGAACCTGACGGCGCAAGTGCATTTAGCGCCCCATTATCAAACGTACTGACATAAAGATTACCTTGGCTATCAATTACCGGCGAAGAAGTAATACGCCCACCCAGTGTTGTACTCCAGCGCTGAGTACCCGTATCCCCACCAAACGAGTAAATAGAATAATCGTGCGAACCCACATAAACATGTCCATCAAAATCAATCACCGGAGAAGATACACCACCACCGGTAAACGCACGCCACACCCACCCCGAAGAGGGATTTACTTGTAACACAGAAGGATCAAGGGCATATAAATAACCATCTGCTGCACCTACATAGACATAACCATTATGCTCAATAGCCGCAGACGAACCAATCACACTACCAAGATTAAGCTGCCATTGTTCGGTACCCGTTGCACCATCCAAAGCATAAAAAATACCATTGCGGCTACCAATATAAAGATGATTGCTTTGATCAATAGCGACTGAGGCATACACAATATCGCCGGTATTAAAACGCCATAATTCAATACCGGATTGCGTATCTATCGCATACACATGGTGGTCATAAGAGGTGATATACACAATAGCACCATCAGCACTCACCACAGGTGCTGCTGCAATATAACCCTGCGTAGCAAACGTCCACAAAACATTACCCACATTATCCAGTGCATAAAGATGCTTATCCGCTGAGCCGACATACAATTGACCATTGGTATGATCATAAGCCGCCGAAGAACCGATATTGCCGCCAATATCGACCGACCACAGTGCCGAACCCGGTGCAGCGTGCAAAGGCATACTGACCGTAAAAAGCAGCAAGGTAACGCTCAACAACGTGAGAAGTAATGGTCTTATTAATTTATCCATAAAATAAACGCTCTTTATCTATAGCCGTATGCTGTGCACCTGTGATTATAATTTTATTCGGCTTTGCTTTTAGTTATCCATTCTTTCTTTGCTTTATTAATAGAAAAAACAGTTTCTATAATCTCAGCAATTGCAACAACAAGACATAACCACCACCCATTTCTATACAACCAATCATCACTTGAACTACCGTAGTAATAAAGTAGAGCCACCGCTATTAAAAACAACACAACAAACAGACTTTGCATTTTAATATATGCAGCATAGGGCATATCAATAAATAAGAATTTAATTCGCATTTGCTCGCTCATAGAAATATCCTCAATAAATTTTCCGTTAAATGATTTGATTTTTTTATTAGCTTGAAGAAATAAAGCAATAAAAGGAATAAGGTTTGTTGCAACAAACAAAGCTAGAAACCCTAGCAACACTGTAATCCAAATATCATTCTCAATAACGCGGGAAAGCTTAACAACCAAGACAACATAAAAAAGCTTAAAAAGCATCCAAAACAGCCAGTAGCATGCCAAAAAAACTGTATTACCAAACAATCTTTCTAGCACTTCAACAGGCACAACATATTGAAACAAAGCATATAAAATCGTGTAAGAAACAAACACATATAGAAGTGTATTTCTTAACGAAATAAGCAAATCGGCATTACTTTTTCCTATAGCTTCACTAGTTACTATCATTTTAAAAACATCATATTCTCATAAAAATTTCATCCCTAAATGATAAAAAATCATCTAACGCCACTCTGAAATAATATCATCATAATCTAGATAACTATCGACACCAACTAAGGCTTTCTCTACATCACGACGCGAAAACATACCATCTACTTTTTCACACAAATCATCCAAACGATCTGCATGCACCCTCCAATCTTCTGGGTTTTCATAAAATTTAAGTAAATATAATGAATCATCACCTAACAATTCACAAGAGATAGACTCGCCTGATAAATTAGAGAGATTTACATTATGTTTTTTAAGCAATTCATCAGATAAAAGCGTATACCAATAAACACCCGGAATATATTTATTTAAATCATTACCTATACCACTTTCTATGTGATTAATACCGATAGTAATAAAGTGTTTATTACGATGGTCACGCTCACTAGTTACTTCCTCATGGGTAATAACGTAACTACCATCAGCATCAGGTAACCTTTCTTGATTTTCTCCTGCAAACCCGAAGATAGGGTAAATAGTTGCCATCACCCTAAAAAATAGCGGAATATGAGAGTAAAGACTTTCATCATTTATGTCACAATAAATTTTTGTATACCCTTTACTTTGAAGGGCAATATCATACATACAACTTTCTCCAAAGAGAAAAAAACCAATAGGATTGTGAGATATAAATTTATTAAAACGCTTTTCATCTCCCACCTGATCTTTTTTACTTTTTACAGTTTCTTCCTCACTAAAATACTTTGGTTGCAGGCATGCAGGTAATGTTTGAAGCACATTTATTACCTGCTGAACCTCACATTTATCTAAATATATAACGATTTCTACTGGCATCACTTAGGCCCCAAGTCAGAACGACGAATGATATTATCTTCACCAAATCTCCGTCGTGTCGATCCACTTACTTTTGTATTTTTTCCAGTTACCAGAACAGGAGTACGCCCTGATTCTTTGGCGGCATCTGTTTGGATTCTTATCTGTTTAGTACAAGATACAGATTTACAATCTTTAATTTCAATAGATTTATTTTTGGTAAGAGCATCAGGTATAGAGTTACCTTCTTCAGTACTAACTTTTTTATTATTCTTTTTAAGCCCAAGGTCTTCAAGCACACGCTTTTCAGCTTCTCTACCACGCGCTTGAGGACTTTGCTTTTGCTGATCTATTTTTTCTTCAGGCTGTCTATCTTTATTTGGCTTGGAACCCACCTGCTTATTTTTAGTTTCAGGTGTAGCTTTCTTATTCCTTTTAAGTAGTTTGCCACCTTGCTTAATTATTAAATGTCAATCGCAATGAACTGCCATTACAACTGCCACCAAATGCCTGGGAACGGCCAGTAACAATTTGACCTTGAGCATGTAAATTATTGATGGAAGTGTGGTCATTACCGCATACGCTTGTTGCACTTAACGTATGAGAAGAAAAAAGAAAACATCCAACGGTCATTGTCCATAAAAGCGCAATCCTGATCATTATTATGAGTCCCTGCCTGTGGTCATACTAAAAGATCACCTTCTCATGACATGAAGAAGATGTGACCCTTAACAAATAAAAGTCGTAGTGAAGTAAGTTGTTGTTTTTTGTTTTACGATGTAATCGGTGACATTATCCATAAAAGTGCTAACGTCAGCAAAGTGTTTTGCCTAAAAAGATAGTTTTTAGGCGCAATAAGATGATTTTTGCGCCAACTATATTTTTATTCTTATGAAAATCGTCAGTAAGTTTTAATAATGTTGCTTTAGGCGACAACCTATCAACTATGGCCTTCATATTCACATATATTGGCAAACGACGAGATGCTATTATCGCTGACACTGGCTGACTACATTCACTACATGGTCGATTGACACTATGCCAATATCTAAACGGGAGCGAGCGGTCGCCACAGCTGACTCGTTAAATAAGTCTCGCCAATTGGCTGATCTTTTAGGCGTTCCTTTTGATGAACAAGCCGTAGAAAGTGATGCGAATCAACTCCTGTATTTGTATTTTGAAGAAATCAAAAAAGCACTACCGGATGCGACACAGCATTACCATTTTTTATCCTATGGTTCCAGAGACTTTACTGCATCTGCGGGTAGAGATCGTAAAGGCAATAAGATTATTGAGATCGATGAGCATTGGTCATTCTTTTTATACAATGCGAATATCATTCTTTGCATATGGGCATGTATTGTATTGGACGATAGTGAAAAGGCAGAATTAGTCCAATTATTTCGCGAAAGTCTTAACGCCTTTTCCAATAAGGAGCACCACGAGGATTTTAGGGAGCGTATGTGGCCGACTTTAGTACGCCATGTAAAAGTACTGGCATTAGCGAACTTACTCACGGCTGCCATGGTGTCTTATCTCATCTGTCACGAACTGGCACACCATAATTTACACCACCTTGATCAGCCCCATTCCCACCATACAGAATTTGAAGCCGATGAATTAGGCTACTCATACTTCTGCAAAATTATTGAGCAATTTGGTACATTAAAAAAATTAAAAGTGACACCCAATATGCACGGTGCACCATTGATTGGATTTGAGTATCTTAAAGCAGCGGAATGGGTTTATAACACTGATAGTAACGGTTCTCACCCCTTAGCAAAAGAACGTATTAGGCGTTTAACCCCTTTATTTGAACAATATGCCTCGGCAGAATCGAAAGAGTTATGGACAGGGCTGCAAGCCTCTAGTGTTGAACTATTAGAGGCGGCACAGCAATTGGGATAAATTAAATAAAACTACTACAAACAATCATTTTTATCGTGAACTCCCTGTTGAGGGTTCATTGGGTGTACGGTAGCTTACATCAACATCTTGTAGTACATCGGTTTGCGGTATGGCTTGATGGTTTGCCTCAATTTTTTCAGCGGGTTTTTCAGGATTGGCGATACTCTCTTCTAACTGTTCTTGTTGAGTGCGTTGTTTTTCCAGTAGCGCTTCTCGCTCGATCTGGCATTCTGACTGAACGTGATTTTTATGTTCACTAATTCTCCATTGCAAATTATCCAATGATTGTTGGGCGAGCTGTTTATCTTGCTCTGCTTGTTCGCCATGACATAACCGAAACCACCAGCCTTGCAATCCTGATTGGTTAAGCTGTTGGCTTAAGTGATCGATTTGTTGGTTAAAGTCTTGTTGTTCTTGACCATAGTTTTCAGCAATCCATTGACCCATCGTTTGTTGGCGTTGATCAAGCTGTTTTTCGAGTGACCATAGTTCATCAAATTGTTGGTTTTGTAAATCCGCGCGGCGTTGGTTGTGTTTTTCATGATGTTTGTCCACATGCTACCCTCATATTGATTTAACGTTTGCGACTGTTATCCTGATGTGGTTCGTTGTATTGTCGCGTGAGTGTTTGATCGGATGAACGATCTTGGTTAGCGTCTACTTCTCGTTGATGCACTTGCTTGCTATTTTCTGTAGGCTCAGTGGTATGCGCTTTTGTATCAGCCTGTGACTGTTCTGGCTGTTTTATGTCTTGTTGTTTTAACGCTGATTGTTCTGGTTTTTGTTGACCTGAGGTAAAACGGTGCTTGGTTCTATGCACCATCGGATAACGACCTGGTGGTTTGAGTTGTAAATTCATCGCGGGCATATGCTCTATTGACTGTCGATATTGCAACCGATTTTCTTTAGTGTTTTGTGTCTTTAATGAGTTAAGTTCTCGTTGTTCAATTAATTGTAAGGCTCTTTCTTTACGGTCAAAGTCTAGTTGTTGTGTTTGCTGCTGTTGCTCAAAACTCTCACGCTGCTGTTGTTGGTTTCGTAACAATTGTTGGCGCTGTTGTTCGTGGTGTTTTTCGGCTTGGTTATCTTGATATTTATGAAACTGTTGTTGTAAAAAATAGAGGCCAGTGAACTTCGCTAAGGTAGCGGATAAGCCCGTAATAATCCACTAATACATAATCCCGCCTGCCTGTACATAACACATAACCGGCCTCTTCCAACCCTGCCACAAAGGCTTTGGCGCTATCACTTTGTCGCCACAGATCGGTCACTTGTTCCATACGCTGCGCTTTAGTAAAGCCTGTTTCTTCGTATTGTCTTTTTTCGTATAAGGATAAGGGTTCTTTACCTTCGTGCTGACCTCTGGCTTTGTAGTAACCGTCTGGTAATTGGATGCCATAATCACGGGCAAATTGACGGGTCACCATCATCAGTTTGTCTTTATCGAAGGCCATATGCACGGCTTTCTGATTTTCCACATCAATACGAGAATACACGACATGGCAATGTTCGCGGTCATGTTTGCAGTGGAAGACCATGGCACGAGGTTGATTACTTAAGCCCAGCTTATCTTCCATGCGCTCGATAAATGTCATGTAATGCTCACGGGTAAATTCCCCTTGGCTGTGGTCGGGATTAATGGAAACGCTATACAGGTAGTTTTTACATCGTGTGAGCGTTTCTGCCTGTAGTTGCCATTCGGCAAACGCACCGTGTAAATCATCGGTTACACTGCCTCGCAGTTGAGCAAATTCCATCACTTCATTGTCGTGTTCATTCAATAAATGGGTTGCCAAGTCTTGACCAAAACCTCGCTGTGATGCAAAACAAATCATGGCTTGGCGTTAAAAATAGACACCCGTATGGATCGTAATTCATCACGAATATCATTGAGCATATTGGTTTGTTGTTTAGCTGGGTTGGCCTGCCGATTAAATTCTTGTCTTATCGTGTCGGCAATGACTGAGAGTTGGGAAAGCATATTGGCAAATAATTGTTTTTCTAGGGGTGGTCTGCGTTTGGTGTTTTTGGGGTCAGTCATGCCGCCATCATAATCTTCCTGTTAGGGGTTAAGCCTCGTCACTTCCTCGCGTTTATTGCCTTACTTTTTATTCATTGTTATTTACCACTTGCCATCCAAACGGCGCGTTTGGTCGATCATTCTTAGGGCATCGACTGGCCCTGAGTTGTCGGTTATTAAGGGGAACAACCACCCCTTCAACGGCTCCTCAGTTGCCGGGAACTGACTGGGATGCAACAACGGGCTGTTGCTGGCAACCTGTTTGCTGTGATGGTTTGCACAGTGCAAGCAGGATGACACATTCCCTTAGTGAGAAGACCACCTCAGTGGGCTTGTCGCTTAGGGAAACCAAGGGGGGTTAGCGGGGGAATGGCATTCCCCCCCAAGGTGGGCGTGGTGTTGACGAACACGCCGTGGTAGTACCACGCACACCTTGTACCGGCGGTTAATCACGGTCTGGCTTCATTCACCAGTATATCGGGGAAAGGGTTAATTTTAGATTTACTCAGTTTTTACAGGCTTTTCAAGGGTTCTTAGGGTTACCTAACCTTTGGATTAGGCCATATTTAGGGCGATTTTAGGGCTTATGATGGGTACGAGGTGATCAAGAGGCAACCACTTTGCCGCTGCTGTCACACTGTATCGGGTATGGAATTTGGCATTACCATAGTCACAAAAGATATGGGCAGAAAGTTGCCGCGCCATGAGGCGGCAGTTAATTTAACTCAATTTTTATTTACGGTATTACCGCATCAAACGTTTGGCTCTGATAATGTAAGCCCTGTCCCTGCGGATATTGATTTGCGCAACCTGTTTAATGTGCAAGTGGATAAAAGTAAAAAGGTGGCTTTCTGGGGGGCTGCTTTTGAGCAACAAATTACTATCCCAGTACCCATAGAGCCTAGCCCAATACCACAACAATTATTTTGGGCTGAAAATATCGACAACGATACCAGCACCAACGATTACCAAGAGCTAGAGGGTTAAGGCGTGTCTGATAACTTGGTGCAACAAGCCTTACAACGGATTGCTGTATTAGAACGCAAACTGGCTAACACCGTAGTGGAAGGCGTTGTGGTTGAAGTGCAAGCCAAGCCTTACCGCGTAAAAGTAGACTACGGCGAAAAAAACAAACCACAGTTAACAGGTTGGCTACCTGTCGCACCGTTTAGAGCGGGTATGGCTGATTCATGGTGGCCGCTGGATGTGGGCGAAGGTGTGACTATTATTTCTGTTGATGGCGCGTTAGAGCGTGGCCGTGTATTTCCTGCACGTTACACCGAAAGTAATGTGCCTCCCTCCGAAAACTTAGACGAATGCCAGCTTAACTTTGGTGATGGTGGTTACATACATTACAACCGTGCAACAAGCGAAGGGGCTTTTAAAGCGCCTTCTAAAATTACCCTTGACAGTGATGTACATATCACTAAAACTTTAACCGTCGATGAAACCAGTACAGCGGCAGATCACTTATCCGGTGATGATCTTATCTCTGGCAAAGGCCACAATCATAACGAATCTATTGGCAGCGTCACCAGCAAGCCTAATAAACCGTAATCATTAAAGCCCTTTAATTCTCTTTGCTTGTTTGTATCAGCCATCATGGTTGCATGAAAACAGGTATGCACAAACACACAGGCGAAACGATTACGGGGGTTGAATTTCTTAACCAACGTTTTGTTGATGCTTTCTCAACACGCAAAGGCAGCTTGGTTGTTGACCGTGAGTACGGCACCTACATTGATGATCTGATTGACGAAAACATTACCCCGTTATTTCGTATGCAGCTATTCGCCCGTGCTGCCGAAACCATTAAAAACCCTGTTAATGGTTTGGATGATGTCAAGCTAAAACAATTAGAACTTATCGAACAAGCCGACAACAGTGTCGAGGTTGTCGTTTATATGCAGTGGGAAAACCAAGAAGTCACCACCCGCGTTACATTGCTGGAGGCTGCATAATGGCTACCGTTATCCGCTTGGAAGATTTGCCAGACTACAACTCTGTCCCGCAAAAAACTATCGAAGAAATCAGACAAGAAAATATTAATTACTTGCGTGATGAGGAAGGTATCGAAATTACAGGCGGTGCCGAAGACCCGCTTTATCGTATTGTTAACGCATTATCTTACCGCGAAAAAATCTGGCGGCACGATAAAAACGAAGCTGATAGAAACAAGTTAATGGCTTATGCTGAAGGTGACGCACAAGACCATATCGGCGTGACCTACCACCGCACACCACGCCTAGAAAATGAATCTAACGAAGCATACAGAAAACGTTTAGAGATCGCGCCAGAAGGTATTACGGTGGCAGGTACAGTGGGTGCGTATCGCTTCCATACATTAAGCGCCCATGCTGATGTTAAAGACGTGATCATTAACAAAATGCTAGCGGGACAATTGCAAGTGGTGGTGCTTTCCCATCAAGGCAGTGGCGTAGCCAGTCAAGAACTTATTGACCAAGTAGATGCCGCGCTTAACCCTGATGATATTCGCCCGTTAAATGATACCCCTTTGGTGGGTACAGCCGCGATAGCTGAATATAGCGTAACGGCCACCTTACGTTCATTAACAGACATTACCAACGAACAACAAGCGCAAGCCCTAAGTGCATTGCAAACCTATGTTGATGAGCAGCACGGCCTAAATAAAAATGTAGTGCGCAGTGGTATTGATCGCGCCTTGCATCAAAACGGTATTGATGAAGTGGTCTTGGACGGTTGGGTAGATGTCATTACCGATGCTGTAACCGCGCCATACTGTACAGCCATTAATTTATCCGTTGAAAAGATAGGGGCTGTTTAAATGACTGTTAATAGCCTTTTACCTGCCCATTACGACACCACAGAACATGCACTGGATAAAACCTGTGGCACACGCTTGGCGGATATTCCAGATATTGCCGACCCGTGGAATGTGGATGAATGCCCAGAGGAATTGCTAAACCATTTAGCCTATCAAGTCTCTGTGGATATTTGGGATTGGAACTGGCCACCATCGACCAAGCGCGAAGTAATTAGCGTTTCCCTTGAAAACCACCGCATTAAAGGCACCGTAGCCAGTATTAAAAATTTATTACGTGCGGCGAGTTATGGCGAGGTTGATATTATCGAAGGCCGCAACCGTGCGAAGTATGACGGCACTTATAAATATGATGGGGTAAAAACCCACGACGACCCCGACACATGGCCTCAAAATGTTTTTATTTTTAACACGCCAATTAGTAACGGTATGGCACAGCGTTTTATTACAGCGTTTTATTGAAGCGTTTGACAATGTAGCGCCAGCCCGTTCTACGCTTCACCAATTACGTTAC
Source organism: Candidatus Endobugula sertula (assembly GCA_001723645.1). GTDB lineage: Bacteria > Pseudomonadota > Gammaproteobacteria > Pseudomonadales > Cellvibrionaceae > Endobugula > Endobugula sertula. The sequence goes on along the minus strand of MDLC01000047.1, from coordinate 9,016 downwards.
GAGCGAACCTTAAAGCACGATAGCGAAATTAAATTTAATGGCGACTACAAATACGGAGTCTATGGCAATGCCTGAGTATTTTCCTCAAGACAATAGCAGCTATCCAGCGCAAGTTAGAAAACTAACCGTTAATGATGACGTTAACGATGTTAACGCAAATGATGCAGCGCAAGCGTTAGCCAAGCGTACAGACTTTTTAAAAGCATTGGTAGAAACCCTACAGGGTGATACCTACACCAAAGCAGAAGTTGACCAGCTTGTTAATAATTTAATTGACGACGCGCCTGATGCACTAAACACGTTAAATGAATTGGCAGCGGCGCTTAATGATAACGATTCAGAAATTGCCGCGTTATTAGCTGCCATTGATCAACGCTTAACACAAGTCCAAGCCGATGCATTGTATTTGCCAAAAACATACCAACCTTTTTTAGGTAATCTTTTTCACATTCAATACGTGGAACCTAACGGAGTGAATGGCACAAGTGTTGGGACAGGCACCGCAAATATTTATCAATTAAAACTCAACAATGTCGTTTCCAATACAATTGCTGGTGCCTCGTTGGATGCGTCATACAATTTTACTTTGCCCGCCGGAACCTATCATTTTTACGGTCGATTTATAGCAAGCCACTCAAATGTATTTAGAGCATATCTTGATAACAACACAGATGGCGGCAACTTGTTGTATGGAACTAATGAAAATGGAACAGATTCTGGCACTGGTGATACAGCACAAACAACCAGTGTTATTGATGATGAATTTACCATCACAGGAACAAAAAGTTTGCGGGTGTTGATGTATGTATCAAATGTTACAAATTTATTTGGTTTTAGTTCGTCTAGTGAACCCGCTAACTCACCAGCAATATACCACTATGTCAAAATTCGTAGAATTGGAGATTAAACTGTGAACAGGTACGGACTACACAATAAAGATAATATTTTAGTGTTGGCTCAACCTTACCCGCAGGATGGATTTATTAAAATTCCTGTGGATGCGGTTTGTGGCCAAGTAAGGCAGGCTGATGGCAGTTATAAAAACCCTGAAAAATCATTAGAAGATTTACAAGATGATTTTTTTCTACGGTTAATGCGTTTGTGTGATTCCAAGCAAAACGAAGCCGAACGACTACTGCTAAAACATAAAAATACTGTAAGGCAAAAAGAACGTTACAGAGATAAGTACGAACGCGCTTTGGCGGGTGAATTTTCAGTCGAAGAAAATACCGCCATTATCCAAAATCACGAAGTGGTACGTGATGCGCTTCGTGCCTTTGCTGATTTAATTGAACACTTCCGATCAGCGGTTGATGACTGGATTGTTGACGGCCAACTGGAAAAAGCCGAAAGAGCTATTGCCGAGGCTACCAGCTTTGGTGCAGCAACTACGCTGGATGACGTAAAAATGTTACTGGCTAATGTGGAGGCTGAACAATGAGTCTTCAATTAATTAAACCGTCTCAATGGTGGCAACCTGCCCAATTTAAAACCATGCACGATAAGTGTCTCCAAGGTATTACGGTTCCCGCTGGTTTTGTTACTGATGGTGCTTCTGTGCCGCGCTGGTTGCCCGTTGCTGGCATCGTATTGTTAATTGCGGGGCATTGGCTACCCATACTATTTATCCCTGCTATCGGGCTTATATTGGCGCTGGCGATGTTCCCGCGCTTTGGTAAAAGTTTTGATGCGGCGTTGCTGCATGACTTTTTACTACAACAGAATCCGCAACAATGGCGTTATGCAAACCGCATGTTTTTACGTCAGTTAAAAACGGATGATCTTCATTGCTGGAGGGCGTACACCATGTTTTTTGCCGTCAGCTTTTATCAATTTTTTATGTGGAGGATTAAATAATGGCCGCACGCGATAAATTACACGGTGTTGAGCATTTATATTTACCAGACTTAACCGTCCCTATCGACATTCCCGCCGCTAGTGTGGGCTACGTGGTGGCAACCAGTGACGATGCAGACGCAGACACATTCCCGCTGAATGAAAATGTGTTGATTACTGGCACTGATTTATTCAGTAAAGCAGGTACAGGCGTACTCAGGAAAGCACTAACGGATTGCTACGAACAGCAACCTTCTGTGCTGATCGTAACCCGTGTTGCGCACGATGCCGACGAAAATGTATTGGCCGCTAATTTAATTGGTGGCATTGACAACGAAACCAATAGCTTTACAGGTATGCAATTGGCCTTGGCCGCCGAAGCGGAAACGGGAATTATTCCACGCCTGTTTATTGCACCGGAATTTTCGTATATTGAGGCAGTCGGTAAAGCACTGGAGAGTATTGCCAAGAAGTTACGCGGTATTGCAATTATTGAAGGCCAGCGCGATGGTATATCCGCATCCATTCAAGACAAAAATAAATACGATGAGGTTATTTTTGTTGATAACGGTGTGCGCCTGTTTGACGCTGCCGATGCAGCGTATGCAGAGCGTGGCGGTAGTGCAACGATACTGGGTCATGTTATCCGCAATGACTACGAGCGCGGTTACTGGACTTCACCGTCTAACCAGTTGATCTACAACATTTCCAGTCCGGTTAAAAAAGTGGATTACGTGCGCGGTTCAAAAACCTGTTTGGCCAACGTGTTATCAGCCAATGATATTTGCACGGTGATCAATAAAGAAGGTGGTAGCTACTTTTGGGGTAACAGACTGGCTAACGGTACGGTTATCCCACATCAGCGAGTACGTTACTTGGTGGGTGATGCCATTTTGGAAGCACACGAACGCTATGTGGATGAAAACCTAACCAGTGATTACATCAAGTTTGTACGTGATCGCGTTAACAAGTTTTTACGCCGTTTGGTGCTACGAGGCATTATCAGTGGTGGCGAATGTTGGGTGGATGTAGAACTTAACAAAGCGGCATTGCCCACGAATACCGCCTACTGGGATTACAAACTGGGCTTTTATAACGTGGCTGAAACAATGGTATTCAGACAGCACACCACGGATGAATACACGAACGACATTATTGATCGTGTAACCGCTTAACGCGCTTTTAACCAAGCGTTTAACTATTCACTTTCTCAGGAGATAGAACAATGGCAGAAGCACCACCAGAAGTTTTTATGGGGATGAACCTGTTTGTTAATGGCAGCGACTGGCGCGCTAAAGTAACCAAGTTTCAACCCTCATTACCAAAGCCTGTTACCAAGGCAATTAATTCCCCTGGACTATTAGGGGAAATCGAAGTTAACACCAGCAAATGGAGCAAGGCCGAGCCCGTGATTACTATTCAAGGGTATGTGCCGGAGCTATTAGGTATGGTCGGCGACCCTGCCTCCATTGAAGAGCCGGTAACAATTATTGGTGTTGTTGGTGCCAATGAAATGAAAACCGTTGAGGTGGAAATTTCTGGACTTTGGAAAGATACCGACTTACCAGAATGGGCAGACGAAGCGAACGCGGAAAACAGCTTTAAGATCGTGGCCTATGAATACCAAATGAAGATTGAAGGCAAAGAAGTTCTTTACGTTGATTACGAGCGCCGCATTGTTCGCATCAATGGTAAAGATATTTCAGCCGACATCAACAAACGTTTAAAAGCCTAAAACATTACACCGTTTTAGGCACCGTTAAACAACTATTTAATGACACAGTAAAAAGGTTTATTTATGTCAGCGACTAAACAAAAAACACTAACACTATCATCACCTATTAAGCGTGGTGATGAAAATATTACCTCTATTACTTTGCGTAAACCTGATGCGGGTAGCTTACGCGGTGTTGCGTTATCGGATGTAGTGCGTATGGATGTAGACGCACTGGCCGAAGTGGTGCCGCGTTTATCGCAGATCACAGAACAAGAGTTCAGGCAGTTAGAGCCTTACGACTTAATGATGGTAGGTAAGGAATTAACCACTTTTTTCGTGATGCCGCCAAATTAATCGGCGGTGATTTAAGCAGCGCATTACCCGACGATGTAGAAAACTGGATGGCTGATTGTTCAGCCATTTTGCATACGCAACCCTCAGAAATGGACAGATGGGATTTAGTCAAGCTCTACCGTTGGCACCAACAAGCAATAGCGAGAGCACCAAGTGACGATTGAAACAGCGGCAATATTAAAACTGGTTGATGAGTTTACCACTCCCGCAAAAGAAATTACGGGCGTTAGTGGCAAGCTGGATAAAACCTTGCGCGCCACACAAAAGCACCTTGCCCACTTAAAAACAGACCGTTCCAATATTGCGTCCTTTGCACAACTCAAAAAGCAAAGTACAGAAACCCGCCGCGAACTGGATAAACAGCAACAAGAAGTTAACCGACTGGCTAGGGAATATAACAAAGCCAAAAAGCCAACGGCAAAACTATCCCGCGAATTTACAGACGCTAAGAAAAAAGCCGCACAGTTAAAGCAACAGCATAACAGGCAAGTAGCTACGCTGGAGCAATTACGCCGACAACTTAAAAAAGCCAGTATAGATACACGCAAGCTGTCACAGCATGACCGACAGTTAGCCCGTGAAATGGAAAAGGCAAATAAACAAATACGCGCACAGGCTAAATTATTGGGGTCATTAAAGGCGGTATCTGAACACGCCAAGCAAATGTCTATGCACTTAAAAAAGGCTGGCTGGTATGGTGCCAAGCTCAGTGCAGCCGTTACCGCATTAGGTTATGTGTTTAAACGTACCTTTGTCGATAGTGCCTCACAGTTTGAGCGTTTCCGTACAGTATTAACCACGCTTAATAACGGTGATGTGAGCAAGGCACAAAAAGAGTTTGAATGGATTAATAAGTTTGTTGCACAAACACCCTACCAGATTGAACAAGTCACCGAAGCCTTTGTAAAACTACGTGCGTATGGCATTGACCCGACAACAGGTTCAGCGCGCATTCTAGGCGATGCGGCGGCACTGGATAAAGATTACTTGCAAGCGGTAGAAGCCATTGCCGATGCCTTAAACGGCGAAAACGAGCGTTTAAAAGAAGCTTTTAACATTAAAGCATCCGTAGACGGTAACGAGATTGTTTACCGTTACACCGATATTAAAACAGGTATGGAAGCCACCGCCAGAGCCGCCAGAGATAGCCCCAAAGATATTGAAGCAACGTTAATGGGTGTTTTGGAAAAGAACTACGCGGGAGCTATGGCCGATCAAGTAAAAACATGGGGCGGCATGGTAAGCCTTGTGGGTGATCAGTGGACACGCTTTGTCAACATGGTCATGGATAACGGTTTGTTTGATTGGATGAAAGGCGAACTGGGAGCCATTATAAAACAGCTTGACGAAATGGCCGCCAATGGTGAATTGGAAGCGTTCGCCAAAGAATTTGCCAAAAACTTAAAGCTGTTTATGCAGGAAGGTTGGGAAGTATTAAAAGCACTGGCGGGTATTCTTAAAGAAGTTGCAATGGCATTAAAGTGGGCGGCTGATGCGTTAGGCGGTTGGAATAACTTAGCGTGGGTATTAATTGCATTACCCATTGCAGGTAGCTTTTTAGGTATAGCACTTTCTGTTATGAGTTTAATTAAGTCGCTTAAAAAGTTGGGAATTATTGGTGGAAGAACAGCAGGCAAGATGGGTTTACTAAAACGTATAGGTTTTTCTTTAGGTAAAGGTCTTGCATGGGTGGCAACTTTTGCCATTAAAGCTTTAAGTTCTTCAATGTATTTTTTAAATGCGTTTATATTTCCAGCTTTTAGTAAAGCTGCTATGTGGATTGGTAAAACTGTAATACCTTTTGTTGGCAAAGCTGTTCTTTGGTTAGGTCGTGCATTAATGGCTAACCCCATTGGTTTAGCTATAACCGCAATTGCTGGTGGTGCTTATTTGATTATCAAATACTGGGAACCCATCAAAGGATTTTTTACCGACCTTTGGGAAAGTATGCGAGAGCCATTAATGTTTGCCTACGATATGGTAATGAAATATAGCCCATTTGGGTTGTTGTTACGTGGCCTTAAAAAATTAAAAGGTTACATGAAAGGTTTATGGGGTGGAGAGGAAGCAAAAGTCGCTGTAGAAACTACCAAAAACATTAAACAGTTACCCGCCAATGACCCATATTACCGTGCAGACATAAAGCCTTTTGTTGCAAGTGACGATAAAAAAGCGGCGGCTGGCAGTAAGTCTTATACACCATTAAGGCAAACAAATAACGCATCTAAAAGCGAGTCGTTTTATTCAAACCCAACAATACATATACACGCTGCACCTAGTATGAGTCCAGAAGAGTTGGAGCGTATTACAACCCGTGCAGTTGATAAAGCAAATCGACAAGCAGAGCGCCGCCAGCGTGGGCGATTGCATGAGGGTTAATTAATGACAATGCAAATGATTATTGGTGATTTTCCTTTTTCGACTTCGACGGCAGAGTATGGCGAAGTACGCCGAGTTAAAGAGTATCGCTGGTTACAACGTGACAGGCTTAATCGTAAACCCGCGTTACAGTTTCAAGGCGTTGGCCTTAAAGAAGTTACGCTAACAGGTGTTATCCATATACAAAGTTACAAACAATTGGAACACCCGCAACAAATGGAAGCGATTGCCGATAAAGGCGACCCGTTAAATTTACTGGCCAGTAACGACACATTAAAAGCCGACTATTTAGGCCAGTGGGTCATTATGCGTCTTGAATTTGTTGATAGTGATTTAATGGCTGATGGCACACCAGAAACCATTACATTCACCATGACCATTAAGGAGTATGGCGAAGATGACGACCTATAGAACTGCTGACGGCGATATGCTCGATGCAATTTGTGCGCGTCACTATACCGATGTGCCATTAGATCAAGCGGTTAATGTTGTACTGGCCGCTAACAAAGGGCTTGCACGGTTAGGTGCTGTTTTACCGGAAGATGTTGTCATTACATTACCCGAAATTGCCGCCGTTGAAATAAAGCCAACAATTCAGTTATGGGAAGATTAAACCGTGAATAAAGGCGCGTTTAAAGTCGTTATGAACGGTACAGATAAAACGGCACTATGGGCAAAATATGTGGAGTCCATAACGGTTACGGATAATAACGGGCTGGATTCTGATACGGCAGAAATTGTATTGGATGATAGAGGCCAGCTTATTGAAGAACCCGCCATCAATGCAGAAATGGAACTATGGCTAGGCACCATCGACAATAATAAACCTGTTTTGGTATGGGCTGGACTTTAATACCATTGATGAAACAGAAACGGACGACAGAGAAGGTACAATCACTATTCACGGTAAAGCCGCCGATATGATGGGTGGCTTAAAAGCGCCACGCAATGCCAGTTACGATAACATTACTCTAAGCGATTTATTAACCACCATTGCAGACCGCCACGGTTATCAACCCGTCATTGCTAACGAATTAGCCAGCAAGTATTACGTCCACGTTGATCAACGCTCACAATCTGATATTGATTTGTTAACCACCAAGGCGCGAGAGTTAGGCGCTATCTGTAAGCCCACGGGCAAGCGTTTATGTATTCTGTCAGAAGGTGCCAGCAAGTCTATTAACACCAAAGAGAAAACCGAAAAACCGTTACCCGTGCTGCCAATTAATGCCAAGGCCGAAGGCACCTACGTTAATGCCCGTACTGTAGGTAAAAACGAATATGGCGCGGTTAAAGCGTATTGGCAAGGTGCAGACGATAGCAGTAAAGATAGTGTCTCTGTGGGCGGTGGTGAGCCTGTGTACGAAATGAGTGATATATACGCCGACCACCAACAAGCGGTTGATGCTGTTGGTGCAAAGTGGGCGCACTTAAAGCGTGGTGGTAAAGAGCTAAACATCGAACGCGAATTAGATGTGGCCTATGCCGCTGAACGAACAGTAAACCTCTTTAATCATCGTCACGCTGGCAAATACGTTATAAAGAGCGCTACACATGTACTGGGCGGTAAAGTCAGTACAACAACACTAACGTGTACATTGCCAACAACGAAAAAATAACGGGGGTGGCGTATGTTTTGGGCTGGTGAAAGCCAGTAAGGAAAAAGAGAGCGACTATCCAGTAGCGGCAACTACCAGATAGCCATTAATCCACAGTAACGAGCACTGTGAACCAACCAAGGCTCTCCCGCCTGTACAGGCAAGGGAGATGTTACCAAATGTTTTAGGTAGGTTCATCAATGAAGCAAGTACGCTGTCCAAATTGCAACAAATTGTTAGCCCGTGTATCAGGGCTGGTCACCATTGAGATCAAGTGTCCAAGGTGTAAAACGTTCTTTAACAATCAGAAGGCCAAGAGCCTCCAGCAAATACCTAACCAATGTATTGATGGAGGTTCTACCAATGGCAAAAAAATTATCACGGAAAACGGAAAGTGCGAAAGTAATCACCTATGACGGTGATATTGTTGGCTATGGCTGCAAAGATTTACGGGTGGAGTTAATCCCCTGTTGGTTGGCCAGAGTAGTTGTATCGGCCAAACACTATAGTGGCACATTCGTTAACAATAGCTACTTACACTTAGGTGTATATGCCGAACGTGAATTGGTTGGCGTAATGCAATGGGGTTACGCATTAATTCCCAATAGTGGCCGCCGTGTGGTACTGGATACGGACAACCGCGAGTACATGGAGTTAAACCGTTTATGGGTGCATGACGCAATGCCTAAAAATACGGAGTCCAGAGTTATTAGTTATGCCATTAAAACAATTAAGCTATTACACCCGCAAGTTCAGTGGGTACAGTCTTTTGCTGATGAACGTTGTGGCGGTGCGGGTATTGTGTATCAAGCCTGTAGCTTTGATTATATTGGTTCACACCAAAGCACGTTTTATGAGTTAGATGGAGAGTGGTATCACGAGTTGGCCAAGTCACGAAAAAATGGCGGTGTTCGATCAAGGCACTTACAAGCTAATATACACCGTGCCACTACCCATACGTTTAACCAGTACCGCTATATTAAGTTCTTTAATAAGCGCGCTAAACGGCGATTAAATACAAAATTATTTACTATTCAACATTACCCTAAACCTAATGCATATTCCACTCCAAGATGAACACCTTCTCCAATTGAAAATGATCACCCCCTGCGATTAAACGTGATCAGTCTCT
>MDLC01000046.1 GCA_001723645.1 Candidatus Endobugula sertula | reverse complement strand
AGGGACTGATCACGTTTAATCGCAGGGGGTGATCATTTTCAATTGGAGAAGGTGTTCATCTTGGAGTGGAATATGCAGCTTATCGCCGATAAAGTGGCTACGCATTTTTCTCATTCACTCTGTACAGTAATATCTTACCCCTCTTTTTCGCGTCCAATGCCATCATCTAGATTTAAGTGGGTCATTCCTGACCCAAAGGGAGTAAGTCACCCACTAGCGAGCATTTTTTGGTTAAATAATGGGCGTTTCTTGATATAAACTCACTTTTAAGTACTAATTTTTTTGGCACTAAACCTGCAACTGCAACACCTCTCAATACCCTAACGCCAGGTGGCAATATTCCATTACGTCGTACGATTCTATGGTCAATAATCATCCCCCTTTTAATATTGAGCCCGTTACTGATGGCAAACATTTAGTGGCTATTGCTATTGAGGGAGATAGCAATACGGTATCAATTAGTGATGATTATATACGAGTGTATTCGGTAGAAGGGCAAGAGTCAGTTTCTCAACCTTTTCAATTGACGGTAGAGTTACGCGCTGATGATACAGAGAAGTCGGGTTTGTTATTAGATTCCCGTTATCTTGGCCACTGGGCCAAAATTCGCGTCGCTATGTTAGAAGGAACAGCGCTCTCCCCCCGTTATTTTCGAGGAATCATCACTGAACTGGCAGTGGGAGCTCCTGGTATTTATACATTGACTTTACAGTCTCCACTGCATTTATTAACACTAAGAAATGATTATCATATTTTTAGTAATTGCGACATTCGGCAATTAGTGACTCAGCTGCTGGCACCAGAACTGATGTCCCCTTGTTTTGCTTTACGATTTGATTTCGGCCCAAGTCCAACGCTGACGCGTGTTCAAGATTGGATGCAAGCGGGTGAGTCATCGATGGATATGCTGCATCGAGTTATGTCAAAAGCCTTTATCAATTATTTCTTTATCCATGAAGAAAATCTGCTCACACTGGTTTTTTCCGATAAAGCCATGACCGCCGATACGGTATCGATACCTGGATACGATAAAGGACCTCTGCCTTTGCGGTATACATTTACTTCCGTACAGCCACTCAAATCGGAGCAATATGATGTATTTGCTGACTTACGATCTTCCATCAAAATGATGCCCACCAAAGTCAACACTTTACTCACCCAGATTGATCCTGAATGGAAAGATAATACGGTCGCGACTTTTCATAATTTCTCTGTCCAGAGTGATAGTTCAAGCCCAGTGGGTTACAGACATCACCGGAATTATAATTATGGTGTTAGTAGTCATGAAGCTCACGACCAACAAACGAAAATTCAGCAGCAAATTGCCACTGAAGAAGCGACGTTAACAGGTACAGTATACATACCATTACTGAGTCCGGGTTATTGTTTTCAACTATCCAATCCTTTGTTAAAGGTTAAGAAAGTAGCAGGAAAGGGGAGACCAGAGTTTGATGGAAAAGTGTATGTTGTGACAAAAATCCAGCATAAAATCAGCAGTGAAACCGGTTATACCGGAAGCATTGAATCAACAGAGGTTGTTACTGGTGGCGAAGAGTCTCAAAAAACCTATCTGACGCCTTTTTCCATGCAAGGTACTCAGCAAGGGAGTGTGGTAGCCAAGGTATTAGATCATGTAAAACCAGAAGGTTGGCGTTATAGACATAAAAATAACTTCCAACCGGAAAAAGGCCAAGTACTCTTCGAAAATAAGGTGTTATTTAGCGGTGAGTGCTCTGGTGAAATGGGGTGTTTAGTCGAGTTGGCGACCGGACAACAACATTGGGTGGCATTGTCACCGTCATCTCAATCAGTGCCAGAAGTCAATGCCATGGTCATGATTGGTCGAGGCAGTGGTGAAAGCGAGCAGCCGGAACTTCAACAAATATTAGCGTCTCATGGTGCTAAAGTGATTCAACCTCCTGATCGTCGTAGTGCCTCTTGGCAGGCTAATACCAATTGGGGAAGTAGTTATTCGACGAGCTATGGAGATAGTATCAGCATTCATTTTGGCCATAATGCACAGACTGATCTTGATCAGGCGATTCGCTTGGTTGAAAACGCTTATGATAATGTTGGTATGGTAGGAACAGATTACGGGAGCAGCAGTTATAATAAAGGTGGCTCCTGGAATGTTTCTCTCAGTGGTAACCAAAGCAATCCAGATGTTGGGGTGATAGGTGCTTCCATTTCACAAGGCAGTAGTTTTAGTGAATCCCATGCGGCGCATAGTTACAATTATGGTTCGACCAATTTAAGTGAGGGATATTCCGAAACAGGCAAAAGTGCAAGTGTGTCAATTATTGGCAAATACACCAGTGCTCCTGATCTTGCATCACCCAGTTTTGTTAGTGGCAAGTTGCCCAAGGATATGAGTGAATATAGTGGCAAGTTATCCAATGGGGACAGTTTTAGCCGATCTTCCGTTTTAGGGCGCTCTATCAGCTGTAATGGAATAGGCATAACGGCTCCTGATGTGAATATTTCAAGTATTGCGCCTAGCACACATTATAATTCAGTATTTACTTTAGGGATTAGTGATAATCATAGTAAAACTATTGGGGCCACCTTAAACGATTCCTTAATGGTGGGTCTGTCATTTAGCCATAGCTTGACACTCGCAGCACAAATTAGCCATTCAATCACGATTGGTGTTACGGCGAGTTTTGATATGCGTATTGGTGGTACAGCCAATGTCTCTACCACTATTGGGCCTCATAGCAGTATATCGACACAGATAGCGGATAGTTTTTCTCTAGGAACCAATATTGGCAATAATATCAGTATTCAAACCAACCTGACGAATAACACCAGTTTACAGACTACTATTGGCAGCTCCAGTGATATATCGACCTATATCGGTGGCAAAAACTCGGTGAATACTTTTATTGGAGCTCAAAATGATGTTTCATTAAATGTTGCTCCACGTAACTCATCTAGTGTGGCCGTTGGTGCGACGAATGAAGCTTCAGTCAGTGTTGCAGCTAGAAATTCTACCAATGTTTCAGTTGGGGCAACGAATGATACCTCTATTAATGTGGCAGCCAGAAACTCTACCACTATTGCTGTTGGTGCATCTAATGATACCTCCATTAATGTGGCAGCTAGCAATTCACAAAGTATCGCTGTTGCCAGCAAAACGGATACAGGAATTAATATTGGTGCCTCAACGTCCATGAATGTTCACTTAAGTGATAGTATGTTACTGGAAACCAGTATTTCTTCATCAACCAACATTAAAACCAGTATCAGTTCTGTGTTAGAAATGATTAATTCTCTTTCAACGGAGATTCATTTAGTCACCCAAGGGGGACCTTGATTGGAGGTTTACAATGGGACTGCGGCTATTGTTTCAGATACCAGGACCAAATGTAAACTCAATGCAACCCAACTGGAAATCCTTAGTGGTATTGAATCAAAATTATAACAATCACGAGTTATTATGCAGGTTATAAAGCCTAAAAGATTAGGTATTATCCATAAAACGTATCAGTTAAAGCATCACCACTTTAGTGTTGGAGCTTTAGCTTTTTTTCCATTGATTGAGAATTGGGCCAATACAGGAAAATTATTGGAAGAATATGATCAATGGCCTAAGTGCATATCCCAACTACCTATGGGAGAGCCATTGGATATGGGGTTTGCAAAGCCACGATCTGAAGTACTGATGTCAGCAAAAGGGTACCCATATCAACATGGTTTGTTATATCAATGTAAGGCAGGATTCGAAATAGGAAGTATTAAAAAAACAATTCGGGTACCACGTTGGAATAAAAGTATATTAACTGAGTTTATGCCTCAAGCTATTACGGGAAAGCAAAGGCGCCAATACAATGGTACTTATGATAAGCATTGGGTAGATAATATTCATCCAGGATTTCCAGAAGATACCAATACTTTATTATTTAATAGTGCGACTAAAAATCAACAGCTTTCAAAACGTTTTTCCAGAAATGCTTACTTTGAGCCAGGAATGGAGTATAAGCTCCATGATGTTCATCCAGAAAAAAAAGTTATTGAAGGGAAGTTACCGAATATTAAGGTAAGATTATTTGTTACATTAAAGTAGGAATTATTAAATCCAGACTCCGATGCCTCGTTTAATGAGCTAGAAACTGTTCTAGAGACGGTCTGGTTTTTCCCTGAAGTTAATTTAGGTATTGCCATTTATAGGGGAGTAATAGAAGTCAGTGATAGTGATGCTTTAGATGTTAAAGAATTAATTATGGCTTATGAAAATGCGATGGATAAACCACGACCCGTTGATTATTATCAAAACATCTTGCAACTTCGTACCAATCCAGAGACTGCTGTTGCGCATTTAATGAATGAATCCCAACTCATGCCTATTAAAACATCTGGCGAAATACAGGCAATGGAAGCATTAATTCAAAAAGAAGAAGCAGCTAAAAAAGAAAAAACAGATAAACTTAAACAGCAATATACTCAGCATGCTATGGATGTGGTGGAGCAATCAATGCCAGAAGGCTGCCCTGGACAGAGTGAAACACAATCAGCATTGCAAAATGCAACACAAGCAACCAGTGATGAAAGTGAATACGTAGTTCCATCAATACCTAATGTGGTATTGGCTTCAGGGGACTTCGATCTTACGCCATTACTAGCATCCAGCCAGAAGATAAAAGAAAAAGTGGAGCAGGATGTACAGCAACAACAAGAACGATTAAATGCTTTAGCGAATAGCTACAAGGAAAAGTACCAACAAGAAAAAATGGTTGAAGAAGAAAGTCTTGAGTCAGTTAAAAATAGAATTATTCATCCTGTATATGTGATCGCAGAAGATTTAAAAGAGCAACAGGGTAAAAAAAATGGCTTAACCATGACATTAAATAATCTGCCCAATGAAGCCAAACAGCAACTGGAAGCACAGGAAGACTATGATGCTGACGCATTGACTGCTGCTTATGATGAACTGTTAATTATGCAAAGACAGGCCAGACAAGCATCGCCCACGGTGACCAATAAACGCAACGTTTCTCATATTATACAACAACAGGTCAGATCTTGGATTATGGAATTACTTGCGCAAGGAGAGAGTTTGGCCGGGCGTGATTTTTCTGGAATGGATTTATCTGGGATGGAGCTATCGAATCTTGACCTGCGTGACATTATGCTGGAAAACAGTAATTTAGCTCATTGTAATTTTAGCGGGTCTAACATGGATGGCGCGGTATTAACTGAAGCCTGCCTGGAACAGGCTTGTTTTGAAGGTGTCAGCTTCTACAAAGCCAATTTAAGTCATAGTTATGGAGAGGCTTGTCATTTTAAGCACGCTAAATTCAACAATACCATGATGATAGAAGCAAAACTCACTGACGGTTGTTTTGATTATATCGACAGTGACAGTATGCTTGCGAATGACATTGATGTCTCCAGAAGTACATTCTGCAACGCAGTCGTTGAAAATGCTCAGTGGGTTAAGGCTAATTTGAGTAATACGCAATGGCACTATGCTAGCGTTAAATCTTGCATACTGCTACAGGCAACGCTAACAGAATCAGTATGGGTTTACGCTAATATTCAGCGCACGATGTTGGTTGATGTTAACGCACAGAAAGTACGTTTTACCAATGCAACATTAAGCTATGTGCAATTCAGTAATGTAGGAGATTTACAATACGCCGACTTTGCTTATGCAAAATGTACTGTCTGTGGCTTTAGAGGGGTTAGTTTAAACTATTTACTTGCTCCTTATGCTGTTTTTATTGAGTGTGATTTCTCTGAAGCACAACTTAATCACGCAGATTTCACGGAAGCTTTATTTAAACGTACTATGATGACATTAGCACAAATGGAAAATAGCCAGTGTTGCGGCGCTTTATTTAATGAAGGCATTGTACGCAAAGTAAACTTCGATCATAGCAATATACAGAAATCGGAATTTTACAACTGTACTTTAGCAGAGAACAGTTTTAAAAAAGCGAAAACTCGACATATTACTCTACGACCACAAACATCGTTAAGCTAATAGGAGTCACCAGATGACCTTAGATGAATTAAAACATACTATAGCGCAGGGTATGCCACTCATGAAGGTTGATTTTACAGATATGAATTTTTCAGGAGAAACGTTAGATGGTGCAGTATTTTTAAATTGTCACTTTGATGGCTGTGATTTTAGTCATGTTAGCATGGAGCGAGTTGTCTTTACTCAATGCCAGCTTAATCACACTCGTTGGTTAGGTACGGTATTGTCTCAAGCGAATATTATAGAGTGCAACATGGAAGAGGCTGTGTTTCAAGGGCCTATTGAGTCAGTGACTGTGTGTAAGACAATCATGTCTAAAAGCCAATGGAACAAAGTAAGTTTGGATAAAGTCACTATTGTCGAGAGTGATCTAAGTATTAACACTTTTGATCAATGTAGTATTGATACCTCTATTATTATGGATTGCAATATTGATAATGTTCGTCTTTTACAATGTGCTTTTTGTAATGTAACCTGGGTAAAAGCAGATTTTACAACAGTTGCGATTGAGCAGTGTGACATCAATCAAGTATTATTATTAGAAAGTCGATTTATTAAAAAGAACTTTGATAATACGGTGTTCTCACGTTGCACTTGCACAGATAGCACATTTGAAGAATGTTCGTTTGAAGGGGCAGACTTAACTGAAAGCAACTTTTCGAAATGCCAATTATCATCTTGTTCGTTTGAAGGTAGTCAACTACAACGTGCTTTATTTATTGAAGCGACTCTTCATCAATGTGTATTTGATAACAGCGAAATGAAAAATGCCAATTTTCAGGATGCGAAAATAGAAAAAGCAAGTTTTAAAAAATCAATACTGAAAGATGTCTGGATGAAGGGTATGGAAGCCAAAGAATGTCAATTTTCTGAAAGTGACTTATCTGGGGCGAGTTTATTTCATGCTTCACTCAATAAGTGTTCTATAAAAAAAGCGATATTACAACGTACATTAGTCCATGGCATGCAGGAATCCGCTTGCGATTGGAATGGCACTGACAAGAAACAAATGATTACAGTCGACCCTGATCAACAACTTATCGACGACAAGTTAAAAGCACGAGGAATCGCTGTATGAGCGCTGTGACAAAAACGAATAATCACTTTAATGGTTGGCTTGATCAACAGACAGTAAAACTGGCTGAAAGACCGGCTGTCGTTGGTTACCAAGCAAGTGTTGTGCAAATTCAACAAGTGGCTACAGGTCCTCAATACCAGTTAAGCTTTAATGGTGTGGCGCCGTGTTTAGCCACGATCGCTGAAGGCTTATTAGTGAGCCCAGACATTGGGGATACTGTCTTGTGCGTTGAAGTAGATACAGAGTGTATTATTACTCAGGTTCTGAAACGATCAAAACCTGCAGAAACGTTAGTGCTACATTCTACACGTCCTGTTGAATGGGTTGCACCGATACTGCGTTTTAAAGCCTTACAGGAAATGGAATTATTATCTGCGAAAAAATTAACCATGTCTGCTTGTCATTTAGTCCTTGGAGCGGGGCAGACGCTTATTCAACAGGCAAGAAACTTTTTACAAAACGCCAGTCACTTTTCGTTAACGACGAAGGGGCTAATGCGCTTGAATGGCAAGCAACAAGTTATTGTGGCTGAAGAAGATATTAGAATGGACGCCAAGAGGATTAATATGGGCTAGAGGCGATAATAGTCAACAATGAATAAAAAATATTAAAAAAAATACAGGAAAAAATGATGTTTGCCAATACACAAATGTTTGCTTTAAAACTGGGGTTCCCTGATGTGTGTAAAACACTGGTTGCATTAGCTGTTGTCCCTATCCCATACCCGAACATGGCGTTTACCAGTACAGCAATCCCTAATATATTTAATCAATTTATAAGCTGTATGCCAGTACATAATATGATGACAACAGAACCCACCTCAACGGGCGATGAATCTGGTTTATTATTAGGTGCGGTATCTCAGCTTATTAAAGGTCCATCGCAGCATCTATTGGGTAGTGTGAAAGTATTTCGTAGTGTGATGCCCGCGACTAAAATGCTGGCTATTTCTGGGCATAATGGGATTGCCTTAAATATTCCTGGGTCAACATTAACTCCATCCCAGGTTAAAGTACTACATTTATCATAGGGTCTGCTGGCGCTTCATCTTCACCACTGCTGGCTGGGAAAAGCATCCCAGTCCTTTGGAGGGAGCCTTAAAAAGCAAGGGAGAAGCCGAGGCCTGTTTTAGCCGTACCTTCCAATGACGCTTGCTGAATCATGGGTAAGCGTGTTTGTTTAGGGGCCAGAGTAGGGTGTGAGAAACGGATATCTACTGTCGATGAACGCTTTTTCAGCAGTGAATCATGCACCTTACTCTGTTTAAAAAGCTGCTTCATAAAATCACTATTATTATGTTGATAAGACGTGACATCACTCTGTTCACCAGTATCACTACTCGCTACCATTATAGAACATTTTCCTGTCATGATATTAATATCTTCTGATATTGCATGATCACCTAGGTAGGTACGTGATTTGCCTCCAGGACGGGCATCCAAGCGAGTAGGGGCAGAGTTTGGGCTCATGCCATCAAAATACCGTTTCTGGTCTGCTGAAAGTTGATGATACAGAGTGCTAGACTCTCTACGATTGTAGTTATTGTCTGTTGCCGGGGCCTGAGATTGATTGGGTGAGCGGCTATGTATCCCCAGCTCGTCCAAAGAACGTATGCGTGTTTCAGTGGCTGAGGCAATCTGTTTACCATAAGCTTTGCCTAACTGATAAGGTACTTGTGAACTAAATGGATTCGTCGTATCTTCACGAACCACGCGGACCATTTGACCATAATGACGTCTGGGTGGTGGGGTTGCCATCATACAGTAAACCTTTGATCAGCTTCTGTTGGAGCAAGTATAACCCACTTATTCTTCATCTTGAATCTTTCAATGGGACGTCAACTACCCCTAGCTAACCCACCCGTCTGTCCGTAAAATACCTCTCTTAGCAAAACTATAATCAGAGAATTTAATAATGAGTCACATTGTCAATCCGCCGGAAGCGGATGAAACTATCTCCCTGACCACCTATGCAGAAAAAGCCTACCTTGATTATTCCATGTATGTCATTTTAGATCGGGCATTGCCGCATATTGGTGATGGATTAAAGCCTGTACAGCGTAGGATTACCTACGCCATGAGTGAATTAGGTTTAAAAGTAACCGCCAAATTTAAAAAATCAGCTCGGACAGTGGGGGATGTCATTGGTAAGTTTCACCCTCATGGAGACTTAGCGGCCTATGAAGCTATGGTATTAATGGCCCAGCCGTTTTCTTATCGTTATACATTAATTGATGGGCAAGGTAACTGGGGTTCTCCTGATGACCCTAAGTCATTTGCGGCCATGCGATATACAGAGTCTCGTTTAACCGCCTACAGTGAGGTCTTGCTTGGTGAACTGGGTCAGGGAACCGCTGAATGGTTGCCTAATTTTGATGGTACGCTTGAAGAACCTAAAGTATTACCTGCCCAGGTGCCCAATATCTTATTAAATGGTACGATGGGTATTGCAGTTGGTATGGCGACTGATATTCCCCCCCATAATCTTCGTGAGGTAGTTGCGGCAACGATTCATTTATTGCAGAACCCTAAAGCGACTGTGGCGGAGTTGTGTGAATTTATTCTCGCACCGGATATGCCAACCGACGCTGAAATTATTACCCCTCATCGTGAGATACAATCTTTGTACGAAATGGGACGTGGTGGTTTACGTATGCGTGCGGTTTGGGATCAGGAAGAGGGTGACATTGTGGTAACTGCCCTACCTCACCAAGTGAGTGGAGCTAAAGTATTGGAACAAATCGCTGCACAGATGCAGGCAAAAAAACTGCCTATGGTAGCGGACTTGCGTGATGAGTCTGATCATGAAAATCCAACACGTTTAGTGATTGTTCCTCGTTCCAATCGTATTGATGTTGAGCAATTAATGCACCATTTGTTTGCCACAACCGATTTGGAAAAAACGTATCGTGTCAATATGAATGTGATCGGTATTGATGGCCTACCAGCAGTTAAACCATTGAATATTATGTTGTCGGAGTGGTTGTCTTTCCGTATGGTAACTGTGCGTCGACGTTTGCAGCATCGATTGGATAAAGTGTTAAAGTGTTTGCATATTTTAGAAGGTTATTTGGTTGCTTTTCTTAATATCGATGAAGTTATTGAGATTATCCGCATGGAAGATAACCCCAAGCAAGTATTGATGGAACACTTTGGTATTACGGATATTCAAGCCGAGGCTGTTTTGGAATTAAAGTTACGCCAGATCGCAAAGTTGGAAGAGGTAAAAATTCGTGGTGAGCAGGATGATTTAAACAAGGAACGAGGCTCTTTGGAACAGACGCTTGGCTCTGCTGCCCGTTTAAAAACACTAGTGAAAAAGGAGTTGGAGAAAGTTACAGAAAAATTTGGTGATGATCGTCGCTCTCCAATCGTTGAACGGGGGGAAGCCCAAGCCTTTAGCGAAACAGATTTGATCACTAGCGATCCGATTACTGTTATTTTGTCAGAAAAAGGCTGGATTCGTGCGGCTAAAGGCCATGATGTTGATGCCGAGTTGCTGAATTATAAATCGGGAGATTGTTATAGGTTTGCTGCATTGGGTAAAAGCAATCAGAGCGTATTGTTATTGGATTCTACCGGTCGTAGCTATGCTTTGGGAGCACATACGTTACCCTCGGCTCGTGGCCAGGGAGAACCCGCCAGCGGACGTTTAAATCCTCCTAGTGGTGCTGTTTTTTGTGGCTTATTAATGGGTGACGAAAAACAAAAAGTTCTGTTGGCCAGTGATGCGGGGTATGGTTTTGTTACCGAGCTAAATAATCTTTATACGAAAAATAAAGCGGGTAAGGCTCTATTGACGTTACCCAAAGGTGCTCATGTTCTTCCTCCTTGCAGAATTGATAAGGAGCAGGCTGAAAATAGTTGTGTTGCTGTGGTGAGTAATGAAGGTCGCTTATTGATTTTCTCATTAAGTGATTTACCGGAATTAGGGCGTGGTAAAGGCAATAAAATGCTCAGTATTCCTTCTGCTCGTGTACAATCCCGAGAGGAATTTGTTGTATCAATGGCTGTCATCGGAGAAAAACAGAAGCTAACAATTTACTCTGGCAAGCGACATACCGTGTTTAAAATGGCTGATCTTGAGCATTATCGAGGTGAAAGAGGTCGCCGTGGTCATAAGTTGCCCCGAGGTTTCCAAAAGGTAGATACTATAACGGCATCTGATTAATTGATATGAGTAAAGAAGCAGATAATTTCTTAGATGCAATGCGGGATGTCAGACCGATAAAAGCAGATAAACGTGTGGTATTGAATCGCTGTACTGATAATAAAGAATCTCAGGCGGTTCGTCGTCAGGCGGCAAGCGCTGAGCCGACCTTAGTTGTTGATCCTCTGACCAATGTCGAAGTCGAACAATTGAAAGCCAATGCGATATTGGCTTTTCAACGATCAGGTGTGCAGCATAGAGTGTATCGACAATTGCGTTTAGGTAAATATGTTATAGAAGTTCGTTTGGACCTGCATCGCATGATGGTTGAACAGGCCCGGATATCTGTTTACCAGTTTATTCGAGATTGTCTCGACAACGATGTACATTGTGCTTTAATCAATCACGGTAAGGGAGAAGGGCGAGCGAGTCCGGCTGTCTTAAAGAGTTACGTAGCGCATTGGTTGCCACAGATTAAAGAAGTTTTGGCATTCCATTCTGCACAGAAACATCATGGTGGTACTGGAGCGACTTATGTCATGTTGAAAAAAAGTGATAAGAAGCGATTGGACAATCACCAGAAAAGACAATGAGGCCAGGGGCATAGCAAACGCATCCACAGGTCGTATGATTTCTAGAGAAGACTTTAGTGTACTATTTTTGGTCGAAACTATCGCTAGCTAATCTCCTTTTTATTTAGATAATCAAAAGGGTGGCTATTTTTCAGGAATGACTAAATAGCTATAATACTCAACAATATACTGCTACATTCCCCAAAAATCGTTATAATCCGCTGCTACCGACTCGTGAACGGGATATGATGACAACTATAACTGATGACAGCACTGTCGTAAGACCAGATATTGAGATAGCAGTGGTGGAGCATGTTTCTGAGGCGGATGTCCCTATTAGGCCAGAACAGAATGAAATGCCTTTTGCTCTGGTGAATGGTGAAGCTTATACTGAGGTGCCTAAAGATCTCTATATCCCCCCCGATGCTTTGGAAGTTATTTTGGAAGCATTTGAGGGCCCTCTGGATTTACTCCTGTACCTGATTCGACGACAGAATATTGATATTCTAGAAGTTAATGTGGCTGCAATCACTCACCAATATATCTCCTATGTTGAAATGATGAATGCCATGCAGTTTGAGCTGGCGGCAGAATATCTAGTGATGGCCGCCATGCTAGCGGAGATTAAATCTCGTATGTTGTTGCCTCGCCATCAGGAAGAAGATGATGATGAT
This sequence comes from Candidatus Endobugula sertula, assembly GCA_001723645.1. Taxonomy (GTDB): domain Bacteria; phylum Pseudomonadota; class Gammaproteobacteria; order Pseudomonadales; family Cellvibrionaceae; genus Endobugula; species Endobugula sertula. The sequence continues at coordinate 13,125 of MDLC01000046.1, read as the reverse complement.
GAAGACCCTAGAGCACTTTTAATCCGTCGCTTACAGGAGTACGAGCGCTTTAAAAGTGCTGCGGAGGATATTGAAGAGATGCCCCGCATGCATCGAGAAATACACCAAGCGATAGTGCAGTCCCCTGATCGTCATCTCATCCGTTCTGACCCTGAAGTGGATTTACGGGAAATACTCCTGGCTTTATCAGGAGTGCTCCGTCGTGCGGATATGTTTGAGAGCCATCAGGTGGAAATGGAAAGAATGTCAACGCGTGAGCGGATGACGCAGATTTTGGAGTATTTAGGGGTTGAAAAGACCTTTGTTCCTTTCGTCAGTTTGTTTAAAGCTGCAGAAGGGCGCCTAGGGGTGATTGTGACCTTTATGGCGGTGATGGAACTGATTAAAGAGTCTTTAATTGATATTGTTCAAAGTGAAGCCTTTGGTTCCATACACGTAAAAGTAAAAGTAGAATAAACAAATCAATATACTTTTTATAAAAGGTGTATTTAAAGGTAGAACGCACAATGGAAAAACAACAGCTTCGAAATATTATTGAAGGTGCATTATTAGCCTATGGTCAGCCTTTAAGCATTGAAAAATTGCACTCATTGTTTGTTCTGGAGTCGACAGAGACTTATGCGGGTGGAAAAGTCCAGATTGAGAAAAAAGAGATCATTGAGGCTTTGGAAGAGCTTCAGCTAGCGTGTGAAGGGTGTGGTTATGAATTAAAAGAGGTGGCTAGCGGATGGCGTTTCCAAGTTCGTGAAGAAATAGCGCCTTGGGTGAATAAACTCTGGGAGGAAAAACCTCAACGTTACTCTCGTGCTTTGATGGAAACCTTAGCCATCATTGCTTATCGTCAGCCCATTACACGTGGTGATATCGAAGAAATTCGAGGTGTCGCTGTCAGTTCTACTATTATTAGAACCCTATCAGAAAGAGAGTGGATACGAGTGATTGGCCAAAGGGATGTTCCTGGTCGGCCGTCATTGTACGCAACAACCAAGCCGTTTTTAGACTACTTTAATTTGCAGAGTTTGGATGAACTACCATCGTTAAAAGAGCTGACCGACATTGAATCACTTACACCAGAATTGGAACTAGAGGCCGTTACCAGTGAGCAAAGTGAGGGAGGACAAGTGGCTAGCTCGGAAGTGGACGCAGAGATATATACAGAGGGTAGTAATGATGAAAATATCACGGGTGAAGGGACAGGGTAGTGAGTATACTAAATGAATGAAACGTTACCACCAGAAGGTGAAAAATTACAAAAAGTACTGGCCCGTGCTGGGTTAGGGTCGCGCCGTGAAATGGAGCGTGTGATTGAGCAGAATCGTATTAAAGTGAATGGTGATGCGGCAAAATTGGGAGACCGTGTTACTTTAACTGACCGAGTTGAGTTAGATGGCCGTCGTATATATTTTACGAAACCGGAACAGCGCCGTATCCGTGTTTTACTCTATAACAAACCTGAAGGTGAGATTTGTACACGCTCTGATCCAAAAGGTCGTCCTATGGTCTATGATCGCCTTCCTCCTATTAAAGGGGGGCGTTGGATATCAGTAGGACGTTTGGATTTTAATACCAGTGGTTTATTGTTGTTTACTAACGACGGCGAGTTGGCTAACCAACTGATGCACCCTTCTTCAACCATTGACCGCGAATACTTGGTGAGAGTACAGGGTCGTGTGGATAATGAGATGAAACAGCGCCTACGTGATGGTGTAATGTTGGATGATGGTGTGGCTCGTTTTACTGATGTGGTTGATGGTGCTGGTGAAGGGCGCAATCAATGGTTTTACTGTGTGGTTATGGAAGGGCGTAATCGCGAAGTACGGCGATTGTGGGAGTCCCAGGGAGTGAGTGTCAGTCGCCTTAAACGGGTACGCTATGGTAATATCTTTATTCCTTCACATGTGCGAGTGGGGCAGTGGATTGAGCTTAGTGATAAGGAGATTAGTGAACTGTGTATGACGGCAGGTATCGGTCCATTGTTACAGGTACAACCCTTGACTAGAGCACAAAAAGACATTCGTGAGCGTCACCAGCGTAAGTTACGTTCAAGTCGACAAACGAGTCATAATCATCATAACCGAAAACGTTTGTAGAATAGTATGGGAGCAATCCTAGCACTTATCCAAACTGACGGATTGGCGTTTTTTTAGGCGTAAAAAAAGCGAAGATGAAATGCCAAAAGTCCCTAGTTTATCCATCATGCTTTAATTTTCAATAAGGCAGCACACGGGTTGGTGCTGCTTTATTGAAGGGTGGTTTTGTTTATTGGCATTCTTGTGATACTTGTCCGTCCTCTCTTTTACGAAGTGATATGGGCTTGATCACATGAGGTGCTACAGTGTTAATAATGCTGGCTATTATCGCTTTATTGGGGTTAGCCAGATAAGGAAAGCTAGTGGCTATATTGTTAAAAGGAATGCCATCGCTAATGGCTCGTCCATGTCCACCATTGATTAATGTTGTCATTAAGGTAGAGATGGCACGATCTCCAGGGGCCCTTCCGCCACTGCGAGTGTTAGGTTGGTTTCGTAATAGCGAATTTTCTATTTCGAAGTACCCATGTTGGTTAAAGGGTTTGGTGGTATCAACCACCAGATAGTCATTGATCAGTATATTAATCAAACTCTGTTCCCAGGGTGTTGTCCAGTCCTGATTGCCATCCAAACTGTCATAATAACGAATATTATCCTGTAAGCGCTTCCTATACCTAGCTTCGTGCTCTGGATTTAAAGTAAAGGTTTTTTCTTCATTATAAATATCTCGGAGGTCTTGGTGCCCCACTTGAGTCACGAGGTGCCCATTGCTTATTTCGGGTCGGCCCACTCGGTCAAGGATTTTAAAGGGGGCTTCTCTTTGAGTAATTTGGCCCGCAATAGCCAGTAGACCTGTGCCTTCTGTATTAGAAAACTCAGCACTGTTTACTTCTAATACAATACTCAGCACATTTAAGTATTTCATATTGTTTGAACCTTTGGCGGTGTCAATGCAGTAGTCAAACACGGTTTTGCTAAACCAGTCAGCGTCAAAAATAAAAGGGTCTTTGCGTTTTCCAGCAAACAGCTTAATTGCAGCATTTTCGCTCTTAATGGTTTGATTGACTTTGCCTTGCACAGTGATCCCTGATGGCATGGTGCATTGAACCGCATGATTTTTCTTGTCATGGGGGGTAGTAAATGTGCAATTGATGCGGTAGGTTGGATTCTTAGCGATAAAGCCTGCCTGAATACCTACCCCTTTATGGTAAGAGGTTTAATCAAAAAGCTATAGGTCAATCGATCTGAAAAGTGGCCATTAGAAGGAACCAGAGGGTAGCTATTGAGTATCAGTACCAAACGCTTGGGGTCAGTTGGACTGGGAAAAGCATATAAATCGCTAAGATCAGATACCGGATGTTCAATGGTGATTTCGCCATCAACATGATCGCTAGCCATGGCCTGTGGTACCAAGCTTATTATTCCTGTCAGTAGTAAAATGGTATGACATAGATAGTGGATAGTTATTTTTTTCATGCAAAGTCTCGAAGATGATAAGGGAAATAGTGATGTTTAATGGGTGATGAGTTGGTCAGTATAGCTTAAGGTGAAATAATGTGTGGAGCAAAAAATATTATACTGGATGAATTAACATGGTTATAGGTTATTATCGGCATTTATGGTCTATATGTACCGTTAAATAAGGCTGGAGGGTCTGTGAATAGCTTCTTCACACCTTACACCTCTTGCATTAAATTCCAGATGACCAACATATGACAAGCAACCGCAATAAAACTGATGCGATGGCGTAGTTGCTGGTACCAGTTGGGATAGGTATTTTTTAGGAACAGTTTTTCCCAAAATAATAAGGCTAAAAACCCCAGTAGTAGTAATGTTGTTCGAAAAATAATCGGGAGAAAATATCCCAGTAGTGGAATGAGTGAGAAAATAATAGAAGCATAAATATGACGCTTTGGTAGCTCATGCTGAATAAATAAAGCAATGGCCCAAATAGCGCCCGCAAGGAATGAGAATATCAGTGTGGAATATAGAAGGAATGCTTGGCTTAGCCACAATTCTGTTTCAGGGAATATCCACGGGCCTAAAGCGCCAGCAAAAAAGGGGAGTAGGCCCACGTACATTGTGTTAGTAATCGTATCCTGATGGTTGTTTAATGGTTTGGGTTTCATAGAGTAAAGAGACCTGATCATTAGTCCAGGATTAATTGAAGGATGATTTGTGTGACTATAAAAAGACTCCAGGTGTTCTCAAATGTTTGTAAAGTCTATCAATTGATTGATATGTTGAAGAAGATAATGTCTTGGTATATGCCTTTCTAAACAAAAGCCATAGAACAACGTATGTTGTTTGGGCACTAGACTTCCTATCATGGCATTGGTGCCTCTGAGATCGTTGAAGTGCTAATTATCCACTATTTTTGAGTTTTTCAACAGTATCTATCAAATAAAGCAGCCTTTTCATCGTTACTCACTTGTTGGTCTGATTTTTCAGGTACCTTAAAGCAAATCCGGTTTCTTCCCTGCTGTTTAGCAAGATACAGCTGCTGATCTGCGGCTTCAACTATCTGACTCGCTGTTTGTTCCATCGTGCCAGTATACATACTCAAACCTAAACTCACTGTGAGAGGAATACTATGTTTTTCACTATTTTGGGTAGTTACCAGAGGCGTCTGTTCTATACTATACCGAATGCGTTCAGCGACTCTTGAACCCGTAATGATATCTGTACTGGGCAACACAATGGCGAACTCCTCTCCACCATAGCGACAGCTAATATCCAGTTTACGAATATTGTTTAATAGACATTGGGAAATTAATTGAAGTGCTTGGTTACCTGTCTCATGTCCCCAATGATCATTCACCTGTTTAAAATGGTCGACGTCGATCATAATAAGGGTGGTTGGCTGGAGAGTTCGAAGTGAGCGGTCAATCTCCTGGGCGAGTACGTGGTTGAAATGACGGTAGTTAAATAGCCCCGTCATAGGATCTGAACTGACCATTTCAGAGAGGCGTTCCACTTTTTGTTTTAGGCTCTCAAGCTCGGTAGTAAAACGACATGCTTCACCGCTTGGGCAGGTGATTGCAGACTTGTCGGTCATATGTTTCTCTATTGATGTAGCTATCTGAATATGGTAGTGATACGATAAATTATAGCCGTTTTTGGCCTTATGGCACACTATTTCAGGGGCATAAAAAGTCCACTTCATTGAATCTAGCTGCTCTATCCAACATGGAATGACTTCAACCAGTGTGCCTTCTCATTTGTTTGAGGTTTTGCCGTCTTGGCTTGATCGCCTGAATGACACTGAGTATGGCAGACCCTATCGCCGTCATATCCAGCAAAACCCACTATGTATCGGCTTTATATTGCAAGAACACTTTTCGATGGTGGTCTTGACAGTATCAGTGGATGATTGGGTGACGGTCAATGTTATGACGATTCAGCGTTATCATAGTTGTATTGAATGGATTGTTTCTGAATGTAGATATTTATCCTCACTCTGTTGCTTGTGTAGAGTATTTCCCGCTTATAATGAGTGGGTAAAGATTCGGTTTTGTAGGCAGGTAATAAATTTATGGCTATTAGTTTGTTCGATATGTTTAAAGTTGGTATCGGTCCATCCAGCTCACATACGGTTGGGCCGATGAAAGCGGCGCATATGTTTGTCAGTGCCATGGTGGCACAAAATACTTTATCGCGTGTCGCGACAATACAGATCAATTTGTACGGTTCTCTGGCAGCAACAGGCAATGGTCACGGTACTGGTCCGGCAGTATTGTTGGGTTTGGAAGGGCAACGACCTGAAAGCGTTGATCCAGAGTTTGTGCGTCCACGGTTTAAAGAGATTATTGAAAGTGGCGAATTACTACTTAACAGTCAACATAGTATTGTTTATCAAAATGACCATCACTTGACATATCATCGTTTGAAGTCATTGCCTTATCACGCTAATGGTATGACCTTAGAAACGTTTGATGCTCAAGGTAAAACGGTTTACGACAAAACCTACTACTCAGTAGGGGGTGGTTTTGTTATTGATGAGACAGCAGTAGGTGCTGATCGCATCGTAGAAGATACAACCATGTTACCTTATGCCTTTTCTACAGGCAAAGAGTTGCTGGCTATTTGTGAAAAACATGATTTTTTGATTTCCGATGTTATGTTGGCGAATGAACAGGTGTGGCGTTCTGAAGCAGAAATACGACAGGGTATTTTATCAATATGGAATGTGATGCAGGAATGTGTTAGTGCAGGTATTCATCATCAAGGTATTTTACCGGGTGGTTTAAAGGTAAAGCGTCGTGCCTTTGAATTGCACCGTGAGTTAACTAACCGTACTAAAGTGGATTTAATCACGCCCAGTTTAGCCGCGATGGATTGGGTTAACTTATATGCTCTTGCGGTGAATGAAGAAAATGCAGCAGGCGGGCGTATGGTAACAGCACCTACCAATGGCGCAGCGGGAATTATTCCTGCAGTCTTGCATTACTACAAGAACTTTTGCCCTAACTCAAATGAAGAGGGTGTGGTTCGCTTCCTACTGGTGGCAGCGGCTGTTGGCATCTTGTTCAAAGAGAATGCGTCTATTTCAGGGGCTGAAGTGGGTTGTCAGGGAGAGGTCGGTTCTGCTTGTGCTATGGCCGCAGCAGGTTTGACAGAAGTGATGGGTGGCAGTCCTTCTCAGGTTGAGAATGCGGCAGAAATTGCTATGGAGCATAATCTGGGGTTGACCTGTGATCCTATTGGTGGTTTGGTGCAGATACCGTGTATCGAACGCAATGCTATGGCTGCAATGAAAGCGATTAATGCATCAAGTATGGCGCTACGAGGGAGTGGTGAGCATTTTGTATCGTTAGACAAAGTGATTCGTACTATGCGCGATACTGGTCAGGATATGTTGGATAAATATAAAGAAACATCCCGTGGTGGTTTAGCGGTCAATGTGATTGAATGTTAAAAACTAACACCTTGCTCCTTGGTTTACAGTGAAGCTTAGAACTGGGGTGGTATACATTGTCATGATAAAAACGGTTATTTTTGTGCCACTTTAGTGGATAAATCAAAAACATTTACCCACAGCGCAGCATTTACGTAAACTAATGACCGGGATCCAGAGCATAGTCGTGTAAATGTTATACTGACCCCATGTGTTAATCTTTATCCATTAAATATTAAAACAAAAGCTATTTAAATTTATGAAGTCATCTATTTTAGAAAAACTGGACAATCTCCAGGAACGTTATGAAGAAGTTGGTGCATTATTAAGTGATACTGAAATTATTGCCGATCAACATCGCTTTCGAGACTTGTCTAAGGAATATGCTGAATTAGCACCGGTAGTAAAGTGCTATCTCGAATATCGTCAGATTCTGGATGACTTGGAAGAAGCCAGGGTTCTGTTGAAAGACAGTGATCTGGATATGCGTGCTATGGGACAGGAAGAGTTAAAAAACGCAGAAGTGCAGCAGGAACGGTTGGAGTTGGAATTGCAAAAGCTTCTATTACCGAAAGATCCAAATGATGGCAAAAATGTATTTTTAGAGGTGCGAGCGGGTACTGGTGGTGATGAGGCGGCGATATTCTCTGGTGATCTTTTCCGTATGTATAGTAAGTATGCAGAGCGTCGGGGCTGGCGTATAGAAATTATTAGTGAGAATCAGGGTGAACACGGTGGTTATAAAGAAATTATTTCTCGTATTGTGGGACAAGGGGTATATTCACAGTTAAAGTTCGAATCGGGGGCTCATCGGGTTCAACGTGTTCCAGAAACTGAATCACAAGGGCGAGTGCATACTTCCGCTTGTACCGTCGCTGTTATGCCCGAAGCGGATGAACAGGCAGAAATTGCGATTAACAAAGCTGATTTACGAGTGGATACCTTTAGAGCGAGTGGGGCTGGTGGTCAACATGTTAACAAAACGGATTCTGCGATTCGTTTAACGCATATTCCTACGGGTGTTGTGGTTGAGTGTCAGGATGAACGGTCACAACATAAAAATCGTGCCCAAGCTATGTCGTTATTGGCTTCACGTTTACAAGTGGCACAAGATGAAGTATTTGCTAAAGAAATGGCTGATGAACGTAAAAGCTTGGTGGGCAGTGGTGATCGCTCTGAGCGTATTCGAACATATAATTTCCCTCAAGGCAGAGTAACTGATCACCGAATCAATCTAACGCTGTATAAACTTAATGAAGTGATTGAGGGTGATTTGGATGAAGTGGTGCAGCCTTTGATTAATGAATACCAAGCGGATCAGTTAGCGGCTTTGTCTGAATAAGTCTGCTTTGGATGTTATCTATTGCAGATGCCCTGAAGAGAAGTAAATTATTAGTGTCGATGTCGGATACTGCACGCCTTGATATAGAGGTATTGCTGTCTGCTGTTTTGCAAAAAAGTCGCGCCTACTTATATACTTGGCCGGAAAACCATTTATCACAAGCGCAAGAAAGCTTATTTAATCACTATTTGCAGCAGCGCCAACAGGGCCAGCCTATTGCATATATTGTGGGGAGTCAGGAATTTTGGTCATTAACCTTATTGGTTAATAATAGCACCCTGATTCCCCGACCAGAAACCGAATTATTGGTGGAAACGGTGTTGGCGTTGTTTTCTCAGGACCAACCTGGTCTTAAAAGAACCGCTATTGATTTAGGCACAGGTACTGGCGCTATCGCTTTGGCCTTGGCTACAGAAAAGAAACATTGGCAGATTACAGCGATTGACTCTGTGGCTGATGCTTGTGCATTGGCTGAATCTAACCGACAGCAGCATCAACTTGATAATGTCACTGTACTGCGTAGTGATTGGTTGCAGGTAATGGGAGAGATGGCCGTTGATGTTATTGTCAGTAACCCACCTTATATTGATAGCAATGATCCGCATCTGTTTCAGGGTGATGTTCGTTTTGAGCCCCGTTCTGCATTAATTGCAGCAGATAATGGTCTGGCGGATATTGTGGTGATTTGCCAACAGGCAAGCCAACATTTACTACCTGAAGGTTGGTTGCTGATCGAACACGGTTATCAGCAGGCAGAGGCCGTGAGCAGTATTTTTCTGAACAATGGTTTTATGCAGGTGGAAACCAGAAAGGATATGGTGGGGCATGAACGTATTACTTTAGGGCAATGGTTGCCGCCTAAAACCAATAAGCAGTAAGAGATAGAGTAGAAATAACTCATGATGAATGATGATGAATTACTACGTTATAGCCGACATATATTATTACCTGATATTGATATAGGAGGACAGCAGGCTTTGCAGGATTCCCACGTACTGATTGTGGGTTTGGGAGGCTTGGGTAGCCCTGTTGCCATGTATCTTGCTGCTGCCGGTATTGGTTCTCTTACTTTGGTTGATTTTGATAAAGTAGATTTAAGTAATCTGCAACGTCAGGTTATTCATACGCAAGGGACTATTGGGACGAATAAAGCCATATCGGCAAAAGCGGCTATTCGTGTTTTAAATCAACAGACACAGGTGAAGGCGATAGACGATCGTTTTGAACTTGATCAGTGGATAGACTTGATTGAGACAGTAGATATTGTCGTAGATTGTACCGATAATTTTACAACTCGCTTTGCGCTTAATAGAGCTTGTTATCAGCAGAAAAAACCCTTGGTTTCGGGAGCGGCGATTCGTTTCGAAGGCCAGCTAACGGTATATGATGCACGTACCCCAACTTCACCCTGTTATCAATGTTTATATAGTCCTGATACCGATGATGACCTCACTTGCTCCGAAGCGGGTGTGATTTCGCCTTTGGTGGGAGTGATAGGGAGCTTACAGGCTCTTGAGGTGGTTAAATTGGCATCGGGTGCTGGATCTTCTTTAGTAGGGAGGCTTATTTTGTTTGATGCCAAGGGGCATCAGTGGCGTGAGCTACAGTTGCTTAAAGACAGTCATTGTGTCATATGCTCAGCTTCAAAATAATGGTTAATGAAATAGACGTGCTATACTTACCACTTTACTCACTATCTTGTTAGGTTACCTCTTGTTTAAGCGGTTGTTCTTCAAAAAACGCACATCACCCATACCTGCTCAAAAAATAAAAGAGCAGCACAAAGAACAAATGACAGGCTCTGTTTCCCCTAAAGTGCCAGCAAAGCCTAATAAGCTTGCTGCTCCGGGTTCTACACAAAAGCGCCACCACCGTTGTTCGTCAAAAAATAAGCGGAAGCCTTGGAATATCAGTCAATTCGCTGTGCTTGAGATGGAAGGTAAGACGCGTTTCCATGATTTGGATTTGGCTTTGCCCTTAATGCGTAGTATTGCGGATTTAAACTTTAAATATTGCTCACTTATTCAAGCCCAATCACTACCCGTAACCTTGAAGGGCCATGATTTACTCGGTAAAGCGCAAACAGGTACCGGTAAAACAGCGGCGTTTCTAATCGCTATTGTCAACGACCTATTGCAACACCCTATTGTCAATGAACGTTACGCGGGAGAAGCGCGAGCTTTGGTCATTGCGCCTACGCGTGAGCTGGCCATGCAGATTGCACAGGATGCAAAAGCATTGACCAAGTATACCGATTTGACAGTGCATACTCTGGTTGGAGGTATGGATTATACGAAACAGCAGCAAAAAATTGCCGATAAGCTGGTTGATATTCTGGTGGCAACTCCAGGCCGCCTGTTGGATTTCGTGAGTAATAAGGATGTATATTTAGATCAGTTGGAAATATTGGTCCTGGATGAAGCAGACCGAATGTTGGACATGGGTTTTATTCCTCAAGTGAGACGAATTGTGCGTTTAACACCCCATAAAAATAATCGTCAAACCTTATTCTTTTCCGCTACGTTTACCAATGATGTCATGCGTTTAGCCGAACAATGGACACTGGACCCGGTAACGGTCGAAATTGAGCCTGAAAGCGTGGCTACCGATACAGTTGAACAACATGTTTATCTGGTGTCTACAGAGGAGAAATATACATTACTGACAAATCTGGCCCGACAGGATAAGGTGGAAAGCCTGATTGTCTTTGTCAATCGTCGGGATGAATGTCGACGACTGCAGGAGCGCTTGTCAAAACAGGGTTTTAAAGCAGGTTTATTATCTGGCGAAGTGGCGCAAAATAAACGTGTTAAAACCTTGAATGCTTTTAAATCTGGTCGCTTGAAAATTCTGGTTGCAACCGATGTTGCTGGTCGTGGTATTCATATCAACAATATTAGCCATGTGGTGAACTTCACCTTACCTGAAGAGCCGAAAGATTATGTCCATCGTATAGGTCGTACCGGTCGGGCAGGAAAACAGGGGGTTTCCATCAGCTTTGCCTGTGAGGATGATGCTTTTTTGTTGCCAGCCATTGAGGCATTGCTGGGTAAAAAAATTGACTGCGAGCAGCCGCCAGAAGAATTATTGTCGGATTGAAAAATAGGGTAGACCAACATCGACACTCGTCTATTTTGTAATAGATATAAGTACATGTTGCGCTGGCCCGCTTTTTTAGCGTCCAATAGCATTCCCCTATATCTCAACTACACTATAAGCATTACTCTTATTCACTGATAGATCGGGATGCTGCTTGTGGAAAAGGTCCTTATTGTCGAAGATAGCCAAATTGTTGTTAAAATCCTCAAGCACATAGCGCGGCAGGAACTGGTTTTTGATGTGTTGTTGGCGACAACGTTTGCTGAAGCCAGACAATATTGTGAACAACATCAAGGCAATATTTTTGCTGCAGTTATTGATTTAAACCTGCCTGATGCTCCTGATGGTGAGGTGGTGGATTATACGTTGGAGCAAAAAATTCCTACGATAGTATTGACTGGGTCATTTGATGAGAAGCGACGAGAGTCTCTATTGTCCAAGGGTATTGTCGATTATGTGACAAAAGAAGGACGTTACTCTTATCAATATGCAATTCGATCAATTAATCGACTCTATACCAATCAGAATATTAAAGTACTGGTCGTCGAAGACTCAACGACCATGCGTAAATATATCGTTAACCTATTATCTCGACATAAATTTCAAATTCTGCAAGCGGTTGATGGCGTCGATGCCATTAAAGTATTTCTGGAAAATCCTGATATTAAATTGCTTATCACTGATTACAATATGCCCAATATGGATGGCTTTGAATTAGTGAAAAACTTGCGCTGTAAATATGAAAAATTTGACTTGGTGATTATTGGATTATCTGCTGAAGGGGAAAGTAATCTGTCTGCCAAACTGATAAAAACTGGCGCTAATGATTTCTTAACAAAACCCTTTAACCACGAAGAGTTTTATTGTCGCATTAACCATAACGTAGAGTCGTTGCATTTAATTGATCAAATTCGTGATGCAGCAAATCGCGATTATTTAACTAATATTTACAGTCGGTGTTACTTTTTTGCAGCAAGTGAACAGCCTTATGAAACAGCAAAACAGCAGCAATCCCCTTTGGCGTTAGCACAGATTAGCCTGGACAATTTCTCAAATATTAATGATTCATATGGTCAGGCTTTTGGTGATAAGGTATTAGCCGATTTTTCCAAAGATTTGGAAAAGTTAATGGATAAATTTCTGGTGGCGAGAGCGGTAGGGAAAGAATTCTATGTACTCATGCCGGGTTTATCAAATGATAAAGCCTTTGCATTTTTGGATCAGGTAAAAACGGTTCTTTCTGGTAATACCTATGGCGATCAAAAGAATACTATATCGCTGACTTTTAGTGCTGGGGTTTCTAATCTTTTGGGTGAGCATATTAATGACCAGATAAACGCGGCTAAAGATAATCTACATCGGGCCAAAGAAGCCGGTAAAAATATTGTGTTGGGTGATGATGTGGAAAGCGATTATTAGCCAGATATTGTGTCATCATTTTATGTTCTTTTGCTGACAGTACCCAGTTTACTTCTATAATGCTCTGACTTTATTCCCCAGAGTAAACACATCTAACATACAGAAAAAACGCACATCTTGTACAACTATCCAGTATGGTTTTGTCGTTTAATAGGTCAAACTATGCGATAATTTGCTAAAACATGACTTGAGTCAATCTATGAGCAAACGCAATCAACACAGTTTATTTTTCACACTGGATAGCCTGATACCCGAGAATCATGCATATTCCACTCCAAGATGAACACCTTCTCCAATTGAAAATGATCACCCCCTGCGATTAAACGTGATCAGTCTCT
>MDLC01000045.1 GCA_001723645.1 Candidatus Endobugula sertula | reverse complement strand
TTTTCATGTGCGGACAGTAATAGGTTTTATTATAAAATTCAATAGCTTATTTAAAAATCTAAAAATCATTCGCTACAGGTATATTAATACGCTTAATTTAAGTTTAAAGGCGTGCGAGCAACACGGGCTCAAGGCAGAAAATAATCGCGACTTTAGTCCCAAGCTTAAGGGTGTTTCTGTTGGTTTGTCATCTGGCACCAGCCAGCAACGAGGTGTTTTTTTAGTTTCACCCTGTGAGCAAGCTTTATGGGCTGGCTATATGATTGCGAAAAATATTACTTTTAGTTTTCGTAAAAAAAGAGTTGCCTTGTTCTTGCGATCGAACAGTAATCTCTATGAATCGGCGAGTGGCTTATTGATTCGCTTTCGTTTTTTTGATCTTACCAAGCCCTTTGATCAGTTAATTGAAGAACTGGAAGAATATAACCCCCATATTCTAATCGCACCGGCACATGTGTTAGGTGTAATTGCACAACATCGAGCTGACATTAAGCCAGAAAAAATGATTTCTGTCGCCGAAGTGTTAGAGGAAACGGTGAAAGAGCAGGTGGAGGCACGGTTCTCTTGTCGCTTGGGTGAAATATACCAGGCAACTGAGGGTTATATTGCTTCCACTTGCTCTCATGGCAATTTGCATATTAACGAAGATATTTTAATTGTTGAAAAAGAATGGGTAGATAAAGACGATGGTCGCTTTGTCCCCATCATTACAGATCTAAATCGGCACACTTTACCTATTATTCGCTATCGCTTAAATGATATTCTGGTTGAAGAAACAGCGCCCTGCTCCTGTGGCTCACAGTTTACTCATCTGAAAAGAATAGAAGGACGAGAGGATGATATGCTGTGGTTGCCTGACTCGAATAGCGCTAAGCTCACCGGTATTTTTCCTGACTTAATCAGGCGCGCCATGTATATCTGCCAAACACAAGTCAGCGATTACCGTATTGAACAGAATGGAAAAACTATCACTATCGCTTATGATAGTGACGATACTAAACAAGCTGAGAAAGATATTGCAACCACCTTGGCAGAATTATTTTCCCGTTTGAATGTTGATAAGCTTGACATAAAATTTAGCTTAGGTATCGACCACGATATGATGAAAAAACAGCGTCGGATCGCTTGTTATAAAAAACCAAACTGTTTGGATTGAAACTATGATAAAAATATTAATTACAGGTGCCTCGGGCTTCGTTGGCGGCAATTTTTTACAGCGTTTTTCAAACAGGGGTGATATTGAAATACACGGTGTTTCTCGACGTGCCAGACCCTGGGAAAATTATACGCAAATAGATTTATCTCAAGGTCTTGATATCAATTTTAAACCCGATGTGGTTATTCATGCTGCGGCTCATGTTTCTCCCTGGGGAAGCCAAAAAACATTTTTTGATAAAAATATTTTAGCGACAGAAAATGTTATTCGTTTCTGTGAGAAAAATGATCATCCAAAATTAATTTATGTTTCATCTAGCTCAGTTTACTACCACGATAAACCACAGCTCAATATTACAGAGAATAGCCCTATTGGCCCTGATTTTATTAATGATTATGCAGCTTCTAAATATGCAGGCGAAGAGCGCGTTCGAAAATATTCAGGTAAAAAAGTGATTTTAAGACCTAGGGCCATTTTTGGTCCTGGCGATACCGTGTTGTTCCCACGGTTGCTGGAAGTGGCCAAAAAAGAGCGATTGCCTTTATTTACAACGCCAGAGCCTGTGATAGGCGATTTAATTTATGTCTTGGCTACCAGGAATTTGAGTTTGCTAAGTCTTGGCCTGCGGCTGCTCGCTTTATTGGGCCTATGTTGTATAGCCCTGAATTGCCGCAAGAGCCCCCGGTTTTTCAAGCTGATAAGCGTTATGTTCTGGTGACATTGGGAACCCACCTTGACTGGTGTAAACAGGCCATCTATCACGAGATTGAAAAATTGGCCGCTCATTTTCCTGATACGGTATTTCACTTTACCGAAGGTAATGCAAACAACAGTACTTATTTAAAAAGCAATGACCAATGTTTTAAATTGGCCTACATTAATTACGAGCGTTACTTGCCGGAGTACGATTTTGTTGTTCATCACGGTGGTGCTGGTATTTTGTATTATTGCCTCCAATACGCTAAACCCAGTATCGTACTTCCTCAAGATTGCGATCAATTTGATCACGCTGCTCGTTTATATGATGGTAATGACTTTTTTCACGGCAAAGATGCTTTACAATTTATGGCGCGCTATGGTGATAATTGCGGGGTATTTAATCTCACTAATAAGGTGTTTTATTGGTCAGATACGATTGCCACAGTGACTTATCCGTGGCTGCGTGGTGTACGCAATACACTACTGCGTTTTAGAAAGGTGGGGCGTATTGATAATGTAGCCCTTAAAAACGAGCCTATTTTTAAATCCATTTTTGGTGATACTTGGGGTGATTTACCCCTAGTGATGCAAAAGCATTATTCCAATCGTCCCTATAGCGATGATGTTACACAGGTTGAAGGTTTCCTTGATGTGATGTGTAAACCACCTTTAACCTATCTCTCGCCACTGATGAAAATCATGGGGCAAATACCGATGCGCAATGAAACAGCGGTGCCTGTTACCGTGTATTTTGAGAGTGATGAAAATACTAAGTCTTTACATTTTAATCGTATTTTTCGGTTTAAAGGTCAGAAGCCTTATCTATTTCACTCCCGCATGTTGCAACTGAAGGATAACCAAGTGATTGAGATCATGCGCTTTGGCCTGTGTTGGAAAATGCGTTACTCCTGGGATGGTCAAAAAGTCATTTTGAAGCATGATGGCTACGCCCTCAGTCTATTTGGGCACTTTATTCCTATTCCATTAACCCTGTTAATAGGGAACGGTTATGCTGAAGAAATACCCATAGACGATAATACCTTTTCAATGGTAACCCATATTACCCATTCCTTGTGGGGCAAGCTCTATGAATATAAAGGGCAATTCGTTATAGAGGCAGATGGATAGTGAAGCGTGTTCTCGTGATTGGTAGTTACGGTAATTTCGGCAGCTTTATTGTAAAAGAATTGGTCAAGGATAAAGATATTCAAGTCATAATCGCAGGGCGTTCACTGGAAAAAGCTAATCAATTGATTGATAGTATCGTAAAAGGCGGAAGAGGAGCTGACCACCAACCAGACGCGGCTCAAGTCGATATTCATAAACATTTCCCCGAGGCTTTACAGCAACTAAAACCCGATATAGTGATTCATACCTCTGGCCCATTTCAAGCCCAAAGCTATGACGTTGCTAATGCCTGTGTTGACTGTGGTGCTGACTATATTGATCTTGCCGATGGCCGCGAGTTTGTTGCAGGTATTACTGAATTACATGAAAAAGCAAAACAAGCGGGAGTGACCGTTATCAGTGGGGCCAGCTCTGTACCCTGTTTAACTTCAGCGATTGTTGACTATTATATTGACGAATTTACTACATTAGAAAGCCTTGATTACGGTATTACAACCGCTCAAAAAACTACGCGAGGATTAGCGACAACAGCGGCAATCTTAGGTTATACAGGCAAAGCATTTAATACCCTAGTCAATGGAAAGCTGACAAATATTTACGGTTGGCAAGGGCTAAAAGCACGTAATTTCCATCCATTGGGTTTGAGGTTATTAGGTTACTGCGATATACCCGACTTAGCATTATTTCCAGAACGTTACCCCAGTGTAAAGACATTGCGTTTCTATGCAGGATTGGAAATTAAATTTATCCATTTAATCCTATGGTCATTGTCCTGGCTTGTTCGTATGGGTCTAATCAATAACCTGAGAAGGTCAGCCCCTTTATTACTGAAATTGTCTTTTTTATTCGATTGGTTGGGTTCAGCCAGTAGTGGTTTTTATATGGAACTATCGGGCAAAGATAACAATGGTAGTGAAAAATCCATACTGTTTGAACTGGTCGCTCACTCCGGCGATGGTCCTTATATTCCCTGTATGCCTGCTATTCTGTTAACCAAGAAACTGGCTAATGGGCAAATAGCAGAGAAGGGGGCTTATCCCTGCGTTGACTTTATATCATATGATGAATATCTGAGTGCTTTGGGTGAATTGGATATTACATGGCGGGTGAATGGGTAAGTAATAAGTATTATTAGTTATAGCTCTATTAAAGAAGGTATTTGATTGAGTCAATGATCAAGCGCAGCAAGTTAATTAATGCTTCACAAAGTGAGTTATTTGATCTCACCCAGAATTATGAAAAGCGGCTTGCCTGGGACCCATTTCCTGAATCGTATCGCTTTCTCAATGGCAATATAGTCGATAAAGGTCTCCGGTTAAACGTGAAAGCAAAAAATGGTCTGAGTATGGAGGTAGAGTATGTATCTTTTAAGAGACCTAAAGTAGCAGCGATTAAAATGCTTAATGGCCCGTGGTTTATCCGTAAGTTTGCCGGCTCATGGTCTTTTCATTCTATTGATATCAATACTACTGAAGTAGTTTTCAAATATACTATTGTTGGGATGCCATCCTGGATTTCGCCATTTATTAATTTAATATTCGCAAACACAGCAGAAAAAAGGCTTTCTGCATTAAAGAAATATGTAGACTGAGGTGGTCTAATAGATTGGCACACTCCAGTTAAGAGATAATAGTCCTAACTGGAGAACACAATGCCGACAAGAAAGAAGTACTCAAAACATCAAGCAGATGACGATGGCCAAGTCTTTCGAGGAAATGGCAAGCTGACACCCGAGCAAGAGGAAATCCGGCAGCTAAAGGCGCGGGCCAAGCAACTTGTCAACGCCGCCCTGCTGCTGGATTGATTGTGCGTTCAGATCGTGGCTCACAAGACGCTAGTAAATCCTACAGGCGACTACTAAAAGCACATGGCTTTATGGGCAGCATGAGTCGCAAAGGAAATTGTTGGGATAATGCGGTGGCCGAAAGCTTCTTCGGCAGCTTGAAAAGCGAGCAAGTTCAATGGAAACATTATCAAACTCGCAAGGAGGCGCAACAGGATGTATTGAGTTATATATCGATGTTTTACAACAGCTATCGTCTGCATTCTTATTTAGGCTACAAAAGCCCGAATCCGTATGAGGCGGAGATCGCTGAGTTGAAAGAAGTGGCTTAACTGGGGGGTGAAGAAATCCTTGACCACCTCAGTTCAAATTAGCTACTACATCTACAGTAACAGCGGATATTCCACAGTTCTTGATGGTAAAACAACTACCCGCTAGCGTGTATACCTTCGCTGCCATTATCTTTTGTAATCATTGGTTGAATACAGGCGACTTCTTTTCCTATCGCCTGTTCTGCAACTTCTAATTCATAGTGGTGTTGCAGGTTCATCCAGCTTTGAGCATCGGTGCCAAAATACTTCGCGAGTCGTAAAGCTGTCTCGGCAGTAATCCCTCGGCGTTCACGTACAATTTCATTAATACGTGCGGGAGTAACGTCTATGGCTTTGGCAAGGGCATTACTGGAAAGGCCAAAAGGTTCCATAAACTCGTGTTTTAAAATTTCGCCCGGATGTACAGGGTTTAATTGTGTTATCATATTGTCTCCTAGTGGTAATCCACAATTTCAACGTCATGGGCATGACCTTCTGCAAATCGAAAACAAAGCCGCCATTGATCATTAATACGAATGCTATATTGGCCTTTTCTGTTACCTGCTAATGCTTCCAATCGGTTGCCCGGTGGGGTGCGTAACATATCCAAAGTTTCAGCCGCTTTTAGTTGCATTAATTTACGTTGTGCGACACGCTCAAAAGCGATAAATCGTCTCACCCGGTGGTTGTTTGCAAGGCGTTCTGTATCACCACAGCGGTAACTTTTAATCATGTATTTATAGTATATCGAAAGTCGATAAATTGCAATCAAAAACCTGTCTCATAAAAAATACTCGAACGTAATAAAATCAAGCACTTACGAGATAATACCCCTCTACACCTATTAGATAAATTGATGTTTGTGCAACTGACTTTTAATCAATTGGTCGCGCGTTCGAGTCGCACACGGCTCACCATTTTTTAAAGGCTTAGCAGGCTAATGACTGTTATCAGTGGGGCCAGTTCAGTACCCTGTTTAACTTCAGCGATTGTTGACTATTATATTGACGAATTTACTACATTTCTTCTGGCCAAGAAATTGGCTAGTGAGCAAATAGCAGAGCAGGGGGCTTATCCCTGTGTTGGTTTTATATCGTATGACGAATATCTTAATGCTTTAAAAACCTTGGATATTACGTGGCAGGTCACCAAATAGTTAATAAGCACTCTGCCTCCATCAACCCTCGTCTCCTCGTTATTGATTACGAGGAGACGGGGGTTCTAACGCACTGAAACCCAACTAAAAAATACCGTTTCCGAAAACCATAGGTGGAACACGGCAAAAAAATTCTTGTAACAAACCCATGTTCACACGGTTAAAGTTGTTATGGCCACTTGCAACTGCAAGCAACAACCTCGCCAATGGTCAATTGTCACGGTTGCCGTGACCTCCATAACACGTGGTCATGCTCTCATGTCTTCGTGTGAATTATCGACAGCATTTTTGTCGAATTAATGTTATGTCATAGTCTTTTGCATTGACGTTTAAGTGCACCCAATAATATAAGCACAGACGGGTAGAGTTTCTATTAGACCACCTCAGTCATCACCTGATAGCCTTGGTGTGAGCCCACTGATTACTTATACCTTTCTTCCATTGTATTGACTAATAAGTTAACAGCATGATGTGCTGTTTCCACAGTGCCATGAAGAGAACTATGGCTGATACTCAAATGCTCTCCAGCAAAGAAAATTCTTGGGGAATTTGATGGGAAGGGTCGATTCAATAGACCTTGAAAATATGCCCGTTCACCAGGCATATAAAAGGCATAAGCATCTGGCTAATATTGATGTGTAATGTCTTTAACGCTTTTTCTCAATCTTTGATGCAAACGGTTAACGTCTGCTAAAGTCGACGAATCTTTCGCATTATTATTAAGCTTTGCGAACTGACTGGCAAAATCCTATGGCTATTGCAGTTTAATCTCTTTGAAAGGGGAGCATTAGTGTTTCTCAGGGGGGGATCCTGTTAACTCTGAACCGCTTAACCAATCTCAGATAAGTTTATTTTAAAAGTTAATGGTATAGCAGTGATTCCATACTTAAAAGCAGCCATTAATCAGCAGAAAAATAAAAATCACCAACGTCTCAAAATCCCACTAAACTGACATTCCATAATAGTTTTACTCAAGAAATTTTGAGCTTCATAAAAGAAAACTAATGCCAAATCTTATAAATTTCTGTTTATCTTTTTGTGTTAGAAATTCTTTTGAGCGCTCTGTAAGTGTAAGCCCGATTGAAAAACTAGGGTGTGATAATACAAATCCAACATGAGCATCTGTGACATAATCTTCTTTTGTTACGGTTTGTATATTCGAGATGCTGGTTGTTCCTTCTAGTAAATAATTTCGGTCTACGTGTCGACGCTCAGCACCTAAAAATACATGCCATGAAAAACCCTCATAGTGTGTAATAGTATTATTACTGCTAGAAAGTGGCGAAAATATTTTTGAACCATAGTCTTGAGATAAGTAAGAACCTACTCTGATTGAAGCACCAACACCCTGATAGTTAATAAGGTTACTATAAGAAATAACAGCATGAGGAGAGAGTTCTAGACTAATTCTATTAGAGCCAAAACGAACTCTGGGGGCTGCACGATAAGTCAAAAAAACCACCATATTTATTTTCTACCTGATCACTCCAACCAGTGTATTCGGTCGCCCCCCTAATTCTATGAGCAAAATCTTGTAGCTCTTGACCTCCTGCATCATGGCCTACAACACCTATTTTAATGTTAAACTGCTGAATAAAATCAGCTGAACGGTGTAGGATATTTTTATCGCCTGATTTACGAATATAATTGGCTCCTAAACCTAAAAAAGCAGCGTAAGGTCGATCACCTATCACAGCAGTTGGTGCAGATTTATTATCAAATGAAGGCGTATAAACATCTTGTTCAAGGGAGTACTCTAGCTTACCATTTTCGTGGTAATTACTGGTATAAGAAAAATATAATCCTTGTGAAAAATTACCATCAGAATTATCGTTACCGAAAATTTCTTTGCTGGTTTGTGTAAAGATTCCCTTATCTTCATTACCAAGCTCAAAATAAAATTTTCTCGCCGAAGCATCGAATGATACGCTACTAAAAAATAAAGAAATAATAACTACACAGTATAATGGGTACTTTTTACCACCATTGGCACATTGAATAAATATCATTTTTGTCCTTCTGTCACTCGATTATCTCTACGCCATGGAGAGTGCTGACAAAGTTGTGCTACCGTTGTCGTATTCATATAGGCCAACAATTGAATCAAACCATAACCAATCATCGTGATATGTACCCAACGATGTAATGTCTGGAAGGTCTGCTGCCACGCTTCGTTTAATCCCCAAGATAACTTTAATGGATTAAACATCAATTCAATCGACCAACGCTTGCCGTAACTTCCTACCACTTCTTCTGCTGATAAGTTGGCGTCGGTATTGATCAATAAATTTGTTTTTTCCCACTCATCTTTATCCGTTTGAAATTCTACCCAAACGGTTCTAATGTTATGCCATAGTCTTTTGCATTGGAGTTTAAGTGCACCCAATAATATAAGCACAGATGGGTATACCATTTCAGTCATCACCTGATAGCTTTGGTGTGAGCCCACTGATTACTTATACCTTTCTTCTGCTGTATTGACTAACAAGTTAACAGCATGATGTGCTGTTTCCACAGCACCATGAAGAGAACCATGACTGATACTCAAATGCTCTCCAGCAAAGAAAATTCTTGGGGAATTTAATGGGAAGGGTCGATTCAATAGATCTTGAAAATATGCCCGCTCACCAGGCATATAAAAGGCGTAAGCATCTGGCCAATATTGATGTGTAATGTCTTTAACACTTTTTCTCAATCCTTGATGCAAACGGTTAATGTCTGCTAAAGTCGACGAATCTTTCGCATTATTATTCAGCGTTGCGAACTGACTGGCAAAATTTTCCCAGCGATATCCTGCGGTAAGTACTCCTAAACTATGAGATACGTCACTAGATAAAGCCTTCCAGCGGCCATTATCAAGTATGGCATTATCACTAGGGTAGTAGCATTGATGTATACTCAAGTCTGTAATACTTGAACCGCCAAAAATACTATCGTTCAGTTCCCACAACCTGTTAGTCACTACTAGGCTCTTTGCTGCATTAGAATACTTCAACTGTGAAATTGCTTGACGCTGTACTAAAGGTAGCTCGGGAGTAATTTTTATTTTTCGAAGACAATATGTAGGAATACAACAAATAACGGAATCAAAATTTTGGTGAACATTATTAGCTTTAACAGAAATATTTACCTTATTATTATACAAAGATATCGCTTCGACCTGACTACCAAAATGTATTTCTCCTTTTATATGTTTTATAAATGCAGTCACCAAACGACTCATTCCTTCGGCCAGTTCGAAAAATTGATCACCTCCCCAGTTGATCTCATCCACTAACCCGGATAAACAAGATACGCGTCGATAATGTTCTACGCCTGATGTGGCGGCTACAACGTTAAGTGCCAAAGGTTCCAACTTCTGCGCAAAGTAATCTAGAAAACTAAGTTGATCTAATTGCAGCAATAACTCTGAATTCGCTTTAGAGGTTAATAATGCCGTAAATTCTTCAGGAGTTAATTGATTTAACAATTCATTAACAATCAATTTATAAATCGTATCCGGATTTTTTATGCCTACCCTGGCAGCAAGTGTTTCAGGCCATAAAATTCTGGAATTATGTTTGCGAGTACATACGCCATTCAAATAATAATATGCATTATTATTTGTACTAACATTTTGTCTATATGCTAAACCAAAACGGTTCACGTACTGCATCACCAGACTATGATGGGCAGGAATACGCATTGCACCAAGCTCTCCATGCAAGTGTTCACCAAAGTACTGAGTGTATATTTTTCCTCCGGCACGGGTATTTGCCTCAAATATCGTTACCTTATAACCTAGTGCCTCTAATTCAAATGCTGCTACCAAGCCGGATAACCCTGCCCCAATGATGGCAATATTTAACGCCTTAGTTGTAGTGGTAATATTAGATAATGCTGAGGACTTGAAAATAGCATCACGAATTTGAATGTGCTTCGCAGAATAGTGGCTCATTAAATCAAGGGATACATTATTAATCATTATTTATTCGTCACAAACTGAAATAAGTTGCTGAGCATCAAGGCACTCAATATGCCACTCAGATATTCGCTCTCCTGGTACTATCACTGGGCTCCCCGGTGGCATCTGAGGAATTTTTGATGGCTTTAAATCGTTACCCTCTTTATCAGATATTAGTGGTGGTTCGAAAGCCAATGGCTTGCAGGCTATAGCACCCAATGCCTCAGTAACGCTAACCATCGTCTGTTTGCGAGAAAAAAAAGCAGTCCTGGGTTTCATACCAAAATCTGGTATACGCATAGGTATTTTGGGTGAAACAACGTATGTAGGTTGAGGTAGTTCTCGCAAACTAACATAAACATCGTTGATCATTGTTTTAACACGCAGCATGTCAGTTTCGTCATTGGCTTCCGAAAAAACGAATAACACTTCATCTTCATTAGCAAATTCATGATCTAAACCCATAGAAAGCAAACGCCGAGCTAATTCGTACCCGGACACTCTGTCACTCTTAAGAATTAATTTCCAGGGATCGAATAAGTCGGTTTCACGGTAAAGAGCATCACTAGCCCATTGATCAATGATATCCCCCACAGACACAATACGTTTTAAAGCGTTGTTCCGCATTGTCAATGTGTTGGTTTGAACCATATGGTAGATTGATTCTTCAAGGCTTATTCTAATCAAGTTACTGCAACTGGTTGTATTGACTAACGATAGCGCCTTGTCAATTTGCTCTCGAGAAAATGCACTGGATGGTGGTCTATGCAAAAGTGCTCCCTGCACTAACGCACCGACATATTTATGAGGACTATGAATCACAAGATCACACGCTTGACTCATTGCCATGCGATATTTATTGCTCTCTAGAGCAAGATGAGAACCATGCACTTCGTCAACAATCAGTTTTATATTTTTACTACGACATTTATGGCTAATCCTACACAGGTCAATATATTCTCCACGATAATTTGGCGCCGTCAAGATTAATACAGGCGGTGGGTTTTTATCCAAAAAAGTCATCACTTCCTCGGTTGTTGGCATGGCACATTTTGATGGTATGTAACACAATTCCAAATCCGTTAAAATAGCACCGTGGATCACTGCAATATGACTATTATGTGCTAAACCGAAACGACTAGTAGACATTCCTGCACAAATAATGGATGCCAATAAACCTTGAGAAGCCCCTTGAGTAAGTAGCCAAGAATTGGCCGCACCAAAAACATGTGCTATACGCTCTTCAGCTTTATGCAGTAATGGTTTACGAATATAAGGTACGTCTAACTCGTAGCTCGTATTTGCACGTAACATTTTACCTTGATGCGCTGGAAAATGTGCACGAATGTGAGGTTGGGACATTTTTGTTTTAAGGTCTTGTTTAAGCAAGTTATTATTTATGCTCATTGATATACCTCCGTGAAATTAACCATGATGAAAAAATATAATAGAGGTTGATTCATTATATTTTCAATCTCTACGAATCAATAAATTTCCATGAATACTTGTATGTATCCTTTACTATACCTAATTTTTTATCTATAAAAACAACTGAACAAAACTTATGTGATACTGTTATCTATAGCGGATGTTATATAATGTCGTTCACTACGGTTCTGTTAATTTTCAAAAAAATATGCCAATCCAAGATAGAATGGTACGATATAGTTTGAACTAAACCAACGGTGAATGTGTGCCATTATGTTGTCAACGACATCACGCAAGCTATTTCTACCTGATAAATGACCATAGCCACTAATTGGGGCTGCTGTGAGATTGTACGGAAAAATCGGCCTGTATGGTTCTCTTTTGCCAAGCGGTCACACTAATTTTTACAAATCAATGTTAGCATTTTGGAAAACATTGTATTATGGTGACTCATTTTTTTCATTATTTTTTATAGTGTTTTTGGCGAAAAAATTATAAATTATTGAGTGTTTACAGAACTTCTTATTCGAATTACAAAGGTAGTAGTGAAATTAATTGAATCTAAATATGAAGTATTCATCATTTTTTTATAAATTTATTTTGTTTTACTAAAATATAGTTATCATTGTGTATAGGGAAACCTATTTATAGTAAAAATATATGGGAATCTGTGTGATGAAATATATTTAAAGCAGTATAAAATATTACATGTTTTAATGAATAGTATTGTGCATTTATATAATTATTTATCTTTTAAAATCAACGGAAAATCATATGTGTATTAGTTATTGTTGATTTCTATTGGGACAATAAACATACCAATAACGAGGAGGCATTTTTTGCAAAACGATAATCATGTACCAACTGATAATTGGTTAGAATGGATTTGTTCAAGCAATTCAGAACAGGAACTGATTAAACGGTATGATTTATGGTCATCAAGTTATGATGATCAGGTAGTATCAGATTGGCAAGGTATACCCATTGCTGGTGCAACACTATTATCTCGTCATTTATTGGATACGAATGCTAAAATTCTGGATGCTGGTGCAGGTACAGGTTTTGTTGGCCAAGCCCTTGTCACATTGGGTTATAGTCAACTTACCGCATTAGATATATCACCTGGTATGTTGGAACAAGCTCAAGCTAAGGGAGTCTATTCGACGTTTATACACAGTCGTATGGATGATCCCGCTTTAATTGAAAAGTACGGCGAATTCGATGCGGTGATTGCAATTGGTGTGTTTGCTGATGGGCATGCGGGCCCGAATGAGTTAAACAATATTGTGAAATTACTGGCGCCACAAGGCTATTTGGTCATTAGCTACCGTAGTCAATATCTAGAGGTATTATATGAAGACCGTAAAAATTTTCCTTTGCAATCAATAGAATGTATTTCTCTACCTATCTATGATGATCAGGCGATAAGAATAGAGTTATTTCAAAATAAATGTCATACTGAGCGGTAAGTAAGTATGTCTAGATATGTGCCTTTTCCCTCACGCCAAAAATCTTGTGGTTTTCCGGTCTCTTGTTGGCGACAATTAACAGAGTGTTATGCTGAGCAGCATTGGAAGGGAGTACATATTGATAAGAGTCCGTTTGAATTAGCACTTTATCCCATGTTGATTCACGAGTTTCGGTTCTCGACCATTATCGAGATAGGTAGTGGTGATGGTGGTAGTGCACTATGGTTGGCAGATATGTTAGATGATCGTGATGAATGTCAAGTCATTTCATTAGATATAGACGATGAACGCTGGGATAGTCGAGCCGTAACGAATCATCGAATACAGTTCATATGCGGAGACTGTTATGCTATAGAAGATGCTTTACCAATCGATATGTTAGCGGAGCTTACTCATCCACTATTAGTTATTGAGGATGCACATGTGAACCTGGCTGGCGTTCTGAGTCACCTTGATAAGTACTGCCTTAAGTGTAACGATTACCTGATTATTGAAGATACAAATTTGGATATATGTGATGTATGGTCTGATTGGCCCGATAAAGCGTACCTTGAGCGGTTACGTAGTAAATACGATGTGTTAGCTGCTTGGCTGGATGCTCCAAGATCGAATCGTTATTTGGTAGACAGTTTTTATTTAGACTTATTTGGGTATAATACATCGAAGCAGTGGAATTCGATATTTCGTGTTTGCTAGAACTTTTCCAAAGCTGAAACAGTGATCAGCTGATGTGAGTCATTTTTTTGTAAGCTTCTGGATATGATATTTTCGCTTTTTTTCAACTAAAAAATTATTTTCTTCTTTATTGTCTGTCAAGATGACATCACTATTCATACCTATTCCCATTGAAAAGATCCAACGATAAGAACGCTTTTTCGCTGGCAACGTTACGACTATATTTGCATCGTGAAAGAGGGTAAGGGTGTTGGGTGGTTCCTTGTCATCAATCGTAACGCTGTAGTTTATTCTCTTTGTTAAGCTAGACGTAGCTTGATGAGCGACTACATAGTGCAGTTTTTTTGATAGTCTACAGTGTCAAACTCGATGGCAAGGTGTTAGGCTTTATTTGGTGGTCTACATTTGTATTGCCTGCTAGTGGCTGGCGCCCATTTTATCGGATAGTCTTTCCAATATTTGTAGCACCTCTTTGCTGGCTTGCTCCATTTTGACGAAGTAATTGCGAGCTTCATTTTGGTCGCCTCTAGCAGCAGATTCTAATATTTTACCAGCATATTTATGGAAGTCCTGATGCGGCTTTTCAATTTGTTGAAATTCGCTGCTATTCGCATATTTGTCTTTTTCTCTTCCGTCATAATACCAGCTTCCAAAGTGGCATTGATGAGGGTCAGTGAGTGACGAGTTTTCGTAATGACCTTCATTAAAAGCTTTATAGACTTGTGCTTTAATAGATAGATGATCTATTTTAACGGTTTGTATAAAACTAAAATCAGCCTCTTTCACTATGGTTTCGTGCATGGATTGTGATAGGTTGAGTACCGATTTGATATTATTCAACGACTGTTCTGAGGTTCCTTGTAAGTTTTCACAGTGGGAATGCGTTAAGCGGATATTTTCATCGGTAGTTTGGGTATCTTGGTCAATTTTTTTCACAAGTTCGGCAATTTCACCACTGGCTTCGCCGGCCCGTTGTGCTAAAGCTCTGACTTCATCGGCAACAACAGCAAATCCCCGGCCAGCTTCGCCTGCCCTGGCAGCTTCAATAGCGGCGTTGAGTGCCAATGAGTTGGTTTGTTCGGAGATGGTATTGATGATTTCGGCAAATTTAGTAATCTCACCTGCAGCACCTTTAAGGTTGGTGACACTGTCATGGCTTGTTTTGGCACTACTACTGATAAATGATAGTTCTTCATGGGTTTTGCGTAGTGTGTTGTGAACGTCATCGTAGGAGATGTTTGAGTTACACAGTTCCTGGCTTTTCTCCTTCAAAATGGTTGATGATTCAATGAGTTGGTCACGTACTTCTGCAATTCCATTAAAGCTACTAATCAGCAAGTTGTTATCATCATTGGGAGCACTGTCTTGGTGATATTGTTCAAGTTGTGCTTTAAGGTCTTCGATTTTTTCCAATTGGGAATTAATGGTGCCTTCTTGTTGTTGGTTTTCTTCGACAAGTTGTTGGTTTTCATCATGTAGTTGTTTGATTTTACTTGAATTTTGCCAAAACATAATATGTCCTATGAATACGGATTTAGTAGATACTAATTCCAGTATAGACGAGGCTTGAAAGTTTCCCAGTTTTATTGAGAGCAAATGTGTAGAGAAAAGGATAGTGGAATTTAAGTGTTAAATCTAAAATGAATAACGTCACCATCACAAACAGTATAGTCTTTACCTTCCAAACGCCACTTGCCATTTTCCTTGGCTCCAGCTTCACCGTTATGACTAATATAATCCTCGTACCCCACAATTTCTGCTCGAATAAAGCCTTTTTCAAAGTCAGTATGGATTTTACCTGCTGCCTGAGGTGCGCTGGCACCGATAGGAATGGTCCAGGCACGGACTTCTTTGATTCCCGCGGTAAAGTAAGTATGTAAGTTTAGCAGTGTATAGCCTGCACGAATGACTCGATTAAGGCCGGGTTCTTTCATACCGAGGTCTTTTAGAAACTCGTATTTTTCTTCGTCGTCCAACTCGGCAATTTCTGCCTCCAGCTTATTGCAAATCACAACGACTACGGTATTTTCATGTTCTGCGATGGATTTAACGATATCGAGGTAAGGGTTGTTTTCAAAGCCATTTTCATCGACGTTGGCAATATACAGGGTGGGTTTTAGAGTAAGCAAGCTCAGGCTTTTGAGTTGTTTTGACTCGTCATCACTGAGGGCCATTGTGCGTAACGGTCGAGCTTCGTTAAGGTGCGGCAGTATTTTTTCTAGCAGGGCTTTCATAATGATCGCTTTTTTATCCTGGCCTTTGGCTGCACGGTTGTAACGTTGGATGGCTTTTTCAACGGTATCTAGGTCTGCCAGAGCAAGCTCGGTGTTGATGACATCGATATCTGAGGCAGGGTTGATTTTACCTTCCACGTGCACGACGTTTTCATCATCAAAACAGCGGACTACATGAGCGATGGCGTCTGTTTCACGGATATTGGCTAAAAACTGATTGCCTAGCCCTTCACCTTTAGACGCTCCTGTCACTAGGCCTGCAATATCAACAAACTCCATTGTTGTTGCAATTGTCTTTTTGGGTTTAACAATATCGGCTAACTTATCCAGACGTGGATCGGGCACAGGAACGACACCTGCATTGGGTTCAATGGTACAGAAAGGGAAGTTTTCTGCACTGATGCCTGCTTTGGTTAGTGCATTAAATAGCGTTGATTTGCCGACGTTGGGCAAGCCAACAATACCGCAGTTAAAGCCCATGATATTGTTCCTGTTTATTGAGTGTGTGAGTGGTTAATTATAAGGTGTGTATGCTTAAAGATTTGCTGACTTTCGTCAACTATCCGCCTTGTTATTAGATACTTTTGTATGTAGCTCTTTCATTGCGTCATTCCATTGGCCATTAGTAAGCATTGGTAAAACTCGTGTGGCTTCGTAGAGACTGTTGTCGATAAGCTGTTGTTCTTTAGCAGAGGCTTTTTTAAGGACATAATCGCTGACTTGCCTAGTGTTGCCTGGATGGCCTATGCCGATGCGTAGCCTACTAAAGTCACTATTTCCTAGACACTTAATGATGTCTCTAAGGCCGTTATGGCCACCGTGTCCACCCCCTATTTTTAGTCGCGCATTCTCAGGGGGAATATCTAGTTCGTCATGAGCGATTAAGATAGCGTCATGTGGGATTTTATAAAACTGTGCTATTGCAGTGACCGCTTTACCGGATAGGTTCATAAAGGTAGTGGGGATGAGTAAACGTATATTTCGGTTATTGATAATAATACGACCCGCTAGACCGAAAAACTTACTGTCGGCGGTGAGTGGTTCACTGTATTGTTGGCTTAAATGAGCAACGAAGTCAGCTCCTGCATTATGACGTGTACGGTCATATTCTGATCCAGGGTTGCCTAGGCCAACAATAAGTTCAACACGAGTATTCATGAAAGGTATTGACTATTCAGAGGAGGTTTGATTGCCATTCTACTTGCTTTTGTAGAGAAAAAGAATAGCAATACAACGAGAGGAGTGAAGGGTCTATTCTTCGCTCTCTTCTTCAGAATGAGTATCTTCAGAAGCCCCTTTAGGTTTGTTAATCGTGGCGACGGGCAGATCATGGTCTGCTCCGTGGATGAGAGCGACTGATTCTACGCCTTGAGGAAGCGTCAAGTCTGAAATATGGACAATGTGCCCGATTTCTACATCGGCTAGATCGACTTCAATAAATTCTGGTAAATCACCTGGTAAACAGTTGATTTCCAGCTCGGTTAAGCTGTGAGAAACCAGTCCGCCCTGCATTTTAACGCCTTTTGAAGAGCTTTCGTTGATGAAATGTAATGGTACACGGGTAGTAATCTTTTTGGTTTTAGAAACACGTAAGAAATCAGCATGTAGAATTTGAGCTTTTGCAGGATGGCGCTGTAGGTCTTTTAAAATGACGTCCTGAGCTGTTCCATCAACATTCAAGCTAATGATATGTGAATAGAATGCTTCATGGTCTAAGTGTTTCACCAGCTCTTTATGTTTGATGCTTATCATTTGTGGTTTTTTGCTGCTACCGTAAACAATAGCAGGTACTAATCCAGAGTCACGACGCAGGCGGCGGCTCGCACCTTTCCCTACTTCTTCACGACTCTGGGCATCAAGTACAAAGTCTTTATTTGACATTGTAATATCCTCTTTGTGAGTTAAAGTAATTTACAGCTATCCGCGACCAGAATAGTAATGCTGTAAATGGTTATCTACTGAAATAGCCTCAGTAGGGTCTTCCAAAGGCTATATTTTATTTTAGCGGAACATAGCACTCAAGGATTCTTCATTATTTAGACGTCGAATGGCTTCCGATAGCATATGATGCAGGGGAAGTTGTCTGATACGGGAGCAGCCTTTAGCGGCTTCAGACAATGGGATGGAATCGGT
Source organism: Candidatus Endobugula sertula (assembly GCA_001723645.1). GTDB lineage: Bacteria > Pseudomonadota > Gammaproteobacteria > Pseudomonadales > Cellvibrionaceae > Endobugula > Endobugula sertula. The sequence continues at coordinate 7,712 of MDLC01000045.1, read as the reverse complement.
AATCACCAGTTTATCAACCATGGAATGATTTAAATTACTAATGGCGTTGCCTGATAATATTGCGTGAGTTGCGTAAGCTACGACTTTAAGGGCACCGTGTTCTTTTAGAGCAGTGGCTGCATTGCAGAGTGTACCTGCCGTATCTACCATATCATCTACCAGCACGCAGGTACGGTTTTCTACTTCGCCAATCAGGTTCATCACCTCAGCGACATTAGGTTTGGGGCGACGTTTATCAATAATAGCCAGATCAACGTTGAGTTCTTTAGCTACCGCTCTAGCACGGATCACACCACCAATATCAGGCGATACGGCAACGAGATTTTCGTAGTTTTGACGGTTGATGTCTTCCAGTAGGATGGGAGAGCTGTATATATTGTCTACGGGAACATCAAAAAAGCCTTGAATCTGCTCGGCGTGTAAATCAACCGTTAATACTCGGTCAATGCCTACGCTGACCATCATATCGGCGACGAGTTTAGCAGTAATTGGGACACGGGCTGAACGTACACGTCGATCCTGCCGAGCATAACCAAAGTAAGGTACGATAGCGGTAATGCGGCCTGCTGATGCACGGCGTAAGGCGTCGACTAGGATCAACATTTCCATTAGGTTTTTATGGGTAGGAGCACAAGTGGATTGAACGACAAATATTTCCCGTCCACGAACGTTTTCTTGAATGGTTACCGCAATTTCGCCATCAGAAAATTGATCTACCTGAGCTTTACCTAAAGGTATGCCCAGTTTGTCGACGATATTTTGTGCGAGATCTGGGTTTGCGTTGCCAGTGAATACCATGAAGTCAGTCACAAACGAGTACCTTTTTTACCGAGTGATATCCATGCTGATGTTACAAGCATGCAGTATAAATGACCACTGTCGCTACTGTTGGGGCTTTTATTGCTGTTGATAATGTGCTTTGAATACCCTAAAGTCATATTGAATATAGGTCGTTTAAATATGGCTGGGGTGGAAGGACTCGAACCTTCGCATGGCGGGATCAAAACCCGCTGCCTTACCACTTGGCTACACCCCAATTAACGCTCAGAGAAGAGGCTGAAGCGGCGAATGATTAATACCTCTGGCAGTAAAACATTCCCACTTGGTTGATGCTTTATCAAATATTGCTTTTGCTTGATCTTGATCAGTAAAGCTGGCAAACACGCATGCACCTGTTCCCGTGAGTTGAGCAGCACTGTATTGTCGTAACCACCGAAGGGCTTCTGCCACTTCAGGGTAGCACTGACTAACGACGTGTTCACAATCGTTATGACCGCCCTGCTCGAAGAAGGCCGCTACTGTAATGGCGCCGGTGTCTCTTGTCAATTGCTGATGTGAAAAAATTTCTGCTGTAGAAACATGGCATTGTGGCTTAATGACCAAATACCAGCGTTCTGGTAATTTCAGAGGGCTTAGTTTTTCTCCAATTCCTTCTGCCCAGGCTGAATTGCCTCGAACAAATACTGGGACATCGGCGCCTAGTTGCATTCCTATATCTGTGAGTTGATCAACACTGAGACCGGTTTGCCATAAATGGTTAAGTCCGATGAGTGTGGTGGCGGCATTGGAGCTTCCTCCACCCATACCTCCTCCCATTGGTAGACGTTTCAACAATTGAATATTTGCGCCTAAATCAGTTTGTGTTTGCTGTTTTAGCAAATAGGCAGCTCTGATAATTAAGTTATCTTGTTGATTAATGCCGAGGAGCTGAGGGGTTAGCTGTAAGTTCCCGTCTTTGCGGGTTTGTAGGGCGAGGCTATCGCCATAGTCAAGTAACTGAAATACGGTTTGTAGCTTATGATAGCCATTAGGGAGGCGGCCTGTAATATGCAGGAATAGGTTAAGCTTAGCGGGGGAAAACAAATGAAGACTTGGCATAAGGTACTATGTTGCGCGGTTAAAGGTGTGGAGGAAAACGCCAGCGTTTAATAACCAGTGTCAGTTTGATAGTCTCTTTTTGAGCTTTGATTCTGCCAGGCATCAGCCAGCGACCAATAGAATGATAACGGTCATAGTGTAGTGTCCAACCCGATTGTCTAAGTTGAAGAAGCGTCCCTGTGTTTGCATAGTCTTGTTCGGCTTGATTTGAATAGGGGCTGGGCAATCCACGGACCCAATAGCTAAGGTGTTGTAATGGTAGTTCCCAGTTAAAGGTTTCCTGAATGAGTTGTTCCGGTTTTGTGGAGAAGAGTGGTGGTTTGTTAGCTCGTTCAATCGTGATATAGGTATTATCACCACTGATTTTTCCAGCCCCTTGGCCCAGTGGTCCAGATAAACGTATTTGATATCGATCTTGTTGTTGTTGCCAATTTAGGGTAGCACTACCACTATTGTTAGCCGTACGTATCCCTAATTTAGCCGTCATTGTCCAATGACTGGGAATAGCCTGAGGAAACTGTTGCTGAGTGTCATTGATTCGTGGATATTGGCTACAGGCACTGAGCAATATCAGTAGCATGAATAGAAAATAGCGCAGTTTTGTCATTACAGAGTCAGTCAACGGGATAGTGAGCAAAATTACAACGAAATGCCTAGACGTTGTATTGTTTCAATAATTTGAGGTGAATTAGGATTGTTTTGTAGAGTATTTTTCAAAATCTCTCTAGCCTGTTGCTTTTTACCCTTGATCCAGAGCGCCTCACCAAGGTGGGCAGCGATTTCAGGATCCGGGAAAATGGAAAACGCTTTTTGCAGGTAACTAATCGCCTCGGTAATACGTCCCAATTTAAACACGACCCACCCCATGCTATCAATAATGGCAGCATCTTCTGGTCTTAAAGTGAGTGCTTGGTTGATCAGTTTTAATGCTTCTTCATAACGTTGTGTCCGTGTTGCTAAAACATATCCCAAATCATTAAGTACACTGACATTATTAGGATCAATGGTTAATACGTGGCGTAGATCGTTTTCCATTAATATCAGTTTATTCTGTTTTTCGTAAATGATTGCACGATGGCGGCGTAAGCTAATATTATCGGGAAACTCTTCAATGGCCTGATTCAGTAATTTCAATGCTGAATCAAAAAGCCGTTTATTGGTTAGAGCATCAGCTTCATTGATATAAATCTGTTCTTTTTGATTGGGAAAATCGGTGCGTAGTTGGGTAAATAATTTACTGGCGTTCACTAATTCATTTTTCTGTATCAAAATTTTACCTGCGCGGTTTTGTGCGGGTAAACGTTTTTTCCCGGCTTTTACTGCTAGATAGTAGTCAAGTGCGGTCGTTGCTTGTTGAGTTAATTCAGCTAAGTAGCCCAGATAAAAACGTGTTGTATTGGAGCGGTAATTGACAGTAAGCAGTTCTTCAAAGAGGGGGATAGCAATAGTGGTTTTTTTGAGTTCTGTGGCAACGAGGGCCCGCGAAAACTTTATATCGAGATGGTTGGGTACTTGTTGTGAGAGCTGTGTGAATTGCTCGTAGGCTTGGTTAATATCTGTTTGTGTCAATAAGCGTGCGTAAGTCAGTCGAAGGCGATGATTGCCGGGATCTTTTTCCAGTTGAGCTTTTAATTTTATCGTCGCTAATCTGCTTTGTTGGGTTTGTTGCAATAATAAAACATCCTGAATCACTGCTGTTGTGTGATTCGGTTCTTGCTTTAATGCTAGGTCAGCCCACTCGCGGGCCTGTTTGAGATGGTTTTGAGACTGGTGCAGGATGCTTAACCCAATCTTAATGCTGGTTAGGTCAGGGTAGGTGTTATCCAACACCTCGAAACGTTTAATTAATCGCTCAACGGTTTGCTTGCCTACTCGTTTACTAAAATTGGCGATGGTTTCTACTAATGCTGCTGCACTCTTGTAATCTGTTGGGGGCATTAATAAAAATAGCTTTTCGGTATAATCTAGAGCAATGAGTGGTTGTTTGAGCTCAATATAAGCATTGGCGACTAAAGTAATGGCTTCCCGATTATTGGGCTGGTGCTGCAACCATCGTAGCCCCATCTCCAAGGACGTTTGTCTAGAATTGAAAAATTGTGCAATGCGGGCTGTTCTGGCAATAATGTGTGAGTCATTAGTGACATTTGCTTGGTCAATATAGTTGTTTAGTGTGATGTCAAACTGTTGTCTTGATGCTGCTATTTCGGCAACTAATAGGGAATATAGCGTTTCGATCGGGAACTGTTCGGGGCTCGTTGGAATAAAGGCAGTCTTGGGTAGTACCACGATGGCTTCATCCAGTGCGGTGTGAGTTGTACTTTCTACCGTAGTACACCCCTGTATAATAAATACAGAGAACCATATAACGATACTAGAGGATACCCATTTGCTCATAAATACAGAGTGTAAACCATACAGAATGGCTAGGCCAAGACCTCGTTTAGAGTTATTTATCTATTAAGTGATTCCACCATGAAGATTATCCGTCTCTATGTAATATATTGACCATGTTATAATAGTAGACTAATTTTACGGTTTATAGAGTAGTAGCTGATCTTTTTTGGGGTTGGGGAATTGGCTATTGTTGGCTTAAAAAAAGAGGGGCAGAGTCATATTGATACTAGTCTATCCTGTATTTGGGTGATTGATTTCAGTCAATGTTACTCTGGCCTCACTCTTTCGACTCCATTTTTTCATTATTCAGATTGGTTTGCATGATTCCACTATTTATTCTTGGTATTAATCACGATAGTGCGTCTATTGACGTACGTGAGCGTGTGGCTTTTGCTCCGGAAGCGGTTGGACAGGCTCTTCAGCAATTGGTACAAGACACAATGGCTGAGGAGGCGGCCATTCTGTCCACGTGTAACCGTACAGAACTGTATATTGCGGTTGATGAAGCTGCAAATATTGAAAGCAATCAGGGTACTGTTATTCAGACATTATTATTGTGGTTGGCTGACTACCACCAGCTGAGTGTTGATACCTTACAGGCATGTCATTATAGCTACCTGTCAGAAAAGGCTTTAAGGCATATGATGGTGGTTGCCAGTGGTTTGGATTCTTTAGTACTAGGAGAACCTCAAATATTGGGGCAAATGAAATCCTGTTATGCGGTTGCACAAAACTCGAATACATTATCCAGTGAACTTCACCATGCCTTTCAAAAAGCTTTCGGGGTGGCAAAAAATGTACGGACCAATACCGCTATTGGTGAAAACCCTGTTTCTGTGGCCTATGCGGCGGTGAATCTGGCACAACAGATTTTTTCTGATTTAACGCAAGACACGGCTTTGTTGATTGGTGCTGGTGAAACGATTGAGCTGGTAGCCCGCCATTTACAACAGCAAGGTATTGGTCAAATGATTTTTGCAAATCGTACATTAGAACGAGCACAAAAAATGGCGGATGAGTTTTCAGCAAAAGTGGTCTTGTTGACAGATATTCCTGAACAGTTGATGCTAGCGGATATTGTCATTTCTTCTACGGCTAGCCAATTACCTATTTTGGGAAAAGGTGCGGTTGAATCTGCACTAAAGCAGCGTCGTCATAAACCGATATTTATGGTTGATATTGCGGTTCCTAGAGATATTGAAGTAGAGGTGGGCGATTTGGCTGATGTTTACTTGTATACTGTTGACGATTTGCGGGAAGTGATTGACGAAAATAAGCAATCTAGAGAGACTGCTGCCAGTGAAGCACAAAAGATCATTGATGATTTTTTGGCAATTTGTATACAGGATTATCGTGCACGCCATTCGGTGTCGGCTATTAAGTCTTATCGTCAACATGCCGAATCAATACGGGATCAGGTATTGGCAAAAGCACTTAGCGATTTGCAAAATGGCTTATCTCCAGATGCAGTTGTTGCGCAAATGGCTAACAGCTTGACGAATAAGTTGTTGCATATACCAACCGCACAGCTTAAACAGGCCAGTACGGAAGGCCATTATGAGTTATTAAGTTTGACTAAAAGGCTCTTTGCTGTTGATAGCGTGGTTGAGAAAAAGTAGAAAGTGTGGGGAATCGCGTTGTTTTGATCTCTTCCAATACAAAAATGCACGGCTATGAGGCAATCGACGATGAGCCATTTGCAGTTTAGTGTGTGTGCCATCAATCATTGCTTAATTTTCACTCCTGTCCAACTGAAACGTACCGCCGGGTGGAAAGGTTAAGGGTTTGCTATGACAGTGGAACATCTCCTAGGTTAATTTTTCGATAGTTTCTATTAATTCTTCTCCTTGTTTCGCTAAATGTTTACTCAATAAAAAGGCACCATAGTGCCAGTCTTCATACTCTTGATATTCATCACTAGTAGAGAGGGCGAGTAGAGCCGTATGATAAAAATCCTGCATTGCTTGGTGCTGCTCCCATTGATCGGCAAGCTTATTATGGTAAGGGGGTGTTTTTTCCTGGCAGCAGAGACTGAATGAAGGGCGGTGATTTTCGCTGTCAGCATAAGCGATGTGGTGACGTTTCTCCATAGGTAGATATGATACGGTATTTTTATTATTGCTTGTCATAATATAGTGGCCCCATTGTTTAGTTGTTTATGATGTTAATCTGATGAATGACATGACCTATTAAACAATATATTACTGTATAAATAAACAGTTTTGTTGTTTGATTCAATTTAATTGAAAAATGATGCAGGTATACAGAGCGGGGCTCATTGCTGATGTATGCTGAGCCCAGCTTTTTGGGAGGCTTAAGTGTTTCAGTGAACTATTTTTGTCTTCGTCAATGATCTGGCAAGCACGGCATCAAAGGTTTGACCCGTAGGTGAATATCAATGATGAAAGGTGGGTGTTGTGCATCCCTTGGGGTGGATAAAATTAACTAATTGTTGGCCATTGGTGTGTGGATGAAAGCGATATTTTCCAATGTGCGTTGGGAGAAAAAACGATAATTATCATCCAGTGCTGATCACATAATAGATCTTTAACGGTGAGTGGTAAGTTCGCGTAACGATTTAACAGAGTAAATGATCAATTGTTGAACATGAGCCATAATGATCCTATTACTTGATGTTTGGTCTCCTCTATGAAGGTTTGGATTTTTGCTGCTGTTCCATGATTGCTAATTGCTCAGATGTTGCAGGTAATTGATACTTTTCTTTCCACTCATCATAAGGCATGCCGTAGACAATTTCGCGAGCTTGATCACCATTTATTTCAATATGACGTTCTGCCGCCGCTGCCATATACCACTTGCTTAAGCAATTGCGACAAAAGCCTGCAAGGTTCATCAAATCAATATTTTGTACATCTTTACGGCTATCAAGGTGTTGTAATAGATGACGGAAAGCAGCGGCTTCTAATTCGGTTTGTTGATCTTTGGTCATAGCTTTTTACTCGCAAGTTTAGCGGTGTATCGTTAAGGGGCAACTCTAAAAATTGCCCCTGTATTGTTTGTGCATTCATTATACTGAGGTTAAGTTAAGAATCCTCTCGCACGTTTAAAATGACTATAAAAAAACTCTTTTGCACATTTTGTGCATCCTCTTGAATCTCTGTCTGGGCCTCATTGGCTCAGTAGTCAAGGCAAGTAAATCAACGAAATTCATTAAATCATGAATAACTTTTTTATGGGATAAACCAATGAGTTTTACTAATAAGTCTTTGGCTCTTGAAATGGCAGCACTGGCATTAATGGCATATTGATATTTACACTTAACATGACTTTTTTCTACTTTTGGCTTCGTACAAATAGCTGCTGCAAGAACCACATTGTGCACTAACATCTTGGCATGGATATTCTGTACACGACAATGTTGAGGTTAGACCACCAAGCAATAACGGTAACTGATTGATATCACGGTAAAAAACCTATTA
>MDLC01000044.1 GCA_001723645.1 Candidatus Endobugula sertula | reverse complement strand
AGAGACTGATCACGTTTAATCGCAGGGGGTGATCATTTTCAATTGGAGAAGGTGTTCATCTTGGAGTGGAATATGCATTGTGCTTGCTGCGGGAGTTCTCTTACGGGTGGTTGGACAAAAGGGCGTAGCCGATACTATGCCTATTATCAGTGCCAGAAAAAGGGCTGTGACCTCTACGGTAAGTCGATTAAGAAGGCCGATGCAGAAAACGGCTTTGAAGCTATATTAAAATCGCTCACACCGCCGAAAGCTCTCTTCGATGTCACTATTGCCATGCTTAAAGAACATCACGAAAAACGCTCACATTTGCGTCACCAAGAGATATTCGATACCAAGAAACAAAAAACCACCGTAGAGAGAAAAATCAATCAATTATTAGAGCGTATTGTTGAAACGGACAGCACCTCGGTGATTAAAGCCTATGAAGGAAAAATCCAAAATCTTGAATATGAGAAGGTGGTTTTAGAAGAAAAAATCGCTAATTTTGGCCAAACACTGCCGAGTTTTGAAGAGAGTTCTAGAACCGCTTTAGAAATGCTCCGAAATCCGCATGAAGTCTGGGCTAAGGCGACATTAGAAGATAGAAAAAATGTGCTTCGTCTATGCTTTACTGACAAGCTGATATACGACAGAAATGAGGGCTATAGAACCGCCCCAAAGGCGCTTCCCTTCAAGGTTTTGGAGGGTCTTCACGACCCAAAGTCCTGTATGGTGCCCGAGGCCGGACTTGAACCGGCACGATCTTGCGATCGGGAGATTTTAAGTCTCCTGTGTCTACCAATTCCACCACCCGGGCAAATGAGAGGCATTTTATAGTAGGCTTGGTTTACCTACTTCAGTTACTACACTAAGTTTGGAGGCGCGGGTCGGAATCGAACCGGCGTACACGGAGTTGCAGTCCGCTGCATAACCACTCTGCCACCGCGCCTAACTCCTTATCAATACTGCAATTATTGTACATCTGTACTGAAAGAGCGCCGCATTCTATACTAACAGTTTCAAGAATCCTAGTATTTCTGAGAATTAATTTTCTCGATTTCGAATACCTGCGAAGGGCATGGGTATTGTGCACATTCATTATTGTAGTAAACTAAGCAATCGTCTAGATCTTTTTGTAATCCATCGAGTGAATTGAACATCTTACCGCACAGTGGGGGTTGATCAAATGCTTGTAAGATCGTTTTATGAAAGCACTCACAGATACCATTTATTTGCTTCGTCCTTGTATGCTCAATCTCATTCGTTTGAGCTTACTTAAATACAAAGGCATATCTGTCACTCAAAGGGTAACATTCAAAGAGAACGCAGCCCTAAGCTATCGTCGAAAAAAAGGCCAATCCTACTCCATATAAATCAAAGAATTAAGGTAGCTTTATGGCACTCGCCCCTTCATAACGGTTAACCCCTCCCATTAAGGGAAGGGCTTAACTCATCGTCATCAAATTACATGGTAACGTCTTCAATGTGTACTGCGGCAATTTGTTGGCCTTTTTTTGCGCCAGCTTGGAAAGAGGCAATCTGATCGAAATTCATATAGTTGAAAATCTCGTCAGACATGGCATCAATGCTTTTAGCATATTCCATATACTCTTCTGGTGTTGGCAATTTACCAAGGATACCACCAACAGCGGCTAATTCAGCTGAGGTTAGATAAACATTGGCTCCATCACCTAAACGATTAGGGAAGTTACGAGTTGATGTGGATAGTACCGTAGTGCCTGCTGCAACACGTGCTTGATTACCCATACACAATGAGCATCCTGGCATTTCCGTACGTACACCATTACGACCATAGATATTGTAGTATCCTTCTTCCATGAGGGTATGCTCATCCATTTTGGTGGGGGGAGACATCCAGAAACGTGTTTTAAGTGGCTGAGTGTTTTTCTCTAATAGCTTGCCTGCTGCACGGAAATGACCAATGTTTGTCATGCATGAACCAATAAAGACTTCCTGGACGCTGTCGCCAGCCACTTCCGATAGAAGCTTGGCATCGTCAGGGTCATTAGGGCAGCATACGATAGGTTCCGTGATTGTTGTTAGATCAATTTCAATGACTGCTGCGTATTCAGCATGAGCATCGGCTGACATTAGGTTTGGGTTAGCCAGCCATTCTTCCATATTCTTAGCGCGACGCTCAAGAGTACGAGGGTCACCATAACCTTCACTGATCATCCAACGTAATAAGGTAATATTGGATGTTAAGTATTCTGTAACAGCCTCTTCAGACAGCTTGATAGCACAACCAGCGGCAGAACGTTCAGCGGATGCATCAGATAATTCAAAGGCTTGTTCAACTGTCAGGTTTTCTAACCCTTCAATTTCTAAAATACGACCAGAGAAAATATTTTTCTTACCTTTTTTCTCAACGGTCAGGTGACCTTCTTTAATGGCATAGTAAGGAATAGCATGTACCAAGTCACGTAAAGTGATGCCAGATTGAATATCACCTTTAAATCGAACCAGTACTGATTCCGGCATATCCAGTGGCATAACACCCGTTGCTGCCGCAAAGGCAACCAGACCTGAGCCGGCTGGAAAAGAAATCCCCATTGGAAAACGGGTATGCGAATCACCACCAGTACCCACAGTATCTGGAAGCAACATACGGTTTAGCCAGGAATGGATAATACCGTCACCTGGGCGTAGTGATATACCGCCGCGGTTCATAATAAAGTCGGGTAGTGTATGCTGAGTATCAATATCCACAGGTTTTGGATAGGCCGCTGTGTGACAGAAGGATTGCATAGTTAAATCTGCAGAGAAACCCAAGCAAGCTAAATCTTTAAGCTCATCACGAGTCATTGGGCCTGTCGTGTCTTGTGAACCAACCGTTGTCATTTTAGGTTCACAGTAAGTGCCTGGGTAGACCCCTTGACCTTCGGGCAAACCACACGCTTTGCCAACCATCTTTTGTGCCAATGTAAAACCCTTACCACTATCAACGGGGGCTTCAGGAACACGGAACAAACTGCTCACCGGCAGGCCGAGAGATTCTCTCGCTTTCGCTGTCAAGCCGCGGCCAATAATCAAGTTAATACGACCACCTGCTTGAACTTCATCTAGTAGTACTTCAGATTTCAGTTCGAATTCAGAGATAATTTTTCCGGATTCGTTAAGGATTTTTCCTTCGTAAGGGCGGATATCAATAACATCACCCATACCCATATTATCGACTGATGCTTCAAAAACCAATGCGCCAGCATCTTCCATAGTGTTATAGAAAATAGGAGCCACTTTACCGCCAATACAAACACCACCGCTACGTTTATTGGGAACGCCCAGCATATCATTACCGAAGAACCATAAAACAGAGTTAGTTGCTGACTTACGTGAAGAGCCTGTACCTACCACATCACCAACAAAGGCAATGGGCATATCCCTGGCCTGTAATTCTGCAATTTGTTGCATTGGACCAGTCACGCCGTGTTCTTCAGGTGTTAATCCGTCACGAGTCATTTTGTACATAGCAAGCGCATGTAGTGGAATATCCGGACGAGACCAAGCATCAGGAGCGGGCGATAGATCGTCAGTATTGGTTTCGCCAGTGACTTTAAAGACCGCCATTTTAATGCTTTCAGGTACTTTGTCTCGTTTGGTAAACCATTCAGCGTCAGCCCATGATCGAATAACTGCTTTAGCGTGTTCGTTACCTGCTTTTGCTTTGTCTTCTACGTCGTGAAAAGCATCAAATATTAACAAGGTATGCTTAAGTTCAGCGGCTGCTAGTTCAGCAAGTGCATTATCATCCAATAACTCAACTAAGGTGGAGATATTGTAACCACCATGCATGTTACCTAGTAATTTAACAGCATTTTCTTTACTGATTAATGAGCAGTTATCTTCGCCTTTAGCAATAGCCGATAAAAAACCTGCTTTCACATAAGCGGCTTCATCAACACCTGGAGGGACTCGGTTGGCAATCAAGTCAAGCAGAGCGTCTTCTTCGCCAGCAGGAGGGAATTTCAATAATTCAACCAAATCTGCAGTTTGTTCAGCACTGAGTGGTTTTGGTGGAATAGACTGTGCTGCACGTTCTTCAACATGTTGGCGGTAGGCTTCAAGCACGGTAATGTCCTCTAAGATGATAAATATGGGTACATTGAATTTATTTTAATATTATAGGCGATATAGATGGGCTTAACAAAAACAGCCACTTACCTGATAGAGATTGCTTCGCATTTTACAGTAATTGCTATTAACAGCTAATCATTAGTCTTGATAACCATTATTTATTTAGATTATAGTCTATTCATTAATTAGTTGTACGGGTTATAGTGTCTCCCCTATTAGGGGGGAGATCTTTGCCTAACCGTGTGTCACTACTGAATGAATATTGAAAATTTTGATTTAAATTTGTTGGTTTGCTTTGATGCGTTAATGCGAGAACGCAATGTTTCTCGTGCAGCAGAACAGATACATATTAGTCAGCCTGCTATGAGCAATAGTTTAAAACGTCTAAGAGGGGTGTTAGATGATCCTTTGCTAGTGCGTACTACTTACGGTATGGAGCCTACTGAAAGGGCATTGGAACTTGAGCCTTTGGTACGTCAATCATTAAGTTTTGCAGAAGCTGCATTATCACCAACGGATCACTTTGAACCCAAAACGACACAGAGAGTATTTCGTATTCTGGTAAGTGATTATGTAGAAGGAACATTGATTTCATCATTGGTGAGCTTTTTACAGCAACATGCACCTGAAATTTCTTTGGATATCCTGACGTTAAGTGATGCTAGCTTTCAAGACTTGGAAAAAGGTAAGGTAGATTTAGCCATTAATAGCTTTGATCATATTCCTCAGTCTTTTCATCAGCGCCTTATATGGAAAGACAGTTTTTCCTGTCTAGTGAATTCACAGCATTCATTAATTGAGAACAATACGTTGGAAAATTATCTGGCGGCTGGGCATATATGGGTGAGCAAAACTGGTATTGGCGTTGCAACGGGGATGTCACAGGAGAGTATCCATAAGCGGGCTTGGGTTGATGAGGCGTTAATGACTTTAAATTGTGAGCGTAACATTCGGGTATTTAGTCGCCACTATCAAAATGTTCCTTTATTGGTTAATAACACCGATCTCATTGCTACACTGCCAACCCGTGCAGCACTGCTGTATCAACATCATCCTACCCTGGCTATTGTTGATCCTCCTTTTGCCATTGAACCTATTGAAATTAAAATGGTCTGGAGTTCGTTATTGCAACACAATAGTGCTCATCGCTGGATACGTTCAACATTGGTGGATTTGGCGGAAAACAGTATGCTATTGAAATAAGGGCATTGTCTTATTTATGGTTAAAACTCCTTGTATCGGTGTGTGTTCAACAAGTATAGGTGATCTGGTTTGTCGGGGATGTAAACGTTTTGCCCATGAAGTCATTAGCTGGAATGGATACACTGAAGAGCAGCGGCAGTTAGTGGTTGGTCGTTTAGATGGTTTTTTAGTCACTATTGTCGCTAATAAAATAGATATCATTAGTGAAGAAAAGCTGATACAGCAAATGTCGTATCAGCAAATAAAGGTCGATCAAACACTATCTCCAGCTCGCTGGGTCTATGAACTACTTCGAGCTGGAGCAGCACAAATAAAAGATACCGAGGCTTATGGTTTTCGTGTGAAAGAGGCGTGGCAGCGATTTTCTCTGGAACAGCTTAAACAATTTCTCGATCAGGATTTTTACACTCTGTCTTCTGCGCATTATGATTGTTATATAGCCAATCATAGAGGATCCTACCCCCTTCAGCATGATAATGATAAACAATAAATCCACCATCATTCACTATCGAGTTATTTATGACTGATATTCGCCATATTCAAGATTTTCTTCTTTGCAAAACACCACAAGCTTGGGTAGATAATGCCTTGGATAATATTGAATTAATGTTAATTGATCATGCAAATTGTGAAAAAAAAGCCGCCAGTACAGCTCTCAACCTGATGTATCGTTATGTGGATAACTTTGAGCTATTAAATAAAATGTCGCGTCTGGCAAGAGAGGAACTGAGACACTTTGAACAAGTCATCGCAATCATGAAAAAGCGGGGGATTGCCTATCCTCACATTGAGGCAGCACGATATGCAGCGCAGTTACGAAAAGAGGTTAGAGCTTCAGAACCTTATCGCTTAATCGATACTCTCATTGTTGGCGCTATTATTGAAGCGCGTTCTTGTGAGCGGTTTGCAGTTATTGCTCCTGTTTTAGATGATGACTTGTCCCACTTTTATCTTTCCCTGTTAAAATCAGAAGCACGTCATTACCAGGACTATTTAACATTAGCAGAAACAGCCACCTCAGACAGTATTAAAGATCGTGTTGCTCACTTTCTGCAAATAGAACAACGATTAATTGAAACAGAAGATACCGAATTTCGATTTCATAGTGGGCCTACTTCGCCATTAGCTTAACAACCTTTAGAGTAAACGTTACGGTGTAAGAATGACGGCAGCAACGAAAAAAAAAGGGGTATTCATTGTCGGTAGTTTAGTTTTACTGACACTGGTTGGTATTGCTTTATATATGGCTGGCAACACAAATAGTATGAAAGCTCAACAAGAGAAACTTTTTTCTCTAGGTTTTTTTTACTTTGATCCAGCTCGGCAACTGTCTGACATCCCTATGGTGAATGTAAAGGGTGAGACAAAATCATTTGTAGATCATTTGTCAGGTTGGCGTTTGGTTAACTTCGGTTATATGTATTGTCCTGATATTTGTCCGGTTAATTTGTCCTTATTAAGTGATGTAAAAATGCAGTGGGATGAAGAGCAGCAGAAACACCCATTGCAAAACCTGAGTGTTGTTCATGTGACTTTTGATCCAGCTCGTGATACTCCCAAACTACTCAATGAATACCTTACTTATATGAATCCCCAGTTTTATGGGTTAACTGGAGAATTAAGCAATATTCGTCGATTAGCCCAACAATTTAATATAGTGTTTATCCATGAAAAACCAGATGAACAGGGGAATTATTTTATAAGCCATAGTGATTCGATCGCACTGGTGAGTCCTGATGGGGAATATGTCGGTATGTTTAAAGGACCTTATCAAAAGGATCATATGATACAAGCCCTTAAAATACTCATTAATTAGTGTGTTGATGTTTTTTGGATTTTGTGGATGAAGGGCGTTTAGCACTAGCAGTAAACGCTTGTCGACTGCCATCACTAAATTGCAATAGTAGATTAATATGATCACCTTCATGAATTCGGTTTTTTACATTCATAATCATAAGGTGATAGCCGCCAGGCTTAAATGTCACTATACCATTGGCTGGTATAGTGACACTGTTCACTTGTTTCATTTTCATTAAACCATCAACTAGCGTATGCTCATGAATTTCAATCCGATCTGAAATGTTACCTTTAACCTCAATTAACTGTCTTTCTTTATGGGTGTTGTTTTTTAAATGAAAATAAGCTGCCGTTACTGGCATACCAGGAACCGTCGGGTTGATTCTGGCATGGCGAATCTGAATGCCTCCAGCTACTGTGGCATGATTGAAGAAAATAGTACTTAAAAAGAGTAAGCTTAAGGCGAATAAGCTGTTTATGCTGCTTGAGAATAACATGTTTTTTCTTGTGCTTACTGTTTATCTAATGATTTTAGTTGTTGATAGAAAGCACTATAGTATAACCTGTTAATGGCTTTGGAAAGGGAAGCCATTGAAAAAATATACCTTATTTTTCTTGTATTATATTTTACCATAGTACTGTTTGTCGTATTCTATGTACAATCTTTATATGTGTATCCTAGAGAAAAAACGATGGTTTTTTTCGAGTCGACACTAGCCTTGCAACGTCTTTTTAACAAGGGGAATAATGACGCTATTCGTATTGTTTATTTTTCATTGTTTGACAGGCGTCCGACGGGTTGTCTGCCAAAGTTATGAGACTCACATTTAATCGGTTGGGCTAGCGGGGGCATTTGAATCGGATCATTCATCAAAGAGTATGTTTGGCACTATTTATTGCAACTTTTCTTCAACCAACTCAGTATGCTTAAATAAACAGCAATTCTGCAAATCATACTGTTTAACGATGGTGTCTCTTGCAGCCTTTCCAATAGAAGAACGCAGTTCAGGAGAACCCATTAGCTTTTCAACTTGCGCAACCAATTCATCTTCATCAAAGAAATCAAATAAGAAGCCATTCTCCCCTTCTTTAATCACTTCGATAACAGGTTCTGTCGATGATGCTAAAACGGTGGCTTCACAAGCCATTGCTTCCATAAGCGACCATGAAAGCACAAAAGGCGTCGTAAAATAAATATGAATCGCGGTTAAGCTGAATAAATCAAGCAGATGCTGGTAGGGTATTTTCCCTGTAAATATCACTCTTTCCATATCCAACTGTTGCCCAACTTCATCTAACATGACCTCACGCCATGATTTTCCTGAAGGATGTTTATCCGAGTAACTTTTTTCATCACCGCCCACAATCACAAACCGAGCGTTCGGCCTTAGTGCTTGCAACCGTGGCAAGGCCCTCATATATCGATGAAAACCTCGACTAGGTTCAAGGTTTCTCACAGAATAGGTAATCATCTCATCAGTATGGCGAAGCGTTAATTCACCATGAGAAGAGTTTTTAAAAGTAACACTCTTTGCAAGGCGTGGCTTAACAAGTTGAGTATTTACTCCATCATGAATGACTCTAATTTTGCTATGGTATTCTTTTGGATAAGTACTTTGCTGCCAATAAGTCGGTGAAACCCCAATATCAGCAACATCCAACGATACTAAATTAGTCGCATTATTCAAACGATAATGCAGTTGTTGAGCTAAGCCAGATGGAAACTCAGGATCAAAATTAATATTATATTTAACCGTACTAAAATAATACTCGAAGAAATAAATCAGTTTTGCACTTGGAAATATTTCCCTCAAATACAAACCCTCTCCCCAACCCGGGTGAGCCAGTATCACACTAGGATTTAATCCTTTTTTCTTTTGTCGACATAATACGGCTGCCAACGCGTCCGCTCGTACTGTGTGATCTACGGTGTATTTAATATTATGCGGTATGTTTCCTTTTGCTACTTTAGGCATATCATAGCCCAATACGGTAATCCCTTTGGGAATTAAATGAAGCTGGCGTTTAACACAATCTTTCTCTCCAATAGCATAAACATCCCATTCGGGTTGCTGTGAATAGTATTGAACCAAGTAGCGATATTGGCCTGGGAAGTTTTGGTGAACAAATAATATCTGCATCATAAGAAAAACAAAATGAGAAAGCCCCGTTTAACGGGGCTTTGATTCTTTTTAATTTAGGGGATCATCATCAAGACCACGCGGTATTCATAGCCTCTTGAGCTAACTGTTTATCAACAGCTGACAAATCATCTAAGCGAGTAATATCTAACACACCATCATTATCGACATCCGCTGAATCCGCTGTCGCCAGTATCTGCACCAAATTATTGACTTGGTTAGCCAGCAACACCGATGATCCCACCCTAAACTCATCCACCTGATTCGTTGCACCATACCAATTTCTCACCGTCACACGCTCATCCGATCCCAACACGTCAACCTGCAAATCATTACCCTGCTGACTAAACCACAAATCATTAGTCTCAATATCGACATCATCGAACTCAACCCTATCATGATAAGTACCCCACCCCTCATTATTATTAATCCGATCTTGACCAAAATGACCTGAGAAAAAATACGTGTCATTACCAGAATCACCATAGAGGTAATCATCACCTTCGCCACCTACCAACAGGTCATCGCCTACTCCCCCTAACAAATCATCTGCCCCTGATTCACCATAGAGTTGATCGTGACCAGAACCACCATACAATTTATCCATATCGTCTCCACCATATAAATGATCATGACCTCCTTGACCATCCATCACATCATCACCACCATAACCCTGTAAGGTATTGGCTTGCTCATCACCCGACAATACCTGAGCCAGATTGTCATTATTGCTGGATACCCAGGCCGCTGTTACAGCACTCTGAACTGACGCCGAAATATTGGTTACACCAGAGGGGACTGTTGGAGAGCGAGTGGCCATGACATCTAATAATGATTCCACATTAGCCGTGGTTAATACCTGACCTCCCAAATGGATTTCATCCATACTCTGATGAGGACCATCATACCAGTGTCGGATAGTCACTTGATTATCCGTGCCAATCACCGAAATAACAACATCGTTATCATTTCTGGTAAACCACAGTTGATGGATGTCGGTGAGGTCCTGGAAGACGATTTTATTGATTGTGCCCGCATAATCGATATTGTTGATACGATCCTGACCAAAATCGCCGGCGAAAATATAGGTATCATTGCCTTTACCACCCAGGAGAAAATCATGACCACGACCACCCTCAATGATATCGTCTCCACTGCCTGCAAACACATCATCGTTACCCTGCCCAGCATCAATGGTGTCGTTACCAGCGCTGGCATACAACGTATCTTTATCATGGGTTCCAGTGATTTCATCATCACCTTCTGTCGCATTAAAGAGTTGTTGGTTAATAGATTGTTGGTCCCATACCGTCCCATCCGCAAACTCAATCGTATGGATATTATTAGAAATATAATAACTCGACACAAAGTAGTCTTTAATGGTCATGGTTTCTTGATGGCCATTGGTCGTCACTTGCAGTAATAAATCCCTTCGATCACTCGATGTCGATACGACGACCTGATCTGGCGTGATGGTTTCGTCAAAGACCAAGACATCTTCTTGATGTGTGTTTTCCCCCACAATCACATCTGAACCATCTCCAGCGGAGTAAAAATAGGTATCATGGCCCAAACCTCCTTCTAAGGTATCGTTGCCTATACCTCCTATTAACTCATCATCACCCACCAGGCCATAAAGATGATTATCAAATGTTGTACCTGTCAGTAGATCATTGCCCACTGTTCCGGTGATGACCGGGTCCGGGGTTACGGTTAACATGACAGTGGCAACATCACCCCCACCTTGACCATCATCCAATGTGTAATCAAAGCTGGCCTCACCAAAATAACCCTCTGCGGGAATAAAGCGAATGGTTTGCGAGTCATGATCAATGGTAACCGAACCATTGGTTGCATTCTCCACTGCGGTAATCGACAGTACATCGTCTACATCCATGTCACTATCATTCGCCAATAACTCTGCAAAGGTCAATGTCAGTGCATTATTTTCCTGAGTCTGACCACTATCACCATTGGCCGTAGGGTTATCGTTCGTATTATGAATAGTCAGCACAAAGGTATCGCTCACACTACCTCCACGACCATCCTCTGCCGTCACGATAATCTCAAGTGAACCCACATCAGCGTTAAGGGGTATGCCCGAAAAAGTCTGGGTACTGGGGGTAAACACTAACCAATTCGGTAATGGGTCACCATTGGATAAGCTGGCCGTTAAGGTTAATGCATCACCATCCACATCGCTAAAGGTATTGGCAGGCAGTTCAATACGCAGTGTGGCATCTTCATCGACCTCTTGATCTGCCAGCGGAGCATCCACGGTGGGAAGAGTATTGGTGGGAGAAATATCAGGTTCACCAAAGTAGTCACCCCTTATCACCTCAATCTCACTGCTACCTGGCAATTGCCACCCTACCGCCAGATGATCACCGCCGCCGCTTTCTTTATGTAAGGCTTCAATATAATAACTTTCACCTGCTGTTAAATGAATGGGAGCTGATTGCTGCTGGCTGTACTTGTCCCACTCTTGTGGCCGCGTATATCCCCTGACGCCCGCAATTAACGCTTTGTTGGCTCGGGTAATATCATGACTTAACCACAGCTCAACATCATTATCACCGGAAACCCAAAAGGTATAATCGCCCGAAGTCGGTGCCACAAACACACCACTAATACGGGTGCCATAGTATTCTCCCCAATTGGTAGGACCGACAAACTCGGTAAGATATTCTGAACCCGTCGGCGTATCGGCTATAAACGTGGGATGATCCCTCAACACTGACAGCTGATCACCAGGGCCAATATCCGACCACCATTCACGCAATAAACCTGGTGGTGTAGGCACCTCTTCAACATCAATAGACACGGTAGCGACATCACTGGCACCACGACCATTGACCAGAGTGTAATCAAAACTCGCCTCTCCCACATAATCCGCCGTGGGTATAAACGTGATGGCTTGCAATGTCGTATCGATACTGACCGTACCATTAGTCCCGTTACTCACCGCACTAATCAACATTGCGTCCGCTGGATTGTCGTGACTATCGTTGCCCAGTAATTCCGCAAAGGTAAAGACAATAGCGCTATTTTCCTGTGTGCTGGCATGGTCATCATTCGCCACAACGTTTCCTTCGACTCTTGTTCGCACATCATCCATTGTGAGTGTCGTTGCTGTGGGAATCGAAAATTCAAACCTTTCAATCACACCCGCTCCCTCGAATCCCGATTCGATCCGGATGGTGCCATCACCCACCATTACGAGTAAATCATCGCCTTCCCGAACAAACGACACATCGTCAATATGCACACTCTGATCAAATACCAGCCTGTCCTCACCATGACCACCATTAGGATAAAGTCTTCGACCGTTATAAATGATATGACGCCTTTGATCACTAATGGCGTCATTACCATCACCTAAACTATATCGATAGGTATCCGCATGTGAACCACCGTAGAGATAATCGTCACCTTTGCCGCCTTCAAAGGTATTACTGCCATCTCTATAACTACCATAGCTCCAAGGAGTCACCTCAAACAATGCATTATAATACCTATAGTCACTATAGTGTCTTATATCCGTATACGAATAAAGGTG
Organism: Candidatus Endobugula sertula; assembly: GCA_001723645.1. Lineage (GTDB taxonomy): Bacteria > Pseudomonadota > Gammaproteobacteria > Pseudomonadales > Cellvibrionaceae > Endobugula > Endobugula sertula. The sequence goes on along the minus strand of MDLC01000044.1, from coordinate 13,098 downwards.
AGACAAATCGTAACCCTTACCATACAAGGCATTATTATTATCATTGCCAATTAAGGTCGCACCACTCTCTGTCGCTTTAAGGTTTTCTATAAAAGGCGTATCTTGCAGACTCGTGACACCTTCTGAAGCAGACCACCACCAATCAATACCCTCTCCCTCTTGTTCAATAATATTGGCACTGGAATAAGCATAATAGATATCATCACCCTGCCCCCCCTCCAAGGTGACACCCTCGGCATTAGAATACATCACATTATCCAGCGCATTACCGCCACCATAAGTGATCTCAGGGTTATCCAGATATAAATGATCAATGGCTTCTGGGGCAGAATAATCGACACTAGAAATAATAATATCAGTCCCTTTATCTGAACGCGCAAAATACTCACTGACCACATCATGAGCATTATCCACATAATAAACATCACTCGCGCTACTGCCAAACATCACATCGGCACCTACACCACCATCCATATTGTTTTCGTAAACAGTCGATCCAAAGATCACATTATTTCTATCATCACCAAATAACGTATACTGAAATGCGGTACCCAAACGAGTGGCATACACATTGGCAAATTCTTGATCGCCTACATTGACTCCTCTATCTATTGGCGCAACAAAAGCCGACCGCGCTTGTATTTCTGCCGCATTCCAGAGACTGCCATCCGCAAATTCAATGGCTATATTCGCTGACCTCTCCACGTAAATCATGTCATCAGGATGATCAAATAAAATCAGTAAATCATTAGATTTTTCAAATAGTCTGACATCATCAACACTTATCCCTTCGCCAAAAACGATACGATCTTTCTCACTAAAGTCACCGCCATCGTCGATATAATCAACACCATCACCTAGATTAAATAAATACCGATCCGTACCCTGACCACCCACCAAGCGATCATTGCCCTGGCCACCTTCAAGCACATCATTGTCATTCGAACCATATAAGCTGTCAGTGCCTTTGCCTCCCCTGAGAGTGTCATCACCTATGGCTCCCAATAAATAATCATCACCCAAAGCACCGTCAAGAACATCATGACCGTCACCGCCCCTCAAGCTATCGTGACCATCATCTCCCTTTAAGATATCGTTATCTGCCCCCCCTTCCAGGGTATCGTTGCCAGCACCTCCCTCCAGACTATCCTGACCTGTACCCCCTTCCAAGGCATCATTACCGGCGCCTCCTTCCAGACTATCCTGACCTGCACCCCCTTTCAGGATATCGTTGCCAGCGCCTCCTTCCAGACTATCCTGACCTGTACCCCCTTCCAGGATATCGTTGCCAGCATCTCCCACCAGACTATCTTGACCTGCCCCCCCTTGCAGAATGTCATTACCAGTACCTCCCGCCAGGGTATCGTCACCCAGACCCCCTTCCAAACTATCGTGTCCGGCTTCACCCAGTAAATCGTCGGCATGATCCCCCCCTGCCAAGGTATCCCTACCTTCGCCCCCTAATAGGCGATCGTCACCACTTCCTCCAAACAGATGGTCTTCTCCCCCTGCACCACGAATCGTGTCATTCCCTCCTAAACCGGCAATCACATTATCTGCGCTATTCCCGATTAATACGTCGTCACCCTCTGTTGCTGTGGCGAGGGTTTGCGCAACAATAAACTCCTTATTCCAATAACTCCCCTGAGAAAAGGCAATATCAAGACCATATTCTTTATCCACACTGTCTACATAAAATTGGCTCACCTTGATCGTATCGCTAAGCCCTACAAAACCAATGATCAAATCGTCCTTAACACGCTCAAGCCTGACCTCTTCTGGCAAAATACCCTCAGCAAATTGAAGGATATCTTGGCCTGAAGCTGCGCTATCTTTGGCATCAATCCAATCGCTACCGTCACCCAACGCATAGAAATACGTATCAGCACCCTCGCCACCGCGTAAATGATCATCACCTTGCTGACCTTGTAACTGATCATTGGCTTGCCCTCCCAAAAGAATATCCGCTATCTCACTCCCAACTACTGACTGGTTAACCGGCAAACCGATATGATCTATGGCATAGAGCATATTCAGTAGCTCGCTTCTTGTATAATGAGTATCTCCAACCACAATCGTCTCTATAGACGCAAATACCGCTTTATCTAAAGCGATCGTGTCTTCAGAGCTATAACTCATAGACACCTGGCCACCGGAATGCGTGATGATTCGTAAATCATTCACCGACGCTGAAACAAATTGTAGTGTGTTATTACCAATATGATCGACCATGAAATCTATGCGATTATTGGCAACCAAGGAATCTCCACGGATAAAGCTATAAGTGTCATTACCCTCACCACCATCAAGATAATCAACGCCTGTCCCGCCCAGTAACACATCATCACCGGCGCCACCAATGAGCTGATCATCCCCGGCTCCACCCTCTAGTCGATCATTACCCCGCAATACGCCAAACTGAGCTCCATCATCACCAAATAAAGCATCATTACCCGTACCACCTATTAAGTGGTCATCACCCCCACCACCAATGAGTTGATCATCACCAGCACCACCATCCATTTCATCAGCGCCATCACCACCCAAAAAGCTATTGGATACATCTCTGGCCAGTAAATCCGCATAAAAATAAGCACTACCCCCAATAATAAACTGATCGATAGTGGCAAACGTTGCATTACTCATCACGATTTTATCCTGCTCACTATAAGCAATCACCCTTTCACCCACACGCTGACCATTAGAATCGATCCTGATGTCACCTATCGAAGCACCCTGTAATATTAAGGTACTCTTGCCCTCTGTATCCTCCACCGAATCATATTCACCCTGTTCATTCGGTAAAGAATCTCCTATTGTAAAAATATAGCGATCATTCCCCTTCCCACCTTCCATACCATCAGCCCCTTTGCCACCTTGCAAAGCGTCATCACCTTCCCCTCCCATCAGCAAGTCATGACCCATACCCCCTTGTAAGACATCAGCACCACCAGCCCCGATCAATTGATCATCACCTTCGCCACCTACGAGGACATCATCACCGTGATACTCACTGCCAACATCGGCAGAATCCGCATTATCCCCCAACAAGACATCATCACCATGCCCTCCTGTTAAGTGATCGGCACCACCACCGCCCACCAATTGATCATTACCTTCGCCACCTAGTAGGACATCATCACCGTGATACTCACTGCCAATATCGGCGGAATCCGCATTATCACCCAACAAGACATCATCACCATGCCCACCCGTTAAGCGATCGGCACCACCACCGCCTATCAATTGATCATCACCTTCGCCACCTAGGAGGAAATCATCACCGTGATACTCACCGCCAACATCGGCGAAATTCGCATTATCACCCAACAAAACATCATCACCATGCCCACCCGTTAAGTGATCGGCACCACCACCGCCTATCAATTGATCATTACCCAAACCTCCGTCTAACACGTCCTCGCCATGATACTCTCCCGCCACTTCATCAATCCCTGTATTATCACCCAGCAAGGAATCATTGCCCTCACCACCGAACAAATGGTCGTGGGCACCCCCTCCTACCAATTGATCATCACCCTCGCCACCTGACAAGAGATCATTGCCATGAAACGCATCATCGATCTCTGAGTCATCACCATAAAGCCTATCATGATGTTCTCCCCCCTCAACCATATCATCGCCTCCCTGCCCATAGATCGTATCGTTACCCGCGCCGCCCAGTAATATATCGTGACCATAACCTTCATGAGTCAAAGCATCACCATAGAGTCGGTTCGTGCCAAAGTGATCCGTCAAACGAAAGTCTGCTTCACTATGGCTATCCGATACCCGATGATCTCCCTGGATATAATCATCTCCCTCTGCCCCTATCACGGTATCGTGACCTAAACCACCAATGACCGTATCGTCACCCAATCCTCCATCGATGACATCATCATAGCCATGCACCCCATCCGCTTGGGCAATATTTACCATCACTAATGAACTGATGCCTCTTAACCCCGCCTCTTCGACTTGCTCTGCCGAATAAAAGCGGTAGTAACTCAGATAATCCAGCGCCGCATCGCCCAATAACACATCATCCCCGGCATCACCATATAAGCTATCATTACCCGCACCGCCCGCCACTGTATCGTTATCTGCACCGCCGACAGCATAATCCTGCCCTTCATCACCACTAATCACATCCTCGCCTTTACCTCCCGAAAGATGATCATCATCACTAAAGCCCGACGCGCGATACACCTGATAGCTCACCTGATCTCCTGACAACACCACCGAGCTAGTGCGATCACCACTCGGCACAAACGCAAAGCGAGTGCTGGTATTACCCCACAACACTTGTTGATGATCCCCTCCCACCAACTGATCATTCCCCAAACCACCAAAACCTTGGTCCGCAAAAACACTGTCTTCAAAACCCACAGGCAAACGACCGTCTTTCAAGTCGATCACATCATCCCCTCTAAAACCCGCCAGACTATCAATATACCGACTCCCCACCAGATGATTATTGTCGGTGGCATTCTCCTCAAACCTGACACGCGCAATATCGATTAACGGCTCTTCCTCAGGATCGTTGGGGTCTTCTGGTGGTAACAAGCCATCATTCACGGGGTTATCCGCCCCATCATCCAACACCACCTGTAACGTACTAGTGGTATTCGGGCTAGCCGGTGCCACCATGGGGGCTTGCTGATCCAGCGTCATTGAAAAGGCGCTCGCACTCCAGCCTTCAATCGTTACCACACCACCGCGACCCCCATCGATATTAATAATGAGGTGTTGTTGAGAGGGGTTATCCGCCGTGGGCGCATCCACCACCAGATAGGTGGTGTCTTGTAAACGCTGGCCATCCCCATCAAACTCCGCATAGAGATTGTCAGTACCTTCAAGCAGTGACAACACAGTGACTGACTGTTGGCCTTGGCCTTCTTTGTGTTCTATCAACAGTTGATTGCCCTCACTGCGATCTACCACCACATCGCGACCATCGCCATAATGAAAACGGTAGGTATCAGCACCCGCACCGCCTTCCAGGTAATCATCACCTTCTCCGCCAGTGAGGGTATCGTTACCTGCACCACCGTAGAATGAATCGTTATGTTGGTTGCCTATCAAACGCTCTGCTTCCTCTGAACCAAATACCGTCAACGCATGGGCAGAATCCAAAAGAGTCACATCGGGTCCCGCGATCACCGTATTGCCCTGATCGTCCCGGTCAGGTAATACCGTAAAACCATCATCCGATTCAAGATCACGGTAAGTGTCAAAAGGCTCACTGCCTGGGGAGGGTAAAGCATCCAGAACAGCATCGGATGAGTTGCGTTCGAGTAAATAAGACAGGTATTGGGCACGGTCTTGTAGGTAATGTTCGGAGAAATTTGTAAGATCATAATCACTGCTGGCTGCAGCAGTATTCGTGTAACCTGTTATTGTAAACGGTAAGGCATTCACCAAGGCAAAGCGATAAGCACGACCTTCATCATCAGCCTGCGCCGCCACACTGACAATATCAGTATCTCTTAAAAACTGAAGCGACGATGAGCCTGCTATATTTTTGTAATGGCTATTTTCCTGTATGGACTGGATCGCTGAATACAGCGCTTCACGGTTTGTATTACCTACCGATAAATCGGTGCTGTCGATATCTAACCATTGCTGCACCGCATCTATCATCGCTTCATAACTGCCTGCTGTACCTCCATCAGCCGCAGTCAATAGCTGTTTAAACTGCGTGTCTGTTACACGATTATCCAAGCCTGCAATGATCTGATAAACCGCCAAAGCATCGGTGAGTAGTTGCTGGCTATGATTTAAAGCCGCTGCTGGATTAGGCTCTTCTGATAGCCATTGGTTTTCAATCGCTATATCAACGGCCTTACCCGGACGATTGTGTAAACCTGCAATCGCAGACCAAGGTGCATCACCAATGCCTGCCTCGTCGGCAATCACATTGGTCACATGGCTTCCATCAGGAACAACTCCACCGAGTATGTTAAAAAAGTTCCGATTTCTTTGGGTATCCGTGATCAGTCCTGGAGCGTTAAACACTGTTACAGTGTCTGTTATTTCAGGAAATAAACCCGCAAATACCATGGACAAATGTCCACCTAAGGAATGTCCCGTGATATCCAAACGACTCTCCCCCGTGATTGCCATCGCATCATTGACTTCCCCTGTGGCAACCGCTGTTGTTGAAGGTTGAAGATATACCGATTGGGGGGATACCTCATACCAAAACTGTGCTCCTTCTGGCGGTGTGTGTGAAACGGTGTAAAAAGCCATGTCATACTGTGGCACCTCCTGCCCGGCAGGAGCGTTAACCCTTAACCACCAGTTATACATCACTAATGCTTGTTGGATTGCCAAACCTGACGTGATGATATTTGCATCGTCATCAAGATCCGCTCCTATTATTTGATCAGTACCGCGAATAGCTAAAGAAAGTTTATTATCTGAAGAAAGAAAAACGGTGGCTGAAAAACCTGAGGGGTCTGTGTGTTGGATGACAATATCAGTATATTTATCCGAAAAGTTAGCCGCTTGAGTTGAGTTCATCCCTGCACTCTCTAAAGAACGAATCTGCTTACTATCAGACGTTTCTTTCCCACTTTGTAAATCAGCATAGGCTGCTAAAGAAAGTTCAGATAAACCTAGAATATTTTTTATATTACTCATTTTTTATTCCTTTATTATAAAAGTAGAATCTATTGATGATAACGTCTTTAAGCCTTTAATTTTTTCACAAGAAAAAGAGGATGGGTGTTGTACTAGTATTGGAAAATCACCACCAATTCGACTATAAGAAATACTCTTGGTTATAATTTTTTTAGTCTTACGATTTATTATTTTATAAAGGTGTTTTTTTACACTTAGTTTTCCTAATTTTATATTTTCAGTATTATTTTTGTAGAAATATGGGAATTTATTTTTATCACTCCATCGATTGGGCAATTTCATTTTCCCTAAATTACTAAAAATTTTAGGGTATTCTTTTTTTGAAATATCTATTCTCTCAAAAACAGTTACCCCCCCATCTTTCTTACACATTTTTTTAACTTGGTAATCCCAATAGGCTTTATTCAGTTCACAATAAATAAACCAAAGCACTAAAAAACCAATCATCCCCCAAAATATTACACCTAGCCATTTTATTATTTTCATTGAATCGACTCTTGTATTAATGTAAGCACTCTCTGCTTTTTGAATAACAGCGATAGAGAATCACAATAGACTTCTTTTTTATATTTCTCATAGGTAACCCTCTCTATTGCGATCTTAATGGATAAAAATATGACTACCCAATAAGAGAATTGATATTGTCGACTATGAAACAATGTTAAAAAGGGAAAATAGATACCGGAATGAAGTGTCCTTTTTTATCGATTTTATTGTTCCCTATTTGTTTGACCACCTTACCAAACTTCATTATGTAAATCTATCCTATATTCCTAACTTTTCGTTATCATTGTTATCGGTTTTTATAGTATCTAACTATAACTTACAGTTACTTGATTATTTTTTCATCAAACACACAAAGACAAATTATTGTCTAACTAACGAAACCGCTGGTTACATTTACACTACTATTTTAAAACGATCAGTAAGCTTGTACATGTAATGATTGCTCAACCCCAATGGTGCTGTCTCTTCTTGAAAGAGTGGAATGCGCTCTCCATATTGCTTAAAACCAACTGGGTCCCAGGTATTGGTTGTGACGTTAATACCATTTTCAGCAAAGTAATTATTGTGTGCGCTACTATTGAAATCAGAGAGTCCCCTTGCATGACCAATCACTTCAGCTATTTGGTTAAATCCATTTTCTATATTCTCTGACGCTAAACGACTAAAACCTGCGCTATTAAAGGTATTAATGGATTCAATATCCCATTGTTGACCAAAGATACGTGCAAACGCCGTTGCCATATAACCCCCAAGGCTATGGCCGTTAACTGAATGAATCCTATCTATATTCGCCAGATTACCTGTTGCCATCACCCCAGGAGCGGGAACAAAATCCTCAAAATCAAACAAAGTACCCGGAATATGGGTCTCCTGAAGTGTCATTTGCCGTGCTAACTGACCTGCCGGTGTCGCCTCTCGCAACCACCAATTCACCATATCCACTAACTGTTCATGCGCTAAACCAGAAGTTGCCAGATCAGCATCTTCTGCTATATCGAGGGCGCCTTGCGTGCCACGCATAGAAATATACACTTGTCCCGCATAATTAGTACCTGTTTTACCTTGCCAAACTGTCGCATCAAAACCTGATCCATCATCGTTATTTTCTTGGGTGACTACCACGAAGTTATCTGCGATATATTGAGCAACATCAGGAGTCATACGTTTAGCAACTGCATTAATATATGCACTGCCAGTTAAGATAATTCCATTTTCTTTAAGAGTTACATATGAGGTGTCAGCCAGCAATGCATTAATGTAAGTATCATTTATTGTGCCCATTTTCTTTTCCTTTTGTAGTAAAAGTTACCATAATTAGATTGTAAAAAATTTACCTATCTCCTAAAATTATCTTTAATTTTTAAAGAATCAAATAACTCTTGAGACTCCATATCATTCATAGTGATAGAACATTCTTTAAGAAGCCAAGTATTTCTACCACCGCTCGAATCTGGAAAGCTTAACATTCCTTCCATTGGCTTAACTTTGTAGTAGCTGATTACTGGTTTCTTTTCCTGATCGAGATAATCTGTTTTTATTATTGCTACACTAATCCCTGAAAGTAAAGTTTGGTGCTCTGTTGTACTTGTCATACCATTCATTGTTTTCCCAAATGCTACTTTGGGATCATATTCATACTTTGCTGCTTTCCTACAAAGTGCATTCATCTCTGGTATAGCCACAATCTCATCTAATGCAGGCAATGTAAAAACACAAAAAAATAAGAATAAAGAAAGGGGGGGTCTCCACCATTTTTCAGGAGTTTTTTTACTAACCAATTAACAAAAAATAGTACCAGAAAAAACCAAACGCCCAATACCGAAAAAAATATAAGTCCTATCATATTAAAAATCTCCTAAAAAATAATTATGTTGCTTATCGTCATTAAAACCTGACAGATTAGGGGACATTGGTAAGTTACCGATTTTTATAGAAAGCGCATCCAATATTTGACTACAGCCGTAGCCATATAACCGCCCAAACTATGACCATTGACCGCTTTAATATCCGTTATCGAAGATAAAATGCCGGTACCTTAAACAGACTCTGTAACGGTAAAATTTGTCTGACCCACAAAAACTTCTTTTTTAATCTGTTTGGCCATCAATCCTATCGGCGTTGTCTCTCTCATCCACCAATTAACCATATCCACTAATTAGCTATGAACCAACCCAGATGTAGCAAGATCACCATCTTCTAGAAAATCATGTAGCTATTGTGAACCCCGCATAGAGACATAGACTTGATCTGCATAAGCGGTCCCTGCATTACCTTTCCAAACGGTGGAATCAAAGCTGGAACCTCCATCTTGGTTATTGTCTTCTTGTGTTAGTACGGTGAAGTTGTCTGCAATAAATTCTGCCAGGTCTATGGTCATGCGACCTGTTAAAGCCGTGACAAGAGCTCCTGGATTATCTGCCTCATTTAGTTTTTCAACATAAGCTGCATCGGCTAAAAGAGCATTGATATATGTATGGTTAATAGTTTCCATTATTTTTCTCCTTAATTTAATGGCTGATCTAAAATTGTAATATTAAGAGATTTAATCAAATCTTTAAGGTTTTCTCTTGGTCGGCAATTACCATAAAAAATTAACGGCTCTTTACTACCTGAAATATCTAAAGCTTGAGAGAATTTACCTCCCATTGCTTGTAATGTATTGTAACTAATAATAATTTCTCTCGTTTTTATATCAGTATAACTCCATGGCTGTAACACTATTTTTATCCATGTCCCTTCAATATTAATAGAATCTTGTGGATTGTAGTAAGCTGTTGTACCAGTCAATTTACCTTCATTTATTATTATTTCAGAATATTTCTCACACAAATTACTAAATTGCCACCATCCAACAACTTCATCAATTATTGGAAGTATCAATACGACAATAAATATCACACTACCCAGTGGCAACCTCCACCACTTTTTGGGAAGTTTCTTTGCTCCCCAAATCACTAAGGCTAAAACTAGAAAAAACCACACACCAATTGCTGTGAAAAAAATCAGTCCAGCCATATTATCTCCCCCTAATATATCAACGATTATTTTTATTAACTCTCATATTTTACAGAATATTAGTCTCCTTACTATTACGACAGAAATGACGCCGACAACGATAAATTTTTTGTCTGCAACACTGAGGAACATCACTCATAAAATGGCTGAAAAATAGTAGCAGAAAAACCACTTACTGAATATTCTACGTATCCATTTGAAGGTCCACCATAAATATCGTACCGTCTATTTGAGCCAGAGAAAAGAGAGTTGTATTGTTCTTCAGTAAAGCTTCTGTTATCAATAAGTTCTGATTTAATGACTGCTGCATCCCTATCTCATCTAGTATAAGCTGCGGCAGATAATAATGCTTGTTGATAAATTTTTTCATTCATATCTTACTCCTTATTTCCTTTAAAAACAGAATTTAATAAATCAGCATCTAAAAACGACACATATTTTCCTTCAAAAAAATCACAGCTTTTAGCTGTCGTATGCCCTGGTTTTTTATTGAAAGAGTAGTTTATATACCTCCCTAAAACCTCTTTTTTATCTTGATCTATTACATAAATATCTGATCTAGTATATTCTGAAAGATTATCTTTATTTTTCCACTTTTTAAAATTCGAATAATAACTATATTACGCCTCCGGTTTCTCTATTTTTTCTACAGCAATACAATAAGTTTTTCTAAAGCTAACATAAGGTTCAAGCACCACTTTTTTAAGCATGTCATCAATACGCTGGTCGCACCTATTTGGCCTCCTTTCTATTCGTTTTACTCGCCAGCACCCTGGTTCTATGACTGCCCCTAAAGGTGATGGTGATTCATCACAAAATTCAAAGAATTTGTAATCAGTGGTTACCAACTTGTCTGATATTGCGCTACCTGTATAACCATCATAATACCCATCCACCTCAACCGTTCTATGAATAGTCACCCCTGCATCTTTTTCACATAGTGCCTTTAGCCTTGCAAGTCCATCGTCTCCCTGATGACAACCCAAAACACTAACACAACATAATAGAATGAGGTTTTTTTTCATTATTCGATTTCCTAAAAATTGCAATCTTAATGGGTCAAAATATGACTACCCAATAAGAGAATTGATATTGCCGATGGTGAAACAATGTTAAAAAGGGAAAATAGATACCGGAATGAAGTGTCCTTTTTTATCGATTTTTGCCAGCATAATCAGTCTCCGTATTGCCACGCCAAACCGTCACATCGAAACCAGAGTCAAATATTCCACTATTACTTTCCTGAGTCACTACGGTGAAGTTATTTGCAATATACTTGGCTAGGTCGGGAGTCATTCGCTTTTTCAGCTGGTCCTCTAACGTTGAACTTCTAAGACCATCAACGTAAGACGCATCTGCCAAAAGAGCATTAATATACACATCATTAATTGTTTTCATTTTAATTCTCCATTATTTAATTCGGGTCTAGGAACAACTTTAATATTCAGTTGTTTAAATAAAATTTCTAAGTCCTGATTATTAATTGGAACACAAGAAGCATCAAAAATCATAGGTGTCCTTCCTTCCCAAAAATCCACCATGTGAACAAGTAATCCACCATCAGCAATTAAGTCATTAAAACTAATTATTGATTCGTTTGTTTTAATATCAACAAATATCCTTGGTTCATAAACAATATTAACCCAAGAATTTTCAACATTAATACTGGAACTCTTAGCCAAATACACCGTCTTCCCAACAGCAGTTGATCTATCTACATTAATAATCGTATTTTCTTTACATAACGACCTAAACTGCCACCCACCCACAATCTCATCCATTATTGGAAGTATCAATACAATAATAAATATCACACTACCCAGTGGCAACCTCCACCACTTTTTGGGAAGTTTCTTTGCTCCTCAAATCACCAAGGCTAAAACTAGAAAAAACCACACACCAATTGCTGTGAAAAAAATCAGTCCAGCCATATTATTTCTCCCTAATATGTCAACGATTATTTTTATTAACTCTCATATCTTACAGAATATTAGTCTCCTTACTATTACGACAGAAATGACGCCGACAACGATAACTTTTTTGCCTGCAACACTGAGGAACACCGCTCATATATTCCACTATTACTTCCCTGAGTAACTACGGTGAAGTTATCTGCAATAAATTCTGCCAGGTCTATGGTCATGCGACCTGTTAAAGCCGTGACAAGAGCTTCTGGATTATCTGCCTCATTTAGTTTTTCAACATAAGCTGCATCGGCTAAAAGCGCGTTGATATAAGCATCATTAATTTGCGTCATTTTTATTCTCCATTTTCAATCAGCGATCTAGGATAGTAATTTGAAGGGATTTAAATAAATCTCTAACGTTTTCTTTTGGCTGACAACTTCCATAAAAGGTCAAAGGTACACCTCCTTGTGAAAAACCTTTAAAAACAACACCACCTTTTGCACGTAATTTACTGTAGCTAACAACTACTTCCCCTGTTGTAGTATCAATATAGTGCCGTGGCAATAAAAGGATACGAACCCACATCCCTTTGAGCTCTATGCCCGGCTGTGGATCAGCGTAAACCATTTTACCCACTGCCGTTGCTCGATTAACTTGAATACTCGCATTCTCCTCACATAACTTCCTAAACTGCTACCCACCCACAATCTCATCCATTATTGGAAGTATCAATACGAGAATAAATATCACACTACCCAGTGGTAACCTCCACCACTTTTTGGGAAGTTTCTTCGTTCCCCAAATCACCAAGGATAAAACTAGAAAAAACCAAACACCCATGACCGCAAAAAATATAAGCCCACCCATTTTATTGATTCCTAAAATATAATTATTATCATGATATTTCGAAAACCCTATTATATACCTGTAGCGAATGATTTTTAGGTATAATTCATCTCAAAGCCACCAGCCATAATTGAAGCGATCTCTTCAGAATATTGTTTGATATTTCTAAAAAATTGAA
>MDLC01000043.1 GCA_001723645.1 Candidatus Endobugula sertula | reverse complement strand
CATCAAAACTAAATCTATAGGCCAAGCCTTGAGAGTCTCACTAGTCAAACGAGTGGCTTACCTGTCATTGAGTTAACTCTTCAACTAGCTTTGGAGAGGTTTTCGCCAAATTATCCAATAACTGTTGTACATCCTCATGCCCTAACATTTCATCACAGTGCTTTTGCATAATTTGATTAAGATGCGTGGCAATGACCGTACTGACATCAACGACGGTATAGCCCAATGTTTGCGCCTTGTCTTTCTCATGGTTATCTATCCAGATAGCTTCCAATCCAAACGCCGGGTCTGTTGTTTTTTCTCCTTCAATAGTGCCAAAAACTTGACCTGGATTAATCGCCAACTCTTTATCTAAAAAAACTTCTGCCTCTCCAAGAATAACCCCCATCAACGTAATTCGGTACTGGCTGGGTAATAAATCTAGGTTGTCACGAATATGGACAGAGGGAATAAGAAAACCTACCTCTTGTGACAGTTTTTTCCTTACCCCCTTAATCCTACCCAACAGCTCCCCATTCTGCGCTTTATCCACCAAAGGAATTAATCGATATCCCACCTCTAGACCCACAATATCGATGGGCATTACATCATCCCAACTAATATCAGAGGATTCCGTTTGTCCTTCTATGACAGGGGCGTTATTACCTGGAGGTAATGGAATAGTCGATGATGAAATAGGCGCACTGGAAGGTGCTAACCTTGTATCCGTTTCCTCAATCGTTCCCTGATTATTGCGATAGTAAATAAAATAAGCCAACCCTGCACATGCTGTTGACAACCCCAGGAAGGCAACATGCGGCATATCTGGAACCACTCCCATTAAAAATAAAATGCCTGAAGATATTGCCAATGCTTTTGGCGTATTAAACATCTGGCGCATTACCTGAGCACGCATATCCTCAGCACTATTGACACGAGTCACCATAATGGCTGCCGACACTGAAAGCAGCAAAGAGGGAATCTGTGCAACCAAACCATCTCCAATAGTCAACAGAATATATTTCTCTAGGGCATCACTCAGTTCAAGTTCATGCTGAGCCATACCGATACCCAGTCCACCAATGACATTAATGACCAGAATCAATATCCCAGCAATGGCATCTCCCCGCACAAATTTACTAGCACCATCCATAGCACCATAAAAATCGGCTTCATTAGCCACATCTTGACGTCGTCGTTTAGCCTCTTCCTGTTCAATAATGCCTGCATTAAGATCAGCATCAATGGCCATCTGCTTGCCTGGCATAGCGTCCAATGTAAAACGTGCACTCACTTCAGAAACACGGCCAGCACCTTTTGTGACTACCACAAAATTAATAATAATCAAGATCAAAAAGACCACTAGACCGACGGCATAATTACCGCCTATAACAACTTCACCAAAAGATTGAATAACCTTACCTGCAGCATCACCACCGACATGCCCCTCCAGTAACACCACACGCGTCGAAGCAACATTTAACGCCAAACGTAATAAAGTGGCTACTAATAAAATCGTCGGGAAAACAGCAAAGTCCAATGGTCTTAATGAGTAAACACTTACCAATAAAACAACAATAGACAGAGCAATGTTAAAGGAGAAAAAAACATCGAGAAGAAAGGCCGGCAAAGGTAAAATCATCATCCCCAGCAGCATTAATAGCATAATAGGAATACCTAAATTATCACTACCAGCACTACGTATACCATTAACAGTTGCTTGACGACTCGGTAACTGAAGTTGGCCTAAAAAGGGTAATTGCATGAAACGCCGCTTTATTGACAGATTGGATGATTATGACGAGTATCCGCAAGAAGTGTGCCTGAATGAACGAATCGCCAAGTATCATCACCTTCGTATGCTTTGTCCATCATGGCCTGTGTACTTTCCCACCCGAAGTTTGTGCAAGGGTTTGTAGTCGTTTTCTACCTTCAGGCACATCACCAGCTTGCCCCGGAGACAATAAAAAAGTCACCACTGTTTGATCATCTGCTGCTACGCTGTGTCCCCTAGTTGACCATCTGTCTCTTGACTTGCCTATCGCTGGAGCGTTTTTGAATGTGCCTTTACCATCCGAATGTACTTGAATTATCGTGCGGTCCAGTGATACTGGATCAACTTCCATGTTCATGGTATCGGCTGCCTGTAAGATAAAAAAGGCCGCATAAAAAACCGATCTTTGTATACGAAAATACTAGACCACAACCATATCGAAAAGTACATAGCAAGCATTACTACTCAATTGAATCTCACTAGCGAAGACTTTATCCGTGTTGGAAAGGCGATAGGCAAACTCAATATCCCAACAGTGTTTGTATTTGAAGAGGGATATGCCGTCGATGAACTTGGGATTAATACAACTAATGTACTACAGGGATATGCTAATGTTTGCTAGTTCCGGCATACACAATATGATTACATTGAATTGAATGCCCACATCATAACATCAATACCTAAAGATAAACTCGCGAAAAATTTGACACCTAAATCTCAAGCACTATGAATATCATTATCCAGATATAACGACATAGTTTCCTACGGATCAAAATATAAATCATCGGGCACATCGACGACACGAGGATAGGTCGGACGCTTGGCCAGACCCTGCCTGAAATTACGCAATTGAAAAACATAGGCGAGGATTTTAGCAACAGCAATATACAAACCGGAAGGAATTTCCTCATCAAGTTGAGTGGTATAATAAATAGATCGAGCCAATACTGGAGATTCCACTATATCCACTTTATTAACTCCCGCTATTTCACGAATTTTTAATGCCGTTTTATCAACACCTTTCGCAACCACAATGGGGGTATTCATCGACTCCGGCTTGTATTTTACAGCTACTGCATAGTGTGTTGGATTGGTAATAACTACATCAGCATCAGGCACGGCTGCCAGCATTTGACGACTGGCAATTTCTTGCTGTAATTTTCGGATACGTCCTTTCACTTCCGGTTTTCCTTCAGAGTCTTTCGTTTCGTCCCTAACATCCTGCACCGTCATTTTTAACTTTTTAGCATTATCCCAAATCTGAAAGGGCACATCAATTATCGCAATAAAAATCGTTGCTAAAGATAAAGCTATCGCTGCCCACGCTCCCATTTCCATAGAGTGAATAATCGCCGCTTGCGTATTTTCGTAAGCCAAATCCATCAGTTCCTGCTGCATACTGTGTAATAGTAAAATAGCCAGTAATAAAATAACCAACACTTTCCCTAAAGCCTTAGCCAACTCCATTAATGATTTTACTGAAAACATCCTTTTAATACCCTCAAGAGGATTCATACGACTCATCTTAGGCATCATAGCTTTAATACTAAATAACCAACCACCTAATGCGACAGGGCCTAAAATAGCAGCCAGCACTAGTATGCCGAATATTGGCATCATCCCTAATAAGGCATCACTCAAAGACATGCCAAGATGATAAAGCATATAGCGAGTATCAAAAGCAGCTTCTCTCGGTAAACTAAAATTCAATGTCGCCGTACCTATCAATTTCCGAGAAAGAAAATCCCCAAACCATAATAGTCCTAAAGAACCTGCCAATAACACCGTTGTTGTCGTCAGTTCTTTTGATCTAGGTGCCTGCCCATCCTCTCTTGCTTTTTCAAGCTTTCGAGGGGTCGCTTCTTCCGTTTTTTCCTGACTTTGGTCATTATCAGCCATCGTGGTTTTCTCGATGTTTAACGCCGAACACTTGGCGCTTTAAAAAGTAGATAGTATGAATAAGAAATACTACTCGTTAATAAATATAGTTACTGCATAAGGTTAATAGCAAAATTAAATGCTTCATCAATCAGCATATTAAAAGAAGGGAGCAATGCTGGAAACCCTACCCACATGATAAATAAACCAAAGAGTAATGTAATGGGAAAACCAACCGCAAAAATATTCATTTGTGGCGCAGAACGACTCATCACACCAAAGGCAATATTCACCAGTAACAACGCGGTCAATACCGGCAAAGCTATCGTTAGTGCACTGCCAAACATCCAACCACCAAGATTGACAATTTGATAGAAACTTTGAGCATCCAGGCCAATGACTCCAATAGGCAATATCGAAAAGCTATCAATCAATATTTGTATTAAAACCAAATGGCCATTCACACTCAGAAAAAGCAGTGTCGTTGTTAACATATAGAATTGTGAAAGAACAGTAACACTAACCCCATTGGCAGGATCATTCATTGAAGCAAATCCCAGCCCCATTTTCATCGCAATATACTGCCCTGCCAGTATAAATACCTGGAAAACAACTTGAAACACAAATCCTAATGCTATTCCAACCATCATTTGCTGAATAACAATCAGCATAGTGGTCATACTTAAATTCGAAACCGCCTGTAAATCAGCCAAAAAAGGAGCAATAAGAATGGTCATTGATACACCTAACAATAGGCGAACCCTGGCAGAAACCAGTCTTGTACCAAAAATTGGGGCTGCCATAAAAAAAGCGGTAATACGTATTAAAGGTAGCAGGTACTGTCCCACTAAACCGATAATATAGGATTCTGTCACTACCAACATTATGGCTTACTAACCAATTAATAATGGGATATTAAGAAACAGTTCATTAAAGAGGTCCATAAACTCTGTTAACAACCAACTTCCAAGAAACATAATGGCAACTAAAGTCACTAGCAATCTTGGTAAAAAGCTTAAGGTTTGTTCATTGATTAGCGTCGCGGCCTGAAACATACTGACTAACAAGCCGACAATCAAACCAGGCCCAACAATTAATGAAACCATTAAGACAATAAGGTAGAAAGCATTACCAAATAATTGCATCACTACTTCAGGGGTCACAACACTACACCTCGATGATATAAAAATAAGAAGACTTAAATCCCAAAACTGGAAGCCAAGGTTCCCATTAACATAGCCCACCCATCTACCAACACAAATAACATAATTTTAAAAGGCAAAGAAATGACTAAGGGTGATAACATCATCATACCCATTGCCATAAGTACACTGGCTACTACAATATCAATCACTAAAAATGGAATAAATAGAATAAAACCTATTTGAAAGGCTGTTTTTAATTCACTGGTAATAAATGAAGGAATTAACACTGTTAATGGAATTTCATCTACTGTGTTAACCTGTGCCTTATCCGCTATATCCATAAATAACTTTAAATCACTTTCTCTGGTCTGTGATAACATAAACTGGTGGAACGGTTTTTGAGAATTTTCAATAGCTTGTTTAGATGTTATCTTTTCTGCCAAATACGGTTGTAGTGCTTTCTCATTAACCGCTGAAAAAACAGGCGCCATAATAAACAAGGTCAGAAACAAACTCATACCGATTAATATTTGATTAGAAGGTGATTGTTGCAACCCCAATGCTTGTCGTAAAATTGCGAAGACAATAATGATTCGAGTAAACGATGTCATCATTAATAATAGTGCTGGAATAAAAGTCAAAGCCGTCATAACAGCAAGTATCTGTATACTGACGGTATAATCTTGTGTTCCATCTTTATTTGTAGTGACCGTTAATGCGGGTAGACCTGGAAGGGAAGTAATGGGCAAATTATTAGCTGTGTTACTGGTTGTTTGTATCGTCGAACCAATCACTTTAAATTCATTCGCTTGAGCATTAATCAATGAAGACATAATGATAAAAAAAAGTCCTATCACATAAGCTAAATATGTAATAGGGCGAGTTTTTTCCCGCTGTCTCATTGTGACTCATTCCGTTTAATGATTTGACTTAATGACAACAAAAATGATGGTGTCACTCCTTCCTCATTAAAATCTATGGGTTTTTCCAGCGATTTAATCAGCCCAACAAAACCCGGAGCTACCGCAATCACCATTTGTTCATCACCAATTTCTACTATCAAAATTTTTTCTTTTGTAGAGAGGGGTAAACAAGATTTAATTTTCATTGAAGAATTTATATGCACCCCTGAATAACCTGCTCGTTTAATAAACCAGGCTAACAAAAATATTAAAATCACAACAAAAATAAGAGACAAAAAAACCTCAATAAGGCTGGTCGCATGGTTAGGTAGTGTATATTGAACATGTGTACTTTCTACAATACTAGAAGAGGGTCTATTCTCTGCATTCACATAAACAGAAAAAAGTAATAAAAGCCCAATCAATATATAATAAAATACCATGAAATAACGTAAAATATTATTCATAGCTACCCTAATTTTTTAATCCGCTCTGTCGGACTGATAACATCAGTCATACGAATTCCAAATTTTTCATTAACCACAACCACTTCGCCATGCGCAATGAGTGTTCCATTGACTAATACATTTAATGGCTCCCCAGCCAGTCGATCCAATTCAATAACCGACCCCTGATTAAGCTGTAATAAATTACGAATGGTAATGGATGTACTACCCACTTCCATTGAAATCGTAACAGGGATATCAAGAATGATGTCCAACTCAGGGTTTAATACCCTACCTGCATCAGGTGCGTTATCAAATTCTTCCAGCTCCATGGATTCATTTTCAGTATTTACTTGCTCTTCCATTGCAGCGGCCCAATCATCATCCATTGTCTCCTCTTCTGATTTTTCTGCTGGCTGTTCTTCTACTTCATCATCACTCACTTGACTTCTCCCGCTGCTCTTCAGCTAAACGTAATAATGGCGACATGGAATTTACCTTGGTACGCTCTATTACTTCATTAATTTTAAGTGCTAACTTACCACTAGACTGACCAACATTTACTTTAAAGATAGGAACACCATTTGCTGTGGTCGTATGCTCATCAGGCAAATCAATAGGAATAACATCTCCCTTTTTCATCTCAACAATATCCCGTAATAGTATTTTTGATTTAACCATATTGGTTTCCAGGTTCACACTGGCTTCCATAATGTCTTCGCGAAGGGAATTAACCCATCGGTCATCACGCTCATCACTATCACTCTGCAAGCCTGCATCCAGCATTTCGCGAATAGGTTCAATCATGGAATAAGGGATTGTTATATGTAGTTCTCCACCACCACCATCCAGTTCCACATGAAAACTACTTACGACAACCACTTCACTGGGACTCACAATATTCGCCATAGAAGGATTAACTTCTGAATTAATATGATCAAATTCAATAGGTAGCACCGCTTTCCAGGCCTCTCTCATATCAATGAATGCCTGTTCTAAAACCATTTTTACAACCCGTAGTTCTGTGGGTGTAAATTCTCGCCCTTCAATTTTTGCATGTCGGCCATCACCACCAAAAAAATTGTCAACCAGTTTAAAAACCAATTTAGCATCAAAGACAATGAGTGCTGTCCCACGTAAGGGGCGAAACTTAACCATATTCAAACTGGTTGGCACATAGAGGGTATGCACATACTCACCAAATTTTTGAATGTTTATGCCACCAACAGAAACATCTGCAGTACGACGTAAAAGATTAAACATACTGATCCGAGTATAGCGTGCAAAACGCTCATTAATCATTTCCAGTGTGGGCATACGCCCACGAACAAAACGATCCTGAGTGGTTAAATCGTAGGAAGAAACACCCCCGACTTCCTCACTGCCATCAGTCTCAACATCACCATCGTCAACACCATGTAGGAGAGCATCAATCTCGTCTTGCGATAATAAGTCTTGCACCATTCAATTCTCGTCGTTTACTGCATAACCAAATTAGTAAATAGCAGCCTCTCAATACCTGGCTTACCCATTTCTTGTTCCATAACTGCCTGTAGCTCCTCTAAAGCTTGTTGACGAAGTAGTTCTCTACCCGCCTCTGTTTGTAGTTCTTCATAGATTTGACCACCAAACAATAAAATCAGGCTATTGCGAATCATTGGCATATGAATTTTTACCGCTTCAATCACATCATCCTCTCTGGCCATCAAAGTAATCTCAGCCTGTAAAAAACGTTGTCTACCACGGGCTTGAAAATTAACAATAATAGGTGGTTTTAATGGTAAATAAATGGCGGGTTTTTTTATGTTCGTTTCTTCAGTTTCTGAAGAGCTAGGTTTGCCATCGTCATTAAGAACAGCGGCTGTTTCGAGTTCAGGAGTCATCATTTGAACCGCGAATAGAGTTCCCCCAATAGAAACGCCTATGAGTACAACAGCCAGTACAACAAAAATAATGATCTTCTTCTTGCCACTACCCGCCTGCGGTTTTCCACCTTCTGCATTATCATCAGCCATGCCAATAATCCGTCAGTTAGTCAGTTATTATTGGATTGAGCAAGAGCTGTGCCAAAAACAGGACACTGAATACTGAACACAATTGATTGGGTGTCACACACTCCCTATCAATGTTGCATGGTGACAAAAAGCGCGTAGATGATATGTTTCCCGTTGCAGGGCAATGGGTACATAGAAATACGAAGGTCTATAAGGCTAAACATAAGAATCAATAAGATGATACTGCCCTGGCGTTGATTGAAGTGGTGTTTCGGCCAGTTGTTCATCTATAGATACTATTTCATCTTCAACCATATCCGACTCCCCATTTTTTTCTTGAGACTGAGAATGATCGGAAACATCAACATCAACCAGATTAATATCCTCATCAGCAAACATTTCCCGTAAGCGCATGACACTTTGATCCAACGCTTCACGAACACTCGCGTGCTGCACACTAAAACTAACCTGAGCCTGATCCTGACTGACAGATACTTTAACGATTAATGGACCCAATTCTGGTGGATCTAACTGTATGTCAGCTTCTTTGACACCTTTAGCTGACATCCACATCACTTTTTCTGCAACGGCTTCTCCCCACTGGGCCTGTTGAAACGAAGTGGGTATACTCAACGATATACTTGGCATATGGCTCAATGCGGCGGGAGCACCTGTTTTTGCTATTTGGCTAATAGTCGTAGTAGCCACTGTACCATTCACATTGACAGCTTCCTGCAAATCAACACGACCGCTTGCGACAACACTCTCGGTAATCGACGAAGGTAAAAGAACATCATTGCTTTTATGTATTAAACGACTCTCTAAAGTGGCTTGCTCTACAATTTTTACTGCAGATGGTATTTCTGTCTTTATGCCTTGCACCAATTCTGTCACCGTGGCTTGCGATACTAACTGATTAGCTATTGGTGTTGCTAGCTTGATCTCTTGCTCTACTGTGGTCGGTGCAATAACCTGACTAAGCCCATTCAGTGCAGTGGTATTCATTTCTGTTGCCAAAGCAACAGCCACCTGCGGTAATTCTGAACGGTAAGCAGCAGCGAGTACACTCTTCCCAGTCATATTGGGAATGATTGTTGAACTAGCAGTGTCAACAATATCTCCACTATCACCAAGTTCCATCAGTATATCTTCAACATCAGATGCTTCACTATATAACGTTGGTGCAGACACATTCTCAGGTATGATAACGCTACCATCACCCGTAGAATCTACTACCTGTTGAAAACTTTCAGGGTGATCATTCCCCAAGTCTCCCTCTATTTTATTGACATTGGAATCCACTTGGGGTCCAGCCTCCTCCATACTCTCTTTAAATACCGAGTTACCTTTCCCATTAACCAAATCGTTGGTCTGGGAAGAGCTTGGCAATGTGTTTTTAGCGGGTGTTAGACTGGCAACATCTGCAGTCAAAAAAGGTTGACCATTCATATTTTCTCCACAATGAGTACTCAACGGCAAACTCTTGCCGTTTATAACAAAGTACTATTATTAAGAGCAAGAACAGCGCCAATACATTCACTGTGGATCTGAATATTTGCTATCAATCGTCTAATATTGGGAGCAACATCATGGGTTGCGTTAAGCGTGGTGCCTCTCAGAGCGATATCCGTATTGGCATAGAATTAAAAATCCCCTTGGGGCTCCTCTTCACCAAAGGTATCTTGTACTTCACCATCGTTAATCAGAAACTCGCGTCGTTGCAGGTAAGCATCTCGCATAAAGAGGTAACGATCTCCACTGATTAACTCTTCTACTTTTAATAATTTCGCTCGAGTATCCACCGTTTTCACAAAGAGCACTCGATTACGAGTAGGCACATGATCGATATAAGTGACCGGATCTGTATAAGTATTCACAGGAATACTAAAACCATCACGTATCGTTGATGGCCCCAGGAACGGCAGTACCAAATAGGGTCCTGATTCCACGCCCCAAGTCCCCAACGTTTGGCCAAAATCTTCACCATTGATTTTCTCTATACCGATTGCATCCGCTACATCAAATAGGCCACCAAGACCAATGGTACTGTTAAAAAGAAAGCGTCCGGTATAATGTGCCACCCGCTCACCTTTACCCTGCAAGGCCGCGTTAAAAATATTACTCATTTCACCTAAGTTGGAAAATAGATTACTAATGCCCGTTTCAACAAAGTCTGGCGTCACATAACGATATCCCTGGCTAACGGGCTTTAGGAAATAAGTATCCAGAGTGTTGTTAAAACTATATATAGCCCGATTAAAGCCTTCATAGGGGTCTTGATTAAACTCTTTTTGAAATCTCTCATCCTGTTGGGCAGTAGCGTTATCATTGGGGTGAGTGGTCGCACAGCTGCTAATCAAAGCCACTACTGTCAGCAATAGACATAATTTGTTACGCATTATCCATTATCCACCATAAAAAGCAGTTAGGGTAAAAACGGCTGGATATTAACATAGTTCCCAGTGTTTATTGAGCCGTTTTACCGATATTGGTATGATTGTTTTTACGGTTTGCGCAAATAAGGATACACGTAATTCCTCAATCATCCAGCGATGTTGTTGCAACTCTTCATTTAGCCAATAGCCAGCTTCTCCTTCTTTCTGACGTTTATCCTGTAAACGCTGCCAAAGCGGTTCAATGTCAGCTATGATTGCTCGATCCTTATTCACTTGTGAAGAAACTTTTTCCAAACGTAGCTGTATCGCCTTCATATAGCGAGGATATTGTTGTAACCATTGACCGGGAGTATCGTACATCATGCCAGAATAAAATAGGTTCTGCAGTTGTTGTTGAATATCTCCTGCAGCGTAAGCAATAATCAAGGGATTGTTCGCCTGTTTGATTTGTTTCTTAATAATGACTACTTGAGATAAGGCCTCTAATAAATATTTCACCAACCATTCTGCCTTCTCAACAATATGAGAACGACCTTGCTCTATCGCCACTGCAAAATCTTCTTTGCTACGAATTAACGGGGGTTGATGAAAACAGACTTGCCGAATAGCCGCACAAACCACATCATCAACCACTTGCTGACGAGAGCCAATATCAACGACACTTAAGCCTAGTTCTTTACCTTTAAAGAGGTGTTTATGCAGATATTTTACCGTGTCCCGCTGCTCTAAGAGCGCTAAACGAACCATACCACGGAGGCTATCTACCTCAGCGTTTCTGGGGTTATCATACAATGTTAAATCAACACTATCTCCCTGATCCACTAAGGCCGGATAGGCACAGATACTGACACCCTGCTGTTGCAATTCATAGTCTTTGGGCAGTTGACCAAAGTCCCAGGCCACCATGCCCTTACGCTCAAACTCATGACCGGAAACTTGCAAGCGTTCCTGTACATGATCACGATAACGCTCACGTAATAAGGATAATTCCCGACTACTGTCGATGCGTTGTTGCTGCTCGTCCATAATACACAGGTTCATCTGATAGTAACTATCCAGTGTGATTGCAGACCATAAATGGTTGGGTATTTTCACTCCGGTTTGACGAAATAACTGTTCCGCTAAAACCAATGCCAATGAGTTCTCATGTTGTGTAGAGGAATCCAATGATTGCAGTGCCCTATCAATATAAGCGGGAACCGGAACAAAGTGTTTCCGCCATTGTTTGGGCAATGCCTTAACCATCGCAATGCACTTTTCCCGTAATAAACCCGGCACTAGCCATTCTAATGGTTCCTCTTTAATTAGATGTAAGGCACTGACAGGAATATGGAGTGATACGCCATCGTCTTTATGGTTGGGTTCAAAATGATAACTCAGAGGTAAGGTAAGACCGTTTAGGGTAAGGTGGTCAGGAAATTGTGCTTCCGTCACATGGTTGGCAGTGTGTTGCATCAACTGATTACGATCCACAAATAGCAATTTGGGCTGTTGCTTTTCTATTTGCTGGCGCCAGTGTTCAAACCCCTGAAGATTCATAATATCTTTCGGTAAACGAGCATCGTAGAAATCAAATAAGACCTGTTCATCCACCACAATATCACAACGCCGCGACTTGGCTTCCAAGTCACTCAGTTCGTTTAACAAAGATAATTGGTAACTAAAGAAATCTTTTTCCGGTGTGGTCTTCGCTAGGCGCTGCTTCACCTTGGTATGTTCACCATAAGCCCCTTCCACTAAAGCTGAACGAATAAATAGTTCTCTTGATAGAGTGGGGTCAATTTTACTATAGACAACACGCTGTTTTTCCACTAGAACAACACCGTATAAGGTGATTTTCTCAAACGCCATCACCTGACCGGATTTAATGGCATAATGAGGTTCGGAGTAATGTCGTTTGACTAAATGTTGTGCATTATCCAAAATCCATTTGGGTTCTATCTTAGCAAGATGATGGGCATACAATTTAGACGTTTCCAACAACTGTCCGGCAACAACCCATTTGGGTTTCTTTTTAAATTGTGAGGAGCCGGGGAAAATAGAGAAACGGCGATTGCGAGTCCCCATATATTCACCCACAACTCCTTTTTCTTCTGATAGGTGACCAATATAACCTAATAAACCTGATAGCAATGCCTGATGCACCGCTTCGTAACTTGCTGCAACCGCCACGGGTTTAATCCCGATACGTTTGGCTGCAATACAGATTTGCATATGGGTATCCCGCCATTCACGCATACGCATATAAGCGATATAGTGTTTTTTGCACCACTTCTGTAATTGATTACTGGAGAGTACCTGTCGTTGTTCTTCGTAATAACACCATAAATTCAGGTAGCCAACAAAGTCTGAATCTTCATCCCACCACTGTCGATGAATTTGATCTGCAGCCTGCTGCTTATTGGCTGGTCTTTCACGAGGATCCTGAATCGATAAGGCACTAATAATAATTGCCACCTCATTAACACAGCCTCGCACATTGGCAGCAATCAGCATGCGCCCCAGGCGGGGATCTACAGGCAAAGCCGCTAATTGACGCCCTTGTGGTAACAGATGCCCCTTATCATTCATCACCTGCAATTCTTGTAGAAGCTTATAGCCGTCATTAATCAAACGATGATCTGGCACATCAACAAAAGGAAAACGGCGCACATCGCCGAGTTTTAACTGTGCCATTTGTAAAATAACAGCTGCTAGGTTAGTTCTTAAAATTTCAGCATCGGTAAACTCTGGACGTTGATGAAAATCCTCTTCACTATAAAGCCGAATACAGACCCCTTCACTCGTACGACCACAGCGCCCTTTACGCTGGTTCGCACTGGCTTGAGAAATCGGTTCAATGGGTAGACGCTGAACTTTGGTACGAAAACTATAACGACTGACTCGTGCCAACCCAGTATCGATCACATAACGAATACCCGGTACGGTTAAAGCAGTTTCAGCGACATTGGTTGACAGCACGACACGTCGACCACGGTGTGCCTGAAATATTTTATTTTGCTCGCTAACACTTAAACGCGCATATAGAGGTAAAATATTTAAGTGAGGAACTTGTGCCTGTCGAACGTACTGCGCGACTTCACGAATTTCTTTTTCACCACTAAGAAAGACCAGAATATCACCTTGATGTCTTCCATTAACTTTATCAATCGCCTCAATTTCATCAATCGCCGCAAGTATTGAGGAGTAGATATCGTTTTGTTCGTCATCATTATCCAACGGAGGTCGATACAGAACTTCGACAGGAAAAGTACGCCCCGAGACTTCAATCACGGGGGCATCATCAAAATGCTGAGAAAACTTTTCTACATCAATGGTAGCGGAAGTGACGATTACCTTGAGGTCTGGGCGTTTAGGTAATAATTGTTTTAAATACCCCAGTAAGAAGTCAATATTTAAACTACGTTCATGAGCTTCGTCAATAATGATTGTATCGTAACGACTCAAAAAACGATCCTGTTGGATTTCTGTCAATAAAATCCCATCGGTCATCAATTTTACTGCCGTATTATCAGATACCTGGTCAGTAAAACGAACCTGATAGCCCACCACACTACCCAAAGGTGTATGGAGTTCTTCAGCTATACGCATAGCAACGGTACGAGCGGCAATACGACGAGGCTGTGTATGACCAATCATCCCTTTAACACCACGACCAATCGACAAACAAATTTTAGGGAGCTGTGTGGTTTTACCAGAGCCTGTTTCACCCGCTAAAATGATGACCTGATTTTCACTGATAGCCTTGGCAATCTCTTCACGTCGTTCATAAATAGGAAGCTGCTCGGGGAATTCAATCGCGGGTAAAGAATCACGCCGCGCCTGTACCCATTCAATGGAAGACTCAATACGAGCTAATAATGCTAACCAACGCTTATCACCATCACTAGTGGGCAACTGACGATATTGTTTTTGTAAAGATACGAGTTGTTGGCTTAAACGGAATCGATCCCTGGTAGAGACTTGTTCTAATAAAGCGACATTGTCAACCAACGCCAATGAAGGTAAAGGAGAGGACATAAATCAATAATTAAAAAAATGATTGTACCTGCAGTACATCAACAGTCGTTGTTTTTTGTAAAGTCTCTAATAACGTTTTTATAGACTTACCTTTATAGTAACAGATTTACACTAGGGTTTGTCTCTCTCAACTATTTTTTATGGCAAAAAACCGCCCGACTGGTGAGCCCATAACTGAGCATAAATCCCCCCCTTCTCAACCAGTTGTTGATGGCTACCCTGCTCAACGATATCTCCCTGATCCATGACAATCAAACGATCCATCATTGAAATAGTGGATAGGCGGTGAGCAATAGCAATCACAGTTTTACCTTCCATAAGTTGATATAAGTTCTGCTGTATCACTGCTTCTACTCCAGAATCCAATGCCGCTGTAGCTTCATCCAGTACTAATATGGGAGCATCTTTAAGCAGTACTCGGGCAATAGCAATGCGCTGGCGCTGCCCACCCGATAATTTCACCCCACGCTCACCGACTTGTGCGTTATAGCCTTTACGTCCTTTGTTATCTTCCAACCCTTGTATAAACTCATGAGCCTGCGCTTTGGTCGCTGCGGCAATCAGTTCTTCTTCTCTAGCATCAGGCCTACCGTATAAAATATTCTCGCGGACTGAACGATGGAGTAATGAGGTATCCTGTGTTACTACACCGATGGCTGAACGCAAGCTACTTTGTTGTAGTTGACTCACATTTTGTCCATCCAGAGTAATCGCCCCTTGCTCGACATCATGAAAACGCAACAATAGATTAATCAATGTTGATTTACCCGACCCTGAACGTCCCACCAAACCCACTTTTTCTCCCGGATTGACTACCAATGATAGATCATCAATCACACCACTGCCCATACCATAATGAAAGGCAACACGATCAAATTTGATTTCGCCTTGGGTAATTTTCAGTGGTTTTGCATTAGGCTTATCTTGTATTTCCTGGTGAATCGACAGAGTATTCATACCATCCTGTACTGTACCAATATGCTCAAACAGGCCTGATACTTCCCACATAATCCATTGTGACATGCCATTTAAACGCAGTACCAAACTAATCGCAATAACCACTGCACCTACGGGCGTTTGGTGATGCACCCATAGATATATCGATAATGCAGCAATACTAAAGAACAGCAAAGCATTGAGGCTCCATACCACAACCTGTAATTTAGTCACTAAACGCATCTGTAAATGTACTGCATCCAGCAATTGCTGCATTCCCTCTTTAGTATACGCCAATTCGCGTTTATCGTGAGAAAATAGTTTCACCGTACTAATATTGGCATAACTATCCACTATACGACCAGTCATTACCGCTCTTGCATCAGCTTGCACCGCAGCAGCTTTCTTTAATTGGGGAATAAAATGCACTAGGGAAGTCACATAAACGAACAACCAAACAAATAGTGGAATGCCCAAGCGGATATCTGTTGTCACAATCAGCATCAACATACCGATACAGTAAATCAATACAAAAAGAAAAACATCAAGCATCTTCATGACTGATTCACGTACAGCTAATGCGGTTTGCAATACCTTGGTCGCAATGCGACCCGCAAAATCACTCTGATAAAAAGACACGCTTTGAGATAATAAGTAGCGGTGAGCCTGCCAACGAATAAGCATTGGATAGTTCCCCAATAGGGTCTGATGAATAACCATTGAGTGTAGCAGTACGGTCAGTGGTAAACCTACCAAGACAATAAACCCCATCCAAAACAAACGTCCCCCTTCTTCAGCAAGAAAAGTGGATGGGTTCTTAGTCGCCAGCCAGTCCACAAGATTACCCAGAAAAGCAAACAAAGCAACTTCTATAATAGCCAGTATTGCTGAAAGTAACGCCATAAACAGCAAGTACACTTCAACGCCACGAGTATAATGTCGACAAAACGCCCATAAACCTTTAGGGGGTTGGGTTGGGTGCTCAGCGGGAAATGGTTCAAGAAGATTTTCAAAAAAACGAAACATTTAATGGCTCATATAACAACTATTATAACAACTGAACATCTCTAACAATCAGAATTTTTAACGATGCCTGACTCACATAAAAAAAGACATGACCTCCAACGATTTTTTCGCATTAACATGATTCACTCAGCAAATCCAACGCGTAGTATATGGATACAAGGTATTGATTTTTATCAGTCTCCTTTTTAAGAGCTAAAGAAACAAGGTAT
This sequence comes from Candidatus Endobugula sertula, assembly GCA_001723645.1. Classification (GTDB taxonomy): domain Bacteria; phylum Pseudomonadota; class Gammaproteobacteria; order Pseudomonadales; family Cellvibrionaceae; genus Endobugula; species Endobugula sertula. The sequence continues at coordinate 9,535 of MDLC01000043.1, read as the reverse complement.
TCACTGACAAGCGAAAATTGCCAGAAAGCCCAGTCTTTTGGAGTATCGCAAATTTCTGAACCAAAACAAATATCAATACCCCCCTTATCAGAAAAAAGAAAAGAAAACTGATCAAGAGGAATCGATAAGCCCATACCTCTGGCTTTAATATAAGCTTCTTTTAATGTCCAGAGACAAAAAAAATGCTGTCGTTGGTCCGGTTCTGGAAGAGCAAATAAGAACTCTGTTTCAACATTAGAAAAAAAACTTCTAGCAATATCCAAGGAAACATTTTCCATGCGAATACTTTCTACATCGATACCCACACTTTGTTCTAACGTTACTGCCAATACAATCATATCCTTAGTATGGGACAAATTAAAACATAAAGGCAATGATGAAATAGATGCGTCAATAGCAGGTTTACCATAGTCATTTTTAACAAACCGCCAATCCCCCGGTGCCACATGACTATCATAGGCCGATAATACAGAGCGTATCAATGCTCGACTCAGCAAATATTGATATTGATGATGAACAAAATAAAGGTTTTGCTTACGTTGCTTTTCGTCGTCACTTAACAAGGTTTGATAACGCTCTAGTGGCACTTTTCCTGCCATATCTTTGTTCTGTATATACCATACGTGAATGTCATTAGCTTGTATGTTCAAGAGTGAACATCCTCAAACATGATAGTTCCATTGTGAAGTTCTATTTTTTATCAATCGTTCATGGGATCTATATTATCAATCAGCGACTATAATTGATATAGAACTAAGTCATCATTATTATTATTGAGTCTATTTTTACGATTTAATTCTGCTTACCATCCTCATCCAAACTTTCAGGGCCAAAGTCATCCAATGAAAAATCAGGGACTTCTTCTTCGATATCCTCTTCTCCATCCAATATCCCTGCTAATTCATCATCTTTTATCTCATCGTCACCCAGATCGATCCCCTCATTGATATCTGCCTCAACAGCCGTCTCTGAATCAACATCATTTGGGGATTCATCAAGATCAAAAGACTTATCCGCAGAAACTTCACTGTTTTCCTGCTCCTTCCCCATTTCAGATTCTCCCGAATCGGTATCAACATTATTAGAGTCAATGGCTGCTTCTATTGGCTCAGAGGTATCATCAAGCATTTCTTCCTCTTCTGATTCTAATTCTGGTTCACCCTCATCAACAATCATTTCATCCATAGGGGGTTCAGTAAATTCAGAAGCGTCATCCTCATCAGTGCTTTCTTCGCTATTGTCGTTAGACTTTTTGTTAAATAGTTTACGATAGAGAAAGTACACGACTAGAATAATCAGCAGGTTCACCAGGCCTAAAGCACTGTATAAAATAATCTGCGACATATCGGACTCGTCTTCAACGTGCTTTTCAACAAGCTCTTCAATATTTTTCTCAACCTCAGATACTGTGGGCTCCTCTTCCTGGGCTTGTAATTCTGGTTCAGCAAGTGATCCGAAAACACTATCGTCCGGTTGGTGGCTCAACTGAATAGGTTCTGGAATAAAATCAAAATTATCGCCATCATTGGTAACCGCAGTTGCCCGAATCGATAATTGGTAATTCCCTTGCTCCTCAGGGCTAATCGACAACGCCCAGTTGCCATCTCCAGTGGGACTAAACTTTACAATATGACTAGTGCCAGAGGGCTTTTTCAGTTTACCAACGACTTCCGTTTTATCATTAACAACTCTTTGTGATTGTGACACAACCTGCACCGTAAACTGGGTTTTACTATTGTGCTCAATTTTATTCACATTGACATCAAATGGCTGACGTACAGATAGACTATGGGTGAACTGCCGTTTAAAGGTTTTACCATCTACCGTAAAAGTCAGTGTGTAATGCCCTGGCTGGTTAAAGGTATCCATCGTGACGCTATAGATACCATTACTAGGCACCTCTCCATCTGATATCCGTCTTGCCCAAATACCTTTTTGATCCCTGGCAATAGTGACATCCACTTCCAGTAACCTGAGAAATTCTGGACGAGAAACGATTTTATTTTCCTCACGCAATACCAGAGAAGTCTCAATAGTGTCATCAATAGAAATATTGGTTGGCATGGATTTTACCGCGAGGCTCAAATCACTCACTACCGTAATTCGACTCTGAGCGTCAAGCTCAGCTATCACTCGCCACTGCCCTTCCAGAGGCTGTTTGACGGTAATCAAATCGTATTGATCTGTACGATACCAGCTTACCCGACGGTCCTGACTGTCTTTGGTATAAACCACCTGATCAGGACCAATAAGTTGAGCTTCTGGAGAACCCGATTTACGAAAAATTAACGCAGTCAATTCCTCAATACTGGAATCTGTAAAAAAACTATTATCTTCAAAGGGAAGTTCCTCCACAGGTACCGCTTGGTTAAACACCTGCAAAAAAGCATTCATCAATTCCTCAGCCGTTTTGGCAACAACCGCTTTACCATCTGTTGTCAAGGCCAATTTTGTCAGCAGTTGCCTATCCGCATTATCGGATAGTGCAATGGTATGTAAGGTAAGTCCTGCCTGTTGATACATGGGCACAACTTGGTCAAGAATACGCTGCCGCTCTTTACTATTAATATCAGGGTTACGATGAATATCAACCATACCGTCCGTGAGTAAAATAATATGCTTTTGATAATCGTCTCTCACAGACTGGTGGTCATAGGCCGCCTTTTCCAGAGCTTCACCAATATTGGTAAATTGTGCAATAGATTTGATTTCATTGGATAATGTACTGGCCTGCTTCGCCCATTTTTTATCGACAAGTCGATGGGGAACCAACATATTCACATATTGCCCGAAGGTCCAGACTCCTGCTTTACTACCTTTGGGAAGTAACTGAACCAGCATATCCAAAGCGGGCCTACGCAGGTTATTAGGATCATTTTTTCGCATACTGCCAGAAATATCAATAACCATACGAACATCAGAAGCTTTCTTCACTTCCGGTTCTTCCGTTTGAGCCAAGACTTGCGCTACCCACAATAAAGAAATGGCACAAATAATAACAAACCGCTTCCGCAAGCCATTTAGCAAGCCATTTACCCTGTGGAAACCACTACTTAAAAAGCAATAAAGTGAGCTACTCATAACCCCATCATCCCAACCCTTGATCTTTCTTCTAGCAGAAACTAGACAAATTAGAAATATACTCTTTAGTTATAGTAAAGATTGGTCATTTGGCAATGGAATAGGTAAACGGGAAAGTGGAAGACTATCAAGACCTGAAAGTTAAGTCTACATTATGCATTAGGTGCGAAAAACAGGCGTACGATATTGCTCGCATTTGCTAGGTGCAATAAGAGTTTACTTATTATGAAGAACATAGAATAAGGAGCGGAAACCGTGCGTAGACTTTCGTAGTTCAACCAGTACACTCTTCTCACAGAACCATAGATATCCCCAACGAGACGGCTCATTCCGTCTCATATGTCAGTGTTATCAATGTATTAAATATCCATAATAATGTTAACCGTACCATCATTGACGAGAAAGAGGCTGTTTTTAAAACCCATCTTATATTAGAATCAGCGCCCTCTTGAAAATTTGATTTTTTATGAGTATGCCTTTAAAGGGAACGGTAGCCTATTATAATATAAAACCTGCTACTCTCTCCCCAAAAAAATAAGTGACAGGCCGATTGTTTAACATAGATGATTTACAAAAGGCTTGTGTAGACTTTTATTAATAATAAACAAATATAGCGTTGACAGAGAGTTTCTTTTAATAATTTCGTCAAATGCTTTTTATCTTTACACATATTAAGAGAACTGAACCAATATGAGTTTTATACATAAACCGAGCCTTTATAAACCAGAACATGTCGTCAGTGAGAGTGAAATGCTTGCAGAAATTAAAAAGAAGTATTGCAACGATCCCTCTCTACAAAAAATCCTTAAAATGGTTAAGAATTGTGGCATCCTGAAAAGACATATAATACGTCCCTTAAACGATTCTTTAGCACATAAAAAATTTACTGATAAAAGCACATTGTATCAACAACAATTAGTGACAATTGCCGAAGTGGTTGTGTCTAAGGCACTAGAAACAGCACATCTACAACCAGTCGATATTGACTTAATTATTGACGTGTCCTGCAGCGGGTTTATGATGCCTTCAATGAGCAGCTATTTAATAAATCGCATGGGATTTAGGCATGACGTAAAAAAAATGCCTGTAGCTCAACTGGGCTGTTCTGCAGGTGCTTCTGCTTTACTAAAAGCGCATGATTATATACAAGCTTACCCTTTTCATAATGTATTGATTGTGGCTATTGAACTAAATTCATTATGCTATCAACCTACTGATCACGATGTGGAAGCCGCGATTTGTTCTGCATTGTTTGGTGATGGTGGTGCTGCCTGTGTTGTTAACCAATCTCAGGGAAAGCATGGTTTACACATTCTGGATAACATGACTTATACACTGCCAAACTCAGAGCACTATATCAAGTATGATGTGAAAGACACAGGATTCCATTTTCGACTGGACAAAGAAGTTATGCACTCTGTTGAGCACTTGCTATCAGGTGTCGAAGGAGTGTTTAAGAAATATATACCTGAGCTTTCGATGCTAGATTTTATATTTTCTCATACAGGAGGAAAAAGCATTATGGATGCAATTATTAATTACACATCCGTCGATGAAAAGAGGATAAAACACTCACGCGCCAGCTTTAGGGAATTAGGAAATGTATCGAGTGTATCTGTCCTGGATGTCATTCGAAGAGGGTTAACTGACTTTTCTGCTAAAAAAGAACACAGTCAGTCTAATGACGTGCCTATAGGCGCTATATTTGGCATAGGCCCTGATGTTACCATAGATGCATTAGTCGCCTACTGGGGAACGCATAGCTCACTCCATCTAGGGCATGATTGACCGTAATGTGATGCTTGTCACTACAGTGTGTGTTATCCAACCAGCGGCCACTTTTTGTTGATTATCATGCCATTTGTGGCGATCTTTGGCTTTACGGTGAGAGTTTCATTTGAAAGATTGAAGAAGTCTTTTTAATTCTCTTGCTGATTAATTTATTACTTTTTGTGACTCAAGTTTACTTTTAGTACGAAGTATTGCAGAAGATATTTTCTAAAATAGACATCATAAGCGCTAATGGAAGAGATATGTATCAATAATAATTGTTTGAATATACTTTAGTCAAAGTGATTGTTGTTCCTCTGCCCTTAAAATAAAACATAAGTATCAAATTAAATATGAAAACTAACCGCTATTATCCAATAGTTATTATTGGTGCAGGTCCAGCAGGATTGCAACTAGCCTTTTTTCTAGAAAAATATAATATCCCTTATGTTGTGCTTGAAGCGAATGATACTGCTGGGTCATTTTATAATACTTACCCTCGTCATCGAAAATGTATTTCTATTAATAAGGTATATACTGGCTATGAAGATCCACAAACAAAACTACGGTACGATTGGAACTCTTTGATATGCGATGATGGTTTTTCATTTTCAGAATATACTACAGATTATTTCCCTAACGCAGATGATTATGTTCAGTATCTAGGTGATTACGCGTCTCGTTATCAGTTGAATATTCTATACAAGCACCAAGTGACATCAATTAAGCGTACATCATCTGGATTTTCTATTTGTAGTAATAATAAACATAGTATTGATTGTAGCGCATTAGTGGTTGCTTCTGGTGTGCAGTCTACTTATATGCCAGATATTCCTGGTATTGAATATACTGAAAGTTACAGTGATTGCTCTATTGAACCTAAGGATTTTATAGGTAAACGGGTATTGGTTATAGGTAAAGGAAATGCCGCTTTTGAAACTGCAAATCACTTGTGTGGCGTTACCAGAGTGACTCACCTCTGTAGTCCATCCCCGATTAAAATGGCCTGGACTACCCATTTCTTTGGGCATTTGCGAGCAGTTAATAACGAACTTTTAGATACTTATATTTTGAAAGGTCAAAACTCTATTTTAGATGCAGATATTAATAAAATTGAAAAGACAGAGGAAGGCTTACAGGTAACTATTACTTTTAGTCATGCAGAAGGGCAACAGGCAGTAATGGTTTACGATAGTGTTATTTATTGTACAGGTTTTCGTTGGGTAGAGCTTCCTTTTGACAAAAATTCTGTTCCAGAGCGTTCCCATAATAATCGTTTGCCAGCAATGACGAGTGCTTGGGAGTCAACTAACGTTAAAAATCTCTATTATGCTGGAACTATCACTCAGTCTAGGGACTTCCATAAAACCATGTCTAATGTCATACATGGATTTCGTTTTAATACAAAGGTATTGAGTCATCTTTTATTAGATAAATATACAGAAGAAAATTGGCCTTATGTAACATTGCCTATGAATAGTCATGCAGTGTGCAATAAAATCATTGATAGAGTAAGTAGCAGCCCTGCATTGATGCATCAGCCAGGCTTTCTTGGTGATCTTATTGTTGTTGATAAGAGAATAGTAAAGTATTACGAAGATATGTCTGTTGACCATATCACGAATAGTTCATTTTCTACTAATGCGCATTATTATGTGATTACTATGGAGTATGGAGAAGCTAATGGAAATATTTTTGCTGTTGATCGCGAACCTGACCCAACAAAGGCATTAAATGACTTTTATCTACATCCTCGTATCCAACGTTTTAATCATGGAAAACAATTACACCAGTATCATATGTCTGAGCACTTAGAAAACGACTGGCGAGTGGGTAAGCACCCAGGAAAATCTGCTTTAATCAAATCGTTAGATTATATCGGTAATGATAATCCCGAAAAATTTGATGATTACAATCGATCACTGTTACTTGATTACCTTGAGAAAAGCTTGGGGTTTTAATGCTATTTAGACATACATTAAATTGTAAAATAAAGTCAACAAACACAATAGTCTTAAAACAGTTTTTGAGATATAGATTTCTGATCGTCTTGTTTTTTTGGTGTTCAGCAATGACGATAGGTCATCGTTGGGGCTTATTTAACGAACATTTTTTTATGTCAGTGACAATGTCGTTCGGTGCTTTTATTGCTGGCTCTACCAGTGAAGGGGGAGGAGCAGTAGCATTTCCTGTTATGACTATTTTTGCAGGTATTTCACCGCCTGTAGCGAGAGATTTCTCTATGATGATACAGTCTGTTGGTATGTCGGCAGCAGCGTTAACGATTACTACAAATTCTATTATCGTAGAGTGGCGAGCAATACGCTTTGCTATGATGGGGGGATGTTTGGGGATGTTTTTGGGGCTAGAGTGGTTATCCCCGCTATTACCTCCTCCTGTAGTTAAACTGTTTTTTGTTTCATTGTGGCTGGCATTTGCTTGTGTTTTGGTGTTACGTCTTAAAATGCCTTTACAAGATGCTATTCAGGAAAAAATATCTAATTTTTCTAAGTTAGATATATTACGGTTGATGTGCGTTGGCTTTATAGGTGGGGTTATTACAAGTTTATCTGGTAGCGGTTTAGATATTGTCACTTTTCTACTGCTTGTATTGTTTTATAATATTAATGAAAAAGTAGCTACACCCACTAGTGTTGTATTGATGGCTGGTATTTCAATCATTGGTTTTGCATGGAGGGCTTCACCTTTTACGGCCCCTATTGCTACAGAATCCTGGAATTATTGGTGGGTTTGCGTTCCGATTGTTGTTGTTTTTGCACCATTGGGGGCAACGTTTATTCAGAAGAGATCACGCCACTTTATTGTCATGCTATTGTTTATTTCTATTTTAGTACAATTTATCGGAGCCCAGATATTAGTGCCAGAGTCTAAAGAATTGGCTGGCTTTTCTATATTGACGTTTGCCAGTACTTTGCTTTTTTTATGGCTTTTGAATAGAAACCTTTTCAAAAAATATCGTAGTCATTCTGTACAAAAATCTTTACTTCAGGAGTAATGATGATAAAATCATCAGTGGTAGTTAATGGTAGTCGATCTACGAATCTCATTTTATCTCTTATGTCGTAGGCCCTCGTTTTCTATGTATGGATAACAACATGAAATATTTTTAACGTAATAGATATATTTTTTAATGCTTTACGAAGTGCAATTATTAAATAGTAACATCTAATTTTTTATTGGAAGTATTGAACCATTATTTTGGGGGAGACGATTTTTACGTGAATAATATATATTCTATCTATGACTTAAAAAAAATAATATAAACATTAATGAGCTTTCTGGGTATTGCAAAAAATTACCCGAAGACCTTTATGTCAAAGAAGGGTATCGATTTAAGCAAATAGCACGCTTTAAAATAAAGTCTGAAGATGTATATCGAACTAGCCACTCTCCGCTTTTTCAGAGTAAAAAGTACAACCCGGTTCATGGTGATATTATTAGGCACTACGAGGAAATTTCACTCGACCAAGAAATCGAAGCCTGTTTACATGATGTTGTAAAATTTTTTTACCGAGAAAGCAATTTGTCCCGCGATAAAGAAGTATTAGTACAAATGCAGAGGATCAGCTGTGGTCCTTGCCAGATTGGGCAACCTGCAATAGAAGGGTGGCATCAGGATGGTAAAGAAATGGTTGGAATATTATGTTTGGCAAGACATAACATCACAGGGGGAATATCAAAGCTAAAAATATCAATAGACCAGCCTGAAATTATGAGTGAAACTCTTCAGCCAGAAGAGATGATTATTTTTGATGACAAGAAAGTATTTCATTATGCAACGCCTATTGAACCCAAAAACTCTAATGGAAATGGTCATAGAGATGTTTTGTTGATCTCTACACCATCTAGTCGATTAAATGTATCGGAGAAGGTCTGAAAATAGCAGTTCTTGGTGTAAGACCGTTGGTTTGAGGGCATCGAGTCTTGGCACGAGTATGTGTAATATTGTTAATCGTTAAGTAAAGTTGGTAATCAGTGTTTTGGTCTAATACAGCTTGCAGTGAGTTACTCTTGAATAGCTATTAATATACGTCTGTTGATACACACGGCGAGCGTCTTTAAATGTACTGCTATAAGTGCGCGTTTGGCGTGGTAACTTTGGTTCTATTTGCTCGACTCTACAACACTATATGGGGCTGACATTCTCAGCAATAATTCCACTCGATGATATGCATCCCAGCCTTAAAGAATGATGGGTGATAGACTATAATGCGGTAGTTATCCCCATTGATAAGGATCGTATTATTATTAAAGACCTTGATGCCAGTGATGATTTGTTTGAACACACATGCATTCTATGAGCAGGCAGTCAAACAGTCAGTGGGCAGTCGTTAACCCAGGAGTCAAAACGACCTCCCAGTTTGAGGAATTGGATGAAAAAAGGTCATTGCCCCATGGAGGGTACTGGCGCCTCTATATCCCATTCAATATGATTTTTTCCATCAAAAGTCTCTACGCATGTACTTGTCGGCAATAGGTTTTCGGAGCACGAAATACCCTCTCCAGTTGGGCGAGTGTACTGGGAAGGCGATTTCATGCTAACCCCTTGATTGTAAGGAAGTCTTATTCTAATTCATTTTTTCAACGTAAGCGCGAATCGAACAACAGGGTTCTAGTCAGTTGAGTTTTCTGCTGGTTTCCAGGGCAGCAAATTTTCAATATC
>MDLC01000042.1 GCA_001723645.1 Candidatus Endobugula sertula | reverse complement strand
CATCATTAATGAATAATTAGTGCATCATTATCATGAGGTAAATGGCTGACTTTTGCTGGCTTATTCAAAACGTACTACGGCAGTGAGTTTAAGGGAGAATTTGATGCCTTATTAACGGATGCCCAGATTACCCACTTATGGACTTATCCCAGTACGCCAAAGATGAATGCAGTTTGTGAGCGTTTCAATCGTACACTACAAGAAACTTTTGTCGATTACCATGAGGAATTGTTGTTCACCGATCTTGAGCGTTTTAACGAGCAGCTGGCGGACTGGTTGGTGAAATATAACAGCCTACGTCCACACAAAGGCTTGGGCTTAAAGACGCCTGTAGAGTATATTATTGAAAACAAACCAGAGTGCAATATGCGGTGGACTCATACACTTACCAAAGACTTAATGGTAAAGTCGCTATCAATCAGTTATGGATTGATAGAAAGTGCGAGGCAAAATTAACCACCTCTAAAATCAAGTCACTTAGCCCTGTTGAGAAGCCCTATGAAGTGCTGGACACTGATATAAAAGGCTTTTTGCTTAGGGTTCAGCCGTCAGGCTATATGGGCTTTTACTACTCGTACTACACAACAGCGGGAAAACGCCAGCGAATTAAAATAGGTCAATTCGGCGTATTAAGCGCAGCACAAGCCAGAGACAAGGCGATTAAGTATGCCGCTCAAGTGGCTGACGGTATCGACATACAAGCCGAGAAAAGCCAAAACAAACAAGCCGCTGTCGACGCACAAAAGAAAACACTTAAAGCCTTCATTGATGACCACTACAAAACGTGGGCACTGACCAATCAGAAAAGCGGACAAGTGACGCTGGACAGTCTGGACTACAGCTTTTCCGATTACTACAACCTCCCCCTCCATGAAATTACCGTTTCCCTAGTAGATAAGTGGCGCACTGAAAAACGCAAAAATGGCGGCAAAGCCAGCAGCATTAACCGCTGTACCAGCACCTTAAAATCAGCCCTTAACAAAGCCGTTGAATGGGAAGTGATTAGCGAAAACCCGCTCAAAAAACTAAGGCCATTAAAGGTCGATACTAACCCTAATGTACGCTATCTCACCCCAGAGGAAGAACAGCGGCTTCACTCTGCATTAGAAGCGCGAGATAACGACATAAAACAAGCTCGCGAACGAACCAACCTACACCGGCAAGAGCGGGGTTATGAATTGCTCCCTAGTTTATTAGAGTGCTCTTATGGCGACAGAATGACACCTCTAATTACGCTATCGCTAAAAACCGGCTTACGGCGAGGTGAAGCATTCGATTTGCAGTGGCAAGCGGTCAACTTTGATACACAGACGATTACCATTCATGCAGAAACCTCCAAATCCAATAAAACTCGCCATATTCCCCTAAGCCCTCTCGCTCTTGAAACATTGCAAAATTGGCGAAAACAAGCGCCTAAAACAGACGATAATCGTGTGTTTCCCGCTGACGAAGAGAAAGGCGGCAGGCTGGATAATGTAAGGAAGTCTTGGGGTAATATTTTAAAGGTCGCACAAATAACTAATTTTCGTTGGCACGATATGCGCCATGATTTCGCCTCTCAATTGGTGATGAAAGGCGTTCCCTTAAATACGGTTAGAGAACTTTGCGGCCATGCCGATTTGAATACGACGCTCCGCTATGCACACTTAGCACCAGATCATAAGGCGGAAGCCGTAGCTTTATTAGGATAAAAAATGGAAATAACTAGACGATTAAAAGACCTATTAGCAGCCATTAACAATCTGGCTCTTCGGCCAATTGACTATACATCCCTTTACTTTTCAGGTATTGCTCTCACTATTACCGCAGCTTTTTTTATCATAATTTTCGGGCCGCTTAAACTTGCAGGTGGAATGATACTCCTTTATATTGGTTCCTTATTTCTTGCTTTAGGTTTTTGCTGGGAGTTTATCTCCTGGGTAAAAAGGATACCAATTATTACTTCAATCATTATCACTTTGCCTTCCAGCGCCCTTGTTACAAGTATTGCAGCTGTTGTAGCAGAAAATCTGATCAATCAAGCAACGGGAATCTATCCGACTTATTTTGATAACAGTTTAAATATATTAACCATTTTATCTATTCCAATAGTTCTAGCATATTTGGTCTCGATATTGTTATTGATCTATTACACCGTTTATATGCCAATCTTACTAATAAGATTTTTTTGGGGCACAGTTAAAAAAACAATACTGCCTAATAACAAGGGTCAATCTATCAACATGATAAGCATTGCTAGGCCAACAGCAGCCGCTATTTTTTTGGCACACATATTAATATTGCTTAACTACGTACCGCCAAAAGTAGATGGCTATATTTCAAAAGCAGTTAAGATTATTGTGGGTTTGGCTGATCATTATGAATATGGGCCATGCAAAAATATAAGCCCTAAAAGCCGTTATAGACTACTTCCAGATGGTGGAGTATCCGCAGCAAAAATAGACGAAAAAACAAACAAAATTACATTTGAGGAGGTGAAATGCAATAAAGACTAACTGAGCATAAGGCGCTAGCCGAAGGTGCAACGAACACCCCCGGCCAGCTAATCACAACAACCTACACACGAGGTTATTATGACTAACAGCAATGATAAGTCAGGTTCACCCCTGCACCCAACAAAAATATCACTTGAAGCCTTCAAAACTGAGCTGGAGACTCAATTTTCGGCCCTCCGAGAGGCACATGACGACAATACCCACCGCTTCCGGTTCTTTCTCCATGCCATTGAAGCCTTAATCCGCCCTCTCCATGATCAAATAGAATCAGATGACTGGCACTTGGGCTTATGGTTAACGGGTCGATGGATTAATGAGCTGCTTGAACAAGAGCTTCAACAGGTGATTCACATTGAAAACTGGCTGGATGCGGTTGTTATTACAACAAACTAACCGGTTACAAGCACGATAACAGCCTGTTTAACACTGTGGTTAATCAGGCTGCTTTTACTCAAATTTCCCCTTCTTTTCTCATTAATACAAAGTTGCTTTTCCCTCCCCTACAATTGCTCATTATTCCCTAAGATTCCCCGGCATTCATTTCAGCATTTCAAGCCCTTTTATTTATTTTTTTCGATTTAACCAGTTGGCTTCTCACTTTTAGATTTTGGCGTATTGACCTTAAACCGGTTCATATTGTTAGGCTTAGAAGATCAGCTCAGATTGTTGACTGTGTATTTTCCAAGTAACTGACTGCTTATAGATTTTTATCAGAAACCTTAGCGAAAAAATAAAACTTTATCAACGACGAATATAGTGACTTACCGCCGACGGATTATCCACCCATGCCAACCCAACCACAGCCTATACCCGTGGCTCCCAAATCGTATTTTACGATTCTTGGGGCTGCGGCCTTTAGTCGTCAACATATCCCACCTAGAGACTTCCTATTAGCCCCCGCCAAGGCTTGGCAATGGTGTACGCCCCCAGAGAGGTGGGCAAGACCTTCTTTGCCCTAGAAACAGCCTATGTCATTGCAACAGGCCAAGACTTTCTGGGCTGGAAGCCACCCAAGCCTGCCAGAGTGTTATACCTGAATGGGGAAATGCCAGCCTCTGACTTTCAACAACGTTTAAAAGCCATTGAATTAACCCGTGGGCCGGTTAGCGATGAGATGTTAAGGATTATGACACCGGATTTACAACAGACCGGAATGCCTGATATTTCCCGGTTTGATCACCAGCAACAACTGTCAAACATTGTTAATAACACGGATTTAGTCGTAATTGACAATATCTCCACCCTCTGCCGCAGTGGTAATGAAAACGAGGCCGATAGCTGGAGTTCAGTACAAAACTTCATCCTAACCCTCAGAGCTAATGGTGTTTCGGTACTGTTAATTCACCATGCAGGCAAAGGCGGTAATCAACGCGGCACCAGCAAGCGGGAAGATGTACTAGATACCGTTATCGCTCTAAAACGACCGGAAGACTACAAAGCCAGTGAAGGCGCCAGATTTGAGGCTCACTTTGAAAAAGCACGGGGGTTTACCGGTGATGATGCCGAACCCTTCGAGGTCGCCTTGATGGTTGAGGAGGATGGTTGTTACCACTGGGAATACAACACCCTGGAAGAGACCAATTACCAGAAAGTTATCCGGTTACTTAAGGGCGGACTATCTCAGAAAGATATCTCTATCGAGCTGGCCTTAAACAAATCCACCATTTCACGCTATGCCAAACAAGCCCAGCAAGAGGGGCTGTTATAGACAGTTGCAGAGTTTCCTTATATAGCCATGCAACCCTGCAACTCGACGACCCTATTTATTCCGGTTGCGCAGTTGCATCTATAGACAATGAAACCGTGCAACTCAACCAGAAACACTGATTAACACACCCAATTAACCGGAAACAAAGAGGCGAAACATCAATGAAATAACCGATACAACCTAGTTTAACAAACCTGTTAAACCCCTGTTTTTACAGTGTTTACAGCGAATAACACTGATTTTTACCCAAACTTTAAACAACCCATGAGACCATTATTTATGCAAACCTTACTACAACCAGAACAATCCATTGAAGCACGAGAATTACTAAACCTATCACAAGCCAAAGAAACCGGAGTCAACCGGGCTTATCTTTCACAGTTTGAGAATGGGAAACGCATCCTTAAAGATGCTGAAAATGACGCCTTAATCAATTATTACGACGAACAAGGATTAGATGTCGATGCGCTAAGACAAAAGGCAAACCAAGAAGAACAGAAAATACCTATCAATCCAGATCTAACACCAGTTTATAGTATCAACCCATACCGTATTAGAGATGGCATAGTGATTAGCAGTCATCTTGCTAATGATACTGTTGAAGCACTGATGAATGAGTATCACAACCTAGATTCACAGATTGAACAAGCCCTTGAGCAGCCCATAGTACGTGGATTATTTGGGTTATCACGAGCTGACACAACGGAAAAAGCAATACAAACACTATTGGATTGCTATAGACAGAGACACATTAAGTTAGTCTTACAAGGTCGAGAAAGCGAACAGCCAGAAAAAACTGTTGATGATAGCGACATAAAAACTGTTGATGAATTTATAAACACAAATAACATGAATGCTAGCTAGATTTAGCATTTATACAGGGTTGTATGTTTCTACAACCCTCTACAACCGCAAAGTGAATAATACTGTCCTCAATAAAGTATAATAAATTTACAAGATGGACACTATCAACAAATACACAACAAACACTAAAGCCCAGCTAACCCTTTGAATTAAAAGGGTTTACAGCAAAAACTTATTCTAATTCGCTATATTAATAGCGGGAATAGTAGATGCTTATGTGCTGATTAAAAATTAATAGAAAGCATGATGAGAGCTTAAATGACGAAAGTAACACAGCCCCTAGCTGAAGTCTTCGGACATTCACCTAATGACTTTAGTGAAAGAGCAGATAGATACCGAATAAGGAAACTGTGCCCTTTCAATAACAAGGTGCCGAGCTGTACAAAAGACAAAGCCAAAAACCCTTTAGGTGTATGTAGTGTTAACTACAATGATCAGCCTGTTATCACGTGCCCTATACGCTTTCGTGAGGACTGGCTAATAACAGATGATGCAGCAGATTTTTTCTTTGATGAAGGCGCTAACTGGACTTCCCTGACCGAAGTTAGACTAGTTGATTACTACGGTAAATCAGCTGGAAATATTGATGTTGTACTTGTTGCATATGACGAAAATGGGAAAGTGTACGATTTTGGTTCCTTAGAAATACAAGCCGTTTATATTTCTGGCAACGTGAGAGACCCTTTTGCATATTTCATGTCTGACTGTAGAAAGAATGCAGATATGGACTGGTCTAGCCAGCCCAATTTCCCCCGGCCTGACTTTCTGTCATCATCTAGAAAAAGACTTGCTCCTCAAATGCTTTACAAAGGAGGTATTTTAAATGAGTGGAATAAAAAAATGGCTGTAGCAATGGACAGTAGTTTTTTTAACACTCTTCCGAAATTAAATGAGGTCAAAAAAAGTGAAGCGGAGGTCGCTTGGTTAGTATATGACTTAGTAGACAATAGCTCTAAGACTGGATTTAGTTTGAAAAAAACAAAAATAATTTATACCAAATTTATTGAATCACTCAATATAATTACCAAACCTAGAGTAGGCGATATTAAAAAATTTATTAATGTACTTCAAGAAAAAGTAGATGAAAAACTGGAGGCCGAACCTATTAATAAAACCATTGACAACCCATTTGAGAGTCAACCATGAGGCAAGAAAACTTATTTCTCTATGATGAGATTAAAGATACAAAAGTTGTAAACGTTGCTTCAGTACCTCAGAGGAGCCCATTCCGATATCCAGGTGGAAAGACCTGGTTTGTCCCAAGGCTTAGAGAATGGTTGAAAAGCCAAGATATGAAACCCAGAATTCTGATAGAGCCATTTGCTGGCGGGGGAATTGTTTCATTAACTTCAGTTTATGAAAGGCTTGTTGAATCTGCATTAATGATTGAATTAGATGAAGATGTTGCTGCCGTTTGGGAAGCAGTGACAACAGGGAATGCAAATTGGCTGGCTAACAGAATACTAAATTTTGAAATGAATCACGAAAATGCCTCAAAGGAGATTGTAAAGCCTACAAAGTCAATCAGAGAAAGAGCATTCAAAACTATTCTTAAAAATAGATGTAATCATGGAGGCATTCTCGCATCAGGATCAGGTTTTCTGAAAAAAGGAGAAGCAGGTAAAGGAGTACTTTCAAGATGGTATCCAGAAACCTTAGCTAAGAGAATTAGAGAAATAGATTTACACCGTAACCGATTAGAATTTAGAAAAGAGGATGCTCTTTTCGTTATTGAAGAATATATGAATGATCCCGATGTTGTATTCTTTATTGACCCCCCTTACACTGCTGGGGGGAAAAAGGCAGGAAAAAGACTTTACAACTACTTTGAAGTAGACCACGAACATCTTTTCCAACTGTGCAGCGAGTTAGAAGGCGACTTTATTATGACTTATGATAATGCACCTGAAGTTTTAGCATTAGCAAAGAAATATGGCTTTCAAGCTAAACCTATTCCAATGAAAAATACCCATCATGCTAAGCTGACAGAACTTGTTATAGGCCGAGATTTGGGGTGGATGCTAAATATAAATAGAGTCTTAGAAAATCAAGCAAAATATAAAGTTCAAAAACTAAACAGAGCCAGAAAAAAGTCAGTCATTGATATTTCTTAACAACATTTTATTACAAGGTCAGATAAAAACTAATGCTTCTGTTTCGGGTTTACATTTGATCTGACAATGATTGTAAAGTTAGGGGCAGACCAATTCATCTAAAAAGTTTAATTATTGCTATTTACCTTGCCCTTACTTTCCTTTTTAAGCGGCCTAGATACAGGACAAACTTCCTGCACAAAACCATTCAAAGTGTTTACTAAATTATCTTGAACGAGGCTGTAATGGATATATTGGCCTTTCTTCTCACCTTGAATCAACCCCGCATTTTCAAGCACATTAAGATGCTTTGATAAAGAAGGTTTGGTGATGTCGAAGCGTTCGGCAATTTCACCAGCGGTCATACTTGAGCCAGATAGGTAGGCAAGAATCTTTCTTCTAACGGTCGAGGATAGAGCCTGGAATACTTTTTCCACAATCATTCTCTTTAAATAGTATTTAGCTAGTTGACTAATTATCTAACTGGAGTATATTAACTGTATTTAGATAGTTAGCTAAATATTACCTGATGCAGGATAAATAGCAAGAATAAGGGGAGCAAATACTATGGCAAGACATAAAAATGGGGTTGATAAGCCCAGATTTATTGAAAATGGCAATACCGATGCCTCTAAAGTAACAGTATTTTGGTCAATGAAAAAATCATTATGGGTTACCTCAATGTATATGGGTACGGCTATCGGTATCATTTTTTACTCCTCCTTCACTAATCTTCTAGTGTTCCTACTAACAACAGCAATTGTCCTCTGCTTCGACCACTCGCTAGGGATGCACCGCAGGCTTATTCACAATAGTTTTGAGTGCCCTCTGTGGCTTGAATATATTTTGGTTTACTTGGGTACACTAGTTGGACTCGGTGGCCCAATGACGATGATTTATACCCACGATATCCGTGATTGGGCGCAGCGAAAGCCACATTGCCATGATTACTTTGCGCACAGACAATCATTTTTTAGGGATGCCTGGTGGCAAATGTACTGTGATATACAGTTAAAACACTCGCCTATATTAGATGTTGAAGATCGTGTTAAAAAAGATAAGTTTTATCAATTTATTGAACGAACAACGATGCTACAACAACTCCCTTGGGCCATCTTATTTTATGTGATTGGTGGTTGGGGTCTAGTGCTATGGGGCATTTGTGCGCGAGTAGCAGTTTGTGTAACAGGCCACTGGCTAATTGGGTATTTCGCTCATAGAAAAGGACATCAAGACTGGCATGTAGATGGTGCCGGAGTACAAGGCTACAACGTTAAATTTGCTGGTCTAATTACCTTTGGCGAAAGCTGGCATAACAACCACCATGCCTTTCCAGGTTCAGCAAAGATTGGCCTATATCAAGGGCAATCTGATCCAGGCTGGTGGGTATTAAAAACTTTTGAACGCTTTAAACTTGTTTGGAATTTAAGAACACCTGAACTATTACCAAGCAGAGAGGAATTACGCCAAATTGGCGAAATTATTGGCTCTGATTGCTCCACAACTGCTTAGAAATAAACCCATACTCATTAAGTTTGGTCACTACACTTTCAACGTCTTCTGTAGTATTAACTTCAAACAAAGATTCTTTGTTTGAAAGTACCGTGTCAACTATTGCTTTTGCATGAGACAAACCTAAACCAGATACCGCCTTTATTAACTTAGTGGCTTGAACTTTATTTGCACCCTCATTCCAGCCGACTATTTTTACCTTATTTGTTGGCTGACCATAAGGGTTACCGCAAAGCTCAAAAGCTTTAAGATAATGCTCTGTTGAATATGCCGAACCGGTTTCATAGACCTCCCCATTGTCTCGACTTACAAAGACTGGCCCCTGTCCTACAAGCATTTCATCAAAGTTCTCTGTTTCAATGAACTTTTTACTTTGGTAATAAAAAACAAAGCAGCTAGAATATTCAAGCGTAGCACTTTCAATAATGGCACATTCCGGCTGTGATGAAAGTATCTCTCGCTCAACTATTTTTCTTGCTTCACTCAATTTCATAATGATGACACAGGGTTAACAGCAGACTTATCATAGACTTACGAATGCTGGTCACACTGCGCTCACCACAGAGATTATATATAACTCATTGATTTTAAAAGAATATTTGGAGCGGGAAACGAGGTTCGAACTCGCGACCCCAACCTTGGCAAGGTTGTGCTCTACCACTGAGCTATTCCCGCTTTTTGAACACTCCTTTTAAGCCCTTAAGTACTCTACTCGTAGGAAAATGGCGTCCCCTAGGGGGTTCGAACCCCTGTTACCGCCGTGAAAGGGCGGTGTCCTAGGCCACTAGACGAAGGGGACCCTATACTCCATGACTGGTACAGTCATCAGAAGAGGTGCGCATTCTATGGATCATAGCACGACCTGTCAATACTTTAATGAAAGAAAGTATCCATGTCGAAACAACCACTTAAAGATACTGTCGAACTATCAGCCAATACTTTAAAACTGAGGACTTACCCAGTAGTCGACGATTGGCCAACACCCGATACCATTCTCTACACGCGCCCTTAGTGACCCTAAATAAGCCTTAACCAATCTTAGCCCGACATAATACTCTAATGAGTGTTTTTCCTGAAAACTTTCTCCCCCAAGAAATCCATGTCTTTGTTTATCGATGTATTATTGATGCTTACCAACAGCTTACTAAATTAGATCCTACGAACAAACAGCATGTGGAGTCATTAAAGATTCATTCGTCCCAATTGGAAACTATCATCCGTACATCAGGAACCAAAAAAAATATTCGCCTGCAAAGTGCTGCACAAATTAACGAATTGCGGCAGTATATGAACCTGCTGGGTCGCTTTTTACAAAAATCAGTACAAAAAAAGCATATTACTCAAAAACAGTATGGACACTATCGCTTATTAATAAAAGGATTAACAACACAGCTGGCCATTGATGGTTATATTATTTCCGCCAGACAATCCCTTGATATTGGTAAGAATAGACTCTCAATCCACTACTATGATCTAGCAAAGAAGCTGTTGACCAAAGAAACACCGAGTAACTACAAGGAGCAAATACAATATATTAATGAAGAACTCAGCCCCTTAATGGATGCAGAAATGTTAAAACAAGAACAGGAACAGCATCATAAAGAGAGTGTAGTGGAAGAAGGCGAAGCAACTCCGTTGATAGAAAGTAACGAAAATAAAGAATGGGCTCAATTTGAAGAGGAGGCTGGTTGGAAGAAGAAAAATATCTATGATTGAGTTGCCTTTTTATTGTGTTGGCTACAAATGGTGTTTTACACTTCATTTTGTTTTTCTGGTATTGGGGTTACCTTGTTTTAATTGGCATTATCTAATTGAGATTGCCTATTGTTCATTAATTGCTGAATTTTCTTAGTCTCTTCCAGGAGTCCGGATATTTTTTCTGGGGATAACGAAGTTGGGCCAATACTTGTACTTATTGATTCCGCAGTGGCTGTTGTTGATTCGCTGCGTGTATTTGTTGGTGTTGTTTTTTCCGCTAGGTCTTTGTTTAAGCTGCCCGTTACATGAATGACTTCTGCATTTTGATCAGTAGGAGGCATGTCAGAATACACCCAATGACCTTTTTGGTCCTGCCAACGGTAAATTTCTTCGCTGGCGGCTTCTTTTGTTGATGGGTTGGTGGTATCCTTTAGTGTGTTGACCATAGAAGCTGCTTTGCTGCTAATAATACTGGTGTCAGGGATAAACTCGTTAACAGATAACCAGGGAGTTCCATCAGGCTTTTTGAGCACAAATAAACCGGCAATCCCTAATACAAGAATAAAGCAGACAAATTTTACGATAAGACTCATACTAGGGCATCCGAATTGTTGTTATAAGTAAATATTTAAGCTGATGATGCTTTACTTAAAGGCAGTAAATTAAGTTTTTTCTGACAAGTCTGATCGACATAGATTAAGTTTTGATTGGCTTGCTCAACTGTTACAGAGGCAAGCAAATGTACTTCGCTTCCATGTTCTGCAATGAGTACGATCTCTCCAATGCTTTGGGACTTACCTGGTGAATAAAGTGGATGTCCTATTTTCGGTAGTTCATCTATTAATGTTCTGGGAAGCTCAAAGAGAAACATTTGTTTTTTAAGTTTCCCTAGGTAATGCATGCGAGCGACCACTTCTTGCCCAGTATAACACCCTTTTTGGAAGCTCACTCCCCTACTTGTTGATTGTAGATTAATGGCATGGGGAGTAAATTTTTCACTGGTGGCAGTTTGTATTTCACCAATCCCATCGTTGATATTAGCAAAATCCCAGTATTGTCCGCTGCTTAGGGGATAGTCAGTGAAGAGTTTCACAATAGTAGTGTATTGCTTCTGGGTTAACCATAGTTCGTATCTGCCCGAAGAGAGACAGATAATAATACCTTTTTCATGGTTAATGGCAGTATCTATTGTCGAAGGTAGGTTAGGGATTACGTTTGTTAATTGTTGAGTCGCTGATTCGCTATGAACGCCAATGATTTTATATTCTTCACTTGCATCAATGAGTTCTGCTTTAGAAAACACAATATACTTCTTGAGAGCGGTTGTGGCGATGTTCATCATATCTGCAGGGAGATTTAAAGCGATGGTATGCTCATCTAGAGGTAGAGCTCGAAAAGTAAAAACTATTCTACCTTTGTGCGTGCAGTGGGCTCCCAAAGAGGTTGTTAGTAAGTCCCCATTATCAGTCGTTTGGATACTGAGCTGTTCAATATCACAGGTGACTTGCCCTTGTAGGAATTTCCTTGCATCAGGCCCTCGAACCAGTAATAGTGAATGGTTATCGATTTGACAGACAGTATTGATATTATTCATATAAGGGGCTTGTTTTATAGTAAAGACCATAGGCGAATTGACCAGAGCCATTATAAACCGTAAGCTGACTAGCGTTATACCAGTACGTCATTTTATTTAGAAGAAGAAGTACTTAAAAGAGAAGGCAATGGAAAAAAATCGTTTATTTTGGGGCAGTCGGCGAGGTATGTTAGAGCTGGACCTTGTGTTAATGCCTTTTGTTGAACATGTTTACCCTACATTAAGTGAGGCAGACCAACAACGTTATCAGCGCTTATTGAAAGAGCAGGATCAGGACTTGTTTGGCTGGTTTTTAAAGCGGCAGGACCCTGATGATTCTGAGTTACTAAGGATAGTGAAGATCATTCGTGAACATACAGGCACTAAAGTTCAGTAAAACACCAACATTACCTGCTGGTCTCTATATTACCCCCTCCCGTTGTTGGATGAGGTGTTTGGTATTGCTGCATACCATCGTTTTACTTGCTATTTTAAATGCCAATCTTGCCACTTATGCTCAGTTATTATTGAGTTTATGGGTATTAACATGTTTATTAATACACACCTTATTCTGGTGTTGGCAACCGATATATCAAGTGCGCTATCTACATCGTGGCTGGTGGCTTATTGTCAAGGGGCAGGCAGACAGGCGCTATCTCATAGTTGATTGTTATTTTTGGTCTCCTTTTCTGTTGATGTTGCTTGTTGAAAATGGACAAGGCAAAAGAAAGCTTTTGCCTATTGTTTTTGATAGCTGTAGTGTTGATGGATTTCGATGGCTGCGTGTAACAACGAGATTGATTATCGATGCTTCACGATAATATTTTGTGCCGCCAAGTTGGTGGGCACTAAAATAGTATCGCGGCTAATGTTATTCAATGAAGGATAATCCAATGAGTAGTGTAAGCCACGGCTTTCTTTGCGTTCTAAGGCTGAGCGGATGATGAGCTGGGCGACAGTAACCAGATTACGTAACTCAATGAGGTCATTGCTGATTTGGTAATTGCTGTAGTATTCCGCAATTTCTTTTTGTAAAAGCTTGGTTCGGTGCTGGGCTCGTTCCAGGCGTTTATGGGTGCGTACAATACCGACATAGTCCCACATAAAACGTCGTAACTCATCCCAGTTATGGGAAATAACAACATCTTCATCAGAGTCCGTTACTCTGGAATCATCCCAGGCCTGAGGTGTTTCCGTTGCCCTTATAAGGGGGAGCTGCTGTCGGATATGATCAGCTGCTGAGCGTGCATAAACGATACACTCCAGTAATGAGTTGCTTGCCATACGATTCGCTCCGTGCAAACCTGTAAATGAAGCCTCCCCTATCGCGTAAAGATTGTTGAGATCGGTCAGCCCATGTTGATCAACCATAATGCCACCGCAGGTATAATGTGCAGCAGGTACAATAGGAATAGGCTCTGTAGTGATATCAATACCAAACGTTAGGCATTGTTTTTTAACGGTTGGAAAATGACTACTGGTAAATTCCTTTGGTTTGTGGCTAATATCCAAATATAGGTGATCATGCCCCAATCGCTTCATTTCATGGTCGATAGCCCTAGCAACAATATCCCGTGGCGCCAATTCCCCTCGCTCGTCAAAACGGTGCATAAAACGCTCTCCATTAGGTAACTTCAGGTGAGCGCCCTCCCCCCTTAATGCCTCGGTAATCAGTAAAGTTTTTGCTTTTGGATGATATAAGCAGGTAGGATGAAACTGGTTGAACTCCATATTGGCAACCCGGCAACCTGCTCGCCATGCCATAGCAATACCATCACCGCAGGCGCCGTCTGGGTTACTGGTATACAGGTAGACTTTGCTAGCTCCTCCGGTAGCTAATATAACAACTTTGGCCTCGAATGTGCAGGTGACATCTTGGCTACGACTGTAAATATAAGCGCCACTGCAACGTAGACGAGGGCTGTTGTTATCTGTCTGCAAGATTAAATCAATAGCAATATGTTGCTCAAAAATATCAATATTATCGGCTTGTTTAACGCGTTCTATCAGTGTGCTGTGGACTGCTTTCCCAGTAGAGTCGTCACTGTGAATAATACGCCGATGACTATGGCCTCCTTCCTGTGTTAAATGGTATTCTTGGCCATTACTATTACGGGTAAAATCCACTCCTTGATCGATGAGCCACTGGATAGCGTCAGCGCTGTTCTCGACAGTAAAACGAACCGCGGATTCATGGCATAAGCCTGCACCTGCGTTGAGTGTATCGTTAACATGAGCATCGATAGAATCCTGATTATTGAGGACGGCAGCAATCCCTCCTTGAGCGTACCAAGTGGAGCCATCCTTTAGTCTATTTTTACTGAT
Organism: Candidatus Endobugula sertula; assembly: GCA_001723645.1. Taxonomy (GTDB): domain Bacteria; phylum Pseudomonadota; class Gammaproteobacteria; order Pseudomonadales; family Cellvibrionaceae; genus Endobugula; species Endobugula sertula. The sequence goes on along the minus strand of MDLC01000042.1, from coordinate 12,149 downwards.
AACAGCAATGTTGCCTACGGAAGACAAGTTTAGGGCTAAGGTCAAACCGGCAGCGCCACTGCCAATGATGAGAACATCGTGACGAAAATGGGTTTTCATTGGTAAACTACTTACTCTAATAGGTTCTGGTTTTCCAGATGGCTGTCTTTTTAAGCTTCATACTGGCCGCAATAAATAAGCTAGAAGCGTGAGTCGGTTTGCCAGTATAGCATTTTGAACTTATTAATTGCTCATGGGTCCTAATGGGCAGAAAAATAATAGCAAGACTATATGCTTTAATGTTGTTTATAGTGGGCATCGTTACAGGCGGATAAGAGCTTATCTTATATAGTTATTTTAGGGGAAAATTTTGGGGAATAACCAAGCTAAGGCGCCAGAGAAAGATAGTGACCAAATGCTGGTGGAGAGAGTCCAGCAAGGCGATAAGCGGGCATTTGACCTTTTGGTACTGAAATATCAGCATAAAATTATTGCCGTAGTACATCGCTATGTGCGCGATTCAGCCGATGTGCATGATGTTGCTCAGGAAGCTTTTATCAAGGCTTATAGAGCGCTTGTGAACTTTCGCGGTGATAGTGCGTTTTATACTTGGATGTACCGTATCGCCATTAATACCGCAAAAAACTACTTGATTTCAAAATGTCGTCGCCCGCCTGCATCTGATATGGACATTGATGATGCAGAGTATTATAGCAGTAATGAAAACTTACAGGATATGGATACTCCAGAAAATAATCTATTTCGGGATGAGTTGCACAATGCGGTACAACAAGTTATCAAACAACTTCCTGATGATTTAAGAACCGCAGTTACTCTTCGTGAAATGGAGGGTCTAAGTTATGAAGAAATTGCTGATGTTATGGAGTGTCCTGTGGGGACGGTAAGGTCCCGTATCTTTCGTGCTCGAGAAGCCATAGATAGGGTAGTACAACCTTTGATGAATGGTTTGTGACAGTAACCAATTGAATCAAAAGAAAATAAAATTTGATCGGTGTCTTTTGTAAAATAATGTTATTGAAGAGGTGAACTTTGTTGAATTTGGTTAGTCCTAATTTACAGGTTTGGTTGAGTGCGATGTTCACGGCTTGTACGGGTATGTTAATGTAAGTAGTAGTGTGGCGCTATGGTTGATAGAATTAACAGTAAGTCATAGGTTTCTAAATGTAGGTAAATGAATGCGTGAAGCAGCTGTAAGACAAGAATTGAAAGAATCACTCTCTGCCTTGGTGGATGGTGAAGTTACTGAACTTGAGTTACGTCGCTTATTAAAAACTGATGATGCTGAATATGAGGTATTACGTAAGTATTGGGCAGGTTATCAAGCTGTTAGCGCTAACTTAAAGCAGAAAACTCCCAGAATTAATTACAGTGATTTATCGTTAAATATTAGCGCAGCTATTGCTGACGAGCCAGTTCATTCATCGTCAGATGAGGCAGGAGTCTCAACGATTAAGCGTTCTCTAAAACAAGGGCTTTGGGTTGGGCTAGGGCGTTTTGCCATTGTGGCTTCAGTAGCTACAGCCGTGGTGGTTGGTGTTCAATTTGTTGCTCCAGATAACCCAGCTAATCAGATCGTTGATTCTATCCCAGCTCCTTCTCACCCGGTAACAGGTAGTTTTAGAAAGAGTTTACCCAGCGGTACAACCGTAAGGAAAGTGAGTACCGGCCCTGCGGTTCAAAAACCAACAGCAAAGATACATATTACCGAGAGTACCAAACAGCAGATAAAAGAAGCAGAGGAGCAGGTAAACCGTTTACTGTTAGAACATGCTCAAAATGCGGCACAAAACACTCAGCAAGGTATACTCTCTTATGAGCGCGTACCCGAATCCGAGCCTAAATAATCCCTTTGTCACTCAATAGAGTACACTACAGCACCTGGTTATTGCTTTAGAATAACTGGGTGTTTTTTGTTGGTAGGTCTTAAATGTCTTACTTTTTCTATTATTTTGCGCTATTACGTCGCCTTGTAGTATTCATGTTGTTTTTGATGCTGTTGTTGCCTTTGATGGGTAGTACTCAGTTTAGGGGCATTTCTGATAATGATAGCTTACAGCTTGAGGAGTTATTGGAAAAAATTGTTGTTGCGAATCGGTACTATAGCTATGAAGCATTATTAACTTATGAAGCGAATGGGACTTTAAGTACACTGCGTTTATCACATATTATTGATTATAATAGCAAGCATCATAAGGTGCAGCAGCACTTAGCGTTTTTAGATGGTACCAACAGACATATTATTAGAGAGCAAGAACTAAAATACTGTGGTGGGGGTAAGACTAAGTGGGGCTTATGGCCCAGTCATTTTGATGTTGAATATCTAAATCGCTATTACCGTATGACTATTCAAAGAAAGGAGAGAATTGCGGAGCGCCAAGCGTTGACGATTGATTTTGCACCTAAGGACAAATTTAGATATGGTTATCGTTTTAGCATCGATACAAAAACAGGATTGATATTACGCTCACTTGTTATTCAAAACGATGAGATTCTTGAGCGCACAACATTTGTTAGTTTATCCTTTGAGACCCATGCGTTAAGGCAACATAGCGATAAGAGTGCGACCTCCTGGCGGGTCCCTGAAGTGGAGCCATGCCATACAGAACAGTTTCAAAGTGCCTGGTCGGTGGGTTGGTTACCAGCAGGATTTGCACCTGCAGGTAACAGAATGACTGCGCTAGGAGAACAGATGTTGATGTTTACCGATGGAATAGTCTCTATTTCAGTGTTTATTATTTCTGGTAGTGACCAGAATCTACCCAAGGTAACAGCATATCGGGGAGCAACGGTTGCGGTGATATCGCCTCTATCATTTGATCCCTCAAATAGTGTTGCTGTAGTGGGAGAAGTACCCGCGGTGACTGCGAGGCGAATGGCGGTTTCTGTAAGATCACCGTAAACTTTTTAAAAAATACATGTCTAATCATTATGTTAAAAGAAACAGGGCGTATTGTCGCTATGGAGTCAGATGCCCTTTGGGTGGAGACTATCCAGCAATCTACTTGTAATTCCTGTGTCGCTAAACAGGGGTGCGGGCAGAGTCTATTATCTAAAGTAGGGATAAAATCAACATATATTCGTGTGCTTTTGTTTGGAAAAGACCGTCAAGACTATAAGGTTGGTCAGTTAGTCACTATTGGTATTCCCAATGATGTTGTTGTTAAAAGCTCATTATTTGTTTATTTAGTGCCTTTGTTATTGATGATTGCTTTTTCTGGTTTTGCCCATACTTATATAGAAAACGAGTTTATATCAATTGGCGCTGGTTTATTTGGGTTATTGGTAGGTGGCTTACTCATTCGTTACTATACGTATAAGGCAACAAATGACCCACGTATACAGCCTGTATTGATTGACAATGGGCCAATGGTAATAATGAAAGGATAAAACATAAGAGAGGCTTATAGTAAAATGAGTTTAAGATTGTTAAGTGTTTCAATGATTAATGTGTTAATCGTATTGCTAATGTCTTTGCCTGTCATTGGCCAGGCAAAAGCACTCCCTGATTTTACGACGTTAATTAAAGAACATTCTTCTGCAGTGGTAAAGATTGAAACGACTACTCGGTCTACTTCTACCTTTAGTAATCAACCCCATTCTCAGCAATTACCTGAAAATGTTCCGGAAATTTTCCGTCGGTTATTTGAAGATCGTCACGCACCACAAAGAAATCGCCGTTCTATGGGGTCAGGCTTTTTTATTTCCGCCGATGGATACTTATTGACGAATAATCATGTGGTTGAAGGCGCAACTGATATTACGGTTCGTTTAACAGATCGTCGAGAGTTTGATGCTAAGGTTATAGGTCTTGACCCTCAATCAGATTTAGCATTGCTGAAAGTTAAGGGGAAACAACTGCCTTTTCTAAAGCTGGCTAACTCTGATAGCATTAAGGTGGGTGAATGGGTGTTGGCCATAGGTTCACCTTTTGGTCTGGATTACTCCGTGAGTGCTGGTATTGTTAGTGCTATTGGGCGAAGTCTTCCTTCCAGTCAGCAGCAGAACTATGTGCCGTTTATTCAGACCGATGTAGCCATTAACCCTGGAAATTCAGGGGGTCCACTGTTTAATCTGGATGGAGAGGTTGTTGGTATTAATTCACAAATTTATACTAGTTCTGGGGGTTCTATTGGCCTGTCGTTTGCTATCCCTGCTAATTTGGCAAAAAATGTTGTTAAGCAACTTAAAGAAACAGGTAGTGTAGAGCGCGGTTGGCTAGGCGTTGTTATTCAGGACATCGGTAAGGATTTAGCTTTGTCATTTGGTTTGAAGAAACCCCAAGGTGCTTTGATCGCTCAATTATCTCCTAATGGACCCGCGGCTCGAAGTGGTCTTCAAGTGAGTGATGTTATTTTATCCTTTGATAATCGTCAGGTAAAAACTTCCTCAGATTTGCCTCATATTGTGGGCCCTATAAGGCCAGGAACTACAGTTGTGGCTACCGTTATGCGTAAAGGTAAGAAAATCACTCTTGACGTGACGGTGGGTTCTCGCACTCATCCGCTGACTCAAAAGAATACTTCAACAAGCCCACAAAAAACCCGTTTGGGGATAGGCATTCAAGACATTACTCAAGAAATACAGGATGCTATAGGCTCTGGTGGTGTAATGATCAGCTCAATTGCAAACAATAGTCCGGCGGAAAGATCAGGCTTGCAAAGAGGAGATATTATTGTTCAGCTTGGTTTTGAGGAAGTTGCTTCTGTAGAAGATTACCTGAAAAGCGAGGAAGCCTTGCCTTCCAATAAACCTCAGCCTATACGTGTGATACGTCAAGGCGCCCCATTATTTAGAAGTATTATTATCGAAGAGTAGATCCATTATACGTGTAAAAAGGTGGCCTATAGGTCGCCTTTTTTGTGAATTGTGGTTTATTCCGATACACTCCTGGGTTTTTACTGCCCAAATAGCTTATAGTGCTCCAATAAGGTAAAATCCTCGCTTTTAATTTAATTATCTATCTTTAATGGTGTTCCCATAGTGGTTAACGACCTGAGTCATATTCGAAATTTTTCTATTATTGCCCATATTGATCACGGTAAATCGACCTTGGCTGATCGTTTTATTCAGGTATGTGGAGGCTTATCCGAGCGTGAAATGGCGGCTCAGGTTTTGGACTCTATGGATATTGAACGTGAGCGTGGTATTACTATTAAAGCACAGAGTGTCACCCTTGATTATCAAGCCGAGGATGGAAAGGTTTACCAGCTTAACTTTATTGATACCCCAGGGCATGTTGATTTCTCTTATGAGGTTTCCCGCTCGTTGGCCGCTTGTGAGGGGGCGCTTTTGGTGGTTGATGCTGCTCAAGGTGTGGAGGCTCAATCAGTAGCTAACTGTTATACGGCTATTGAACAGGGGCTTGAAGTTCTGCCCGTATTAAATAAGATGGATCTTCCTCAGGCCGAACCAGAACGTGTGGCTAAGGAAATTGAGGAAATTATAGGCATCGAGGCTTCAGATGCAGTACAGTGTAGTGCCAAATCAGGCTTAGGGATTCATGAGGTGCTTGAAGAGTTGGTGGCAAAAGTTCCTGCTCCACAAGGAGACACCCATGCACCGTTACAAGCTTTGATTATTGATTCATGGTTTGATAATTATCTTGGTGTTGTTTCTTTGGTACGCGTTAAGCAGGGCACTTTAAACGTAAAAGAAAAAATTATCGCCAAATCCATTGGCAAGGCCCATGTTGTTGACAGCGTGGGTATTTTTACACCTAAACGCGTTGAGACCAAAACGCTTAAAGCAGGTGAAGTAGGCTTTGTTGTTGCAGGTATTAAAGATATCCACGGTGCACCAGTAGGTGATACCTTAACCCATGCGCTAAGTCATGATGAGGTGGCATCTTTACCAGGGTTTCAACAGGTGAAACCCCAAGTTTATGCAGGTATGTTTCCTGTTAGTTCAGATGATTATGAATCATTTCGAGAAGCTTTGTCCAAACTGACACTTAATGATGCGTCTTTGTTTTTTGAACCAGAAAGTTCTGATGCGTTAGGGTTCGGTTTTCGTTGCGGCTTTTTGGGTATGTTGCATATGGAAATAGTTCAAGAGCGACTTGAGAGGGAATATAACCTTGACCTTATTACAACAGCCCCAACGGTTGTTTATGAAGTACTTAAGAACGATGGTGAAGTGGTGAATGTTGATAATCCATCCAAGTTGCCAGATCCTTCTTATATTGATGAAATGCGGGAACCTATTGTTGAAGCAAATATTTTAGTGCCTCAAAATTATTTAGGCGCAGTCATTACCCTTTGTGTGAATAAGCGTGGTGTACAAAAAGATATGCAGTATATAGGTGGCCAAGTAGCAGTGCGTTATGAATTGCCTATGAATGAAGTGGTAATGGATTTTTTTGATCGATTAAAATCTGTAAGCCGGGGGTTTGCCTCTCTGGATTATAATTTTCTGCGTTTCCAAAAAGCCTCATTAACACGTCTGGATGTGTTAATTAATGGCGACAAAGTGGATGCATTGGCATTAATTGTTCACCGTGACAATGCGTCATCAAGAGGGCGCTCATTGACCGAGAGGATGAAAGAATTGATTCCTCGTCAGATGTTTGATGTTGCTATCCAAGCTGCACTGGGTGGCCAAATTATTGCCCGGACAACGGTGAAAGCATTGCGTAAAAATGTAACAGCCAAATGTTATGGTGGTGATATTACCCGTAAGAAAAAGCTACTTGAAAAACAGAAAGCGGGTAAAAAACGTATGAAGCAAGTGGGTAGTGTTGAAATACCACAGTCTGCGTTCCTGGCGGTATTAAAAATGGACGAATAAGCGCTCTTTGACGTTACACATTTTAAGAGAAAATAAACTCATGATAATGATTAAGGTAAAGCATGGATATTAATTTCCCGCTGGTGTTAGTATTATTAGTACTGATTAGTGGTACCATTTGGTTATTGGATGCACTGGTACTTGCACGTTTACGTGATAAAAAATCAGTGGCAGGAACGGCTAAAGATCCGGTTTATGTTGAATATTCAAAGTCATTTTTTCCTGTTCTCTTTATAGTATTGATTTTGCGTTCATTTATCGTTGAGCCTTTTCAAATCCCATCACCTTCTATGGTGCCGACTCTACAGGTGGGTGATTTTATCCTCGTTAATAAATTTATTTATGGATTGCGGTTACCTGTGGCCAGGACTAAAGTCCTAGATATTACCAAGCCTAAACGTGGTGACGTTATGGTGTTTTTCCCTCCGAATGAAAAACGCTACTTTATTAAACGTGTTGTTGGGTTACCAGGGGATAAAATTATTTACAAAAATAATAAATTGTTTGTTAATGGGGAAAAAGTTAAAGAGACTTTATTAGCCACTCTTCCTAGTTCTCGCCCCTTTTACCAACTTTATGAAGAAGAGCTGGGTGATTCTGTTCATCAAACACGGAAGATATTAAATCCCTTGAGTCATGGGCCTGATACCTCCTATATAGTACCAGAAGGGCATTACTATATGATGGGAGATAACCGTAATAACAGCTCTGATAGCCGTGTATGGAAGTCTGTTCCTGAAGAAAATATTGTCGGTAAAGCATTTGCTATCTGGATGCATTGGGAGAGCTTGTTAAGTTTGCCAAGTTTTAGTCGTGTGGGTAGTATTAAGTAATGTTATATAGGTGTATTTGTACCTATACTTACTGCAAAGAGGTCACTGAACCAATGCAGCTTAAATCTAGACAGGCTAACACAATCGTCACAGTGAATGACGAGAAACGTATTCCTTTGGTTGCCAACATGACCACATGCTTCCATTTAACCCTTTATTGAATAGCTCTGCTTCAGCGAAGCAATACAACGATGACCCCGGATCTTAGTCGATTACAGCATAAAATAGGTTACCAATTTTCAGATATTTCTCTGTTGCAGTTAGCGTTAACACATCGTAGCTTTTCGAGATCAAATAATGAAAGATTGGAGTTTTTAGGCGATGCTTTGTTGAGCGCTACTATTTCTGAGCATTTATATCACCAGTTCCCCGAGGTTAAAGAAGGAATCTTATCGCGATTGCGTTCTAGCTTGGTGAATGGGGAAACTCTCGCTGAACTTGCTCTTGAAATGTCATTGAGCGACTATTTAATTATGGGTTCGGGAGAACTAAAAAGTGGTGGTTTTCGCCGAAAATCAATTTTGGCGAATACCGTCGAGGCTATTATTGGCGCTACCTTTCTTGATAGTAACACACAGCAGTGTCAGACTCTTATCCTGGTTTGGTTTTCCAGTCGTCTTAATAGCTTATCTATTAATGATCACCTAAAAGACCCGAAAACCACACTGCAAGAGTTATTGCAGGCTAAAAAGTTGCCATTACCTGCTTATACAGTGACTAACATATCAGGTGCTTGCCATCAGCAGTCGTTTACGGTCCGTTGTGAAATTTCCCTATTGCAGCAACCTGTAGAAGCCACTGCTAATAGTCGTCGCCAGGCAGAAAAACAGGCAGCACAAGAAGTACTTAAGCTATTAGAAAAGACCGTATATGACTGAATTGATAACACGTTGTGGCTATATTGCCATTGTTGGTCGTCCTAATGTGGGGAAATCCACATTACTGAACCATGTTTTGGGACAAAAACTCAGTATTACTTCCCGCAAACCCCAAACTACCCGACATAAACTCATCGGGATTAAAACCACAGAAAACACTCAATATATCTTTGTTGATACTCCTGGCTTGCATCAAGGACAAAAAAAAGCCATTAATCGATATATGAACCGGATTGTGACAACCGCTATCCAAGATGTGGATGTAGTCGTATTTCTTGTTGAAAATCTGCAGTGGTTACCTGAAGATGAAATAGTCGCAAAGCGCTTGGCAGATAATCAATGTCCGGTCATTCTTGCGATTAACAAAGTGGATAAAATGGAAGATAAAGAGGTGTTGCTTCCTCACATGCAGCAACTACTTGAAAATACTAATGTACAAGAAATTATCCCTATTTCTGCACTGCATAATCAAAATTTGGACCGTCTGTTGGAGATTATTCGACAGCAATTACCTGAAAATGATTATTTCTATCCAGAAGATCAAATTACCAATCGCAGTTCTCGTTTTTTATCCGCTGAAATTATTCGCGAAAAAATCACTCGACAATTGGGGGATGAACTGCCTTACCAGATGACAGTAGAAATAGAGGAGTTTAGCCAAGATAAAAATATAATTCATATTCATGGTTTAATTCTGGTGGAAAAAAATGGGCAAAAGCGTATTCTTATTGGCGACAAAGGTGAACGTATTAAAAAAATAGGTCAGCAAGCCAGGGAAGATATGGAAATACTTTTTGATAGTAAAGTGATGCTAAAAACCTGGGTAAAAGTTAAATCAGGTTGGTCAGATGATGAGCGGGCCTTACGTAGCTTAGGGTATGATGATATTTAATGGTCATATCATTAATACATTGAAAGGTTTCCTGCACTATATGGGTTACTCATGGCTATAAGAATAGAGCTTCAACCTGCTTATATTTTACATACTCGCCCCTACCGTGATACTAGTTTGTTAGTGGATGCTTTGACAAAAGAATACGGAAAAATTAGTTTAGTGGCCCGCGGAGCCAGAAAGACCAAAAATAATCAGCGCTATTTGCTGCAGCCATTTATACCATTATTACTTTCTTGGCAAGGTAATGGTGTTTTAAAAACGCTGGTTGGTGTAGAGCTGCGATTGCTAGCCTATACTTTGTTTGGTAACCATTTATACAGTGCGCTCTATGTGAATGAACTGTTGACTTATTTGCTTTCTCAAGATGATCCGTCGCCTTTTATCTATATGTCTTATGAAGAGCTATTACAGGTTCTAGTTGATACCTCTTCTAGAATAGAACCTTATTTACGTTGTTTTGAATTTCATCTGCTTGATGAATTGGGTTACGGTATTAATTTTGTGAATGATGCTGATACAGGTGAACCATTTGATACCGATAAATTTTACTTCTTTGTGCAACAACATGGCTTCGTTTCGGTAGATAGACATCTTGGAATGACTGGTAGACGCTTTTCTGGACAGGACATAATCGGGATCCAAAAAAAGGAATTTACTCGTTTATCGGTTTGTCAAACGGCAAAAATATTGTCTAGAGAAGTCTTTAAGCCCCTTCTTAAGGGACGAAAATTAAAGAGTCGAGAGTTATTTAAAATGTTAATAACTAATAAAGAAGGTTGATAAATAGTATTCGTAGGTTACTATTCACTACTGCTCAGACCGTGTTTCAAACTCTGCTAACCATTGCAATAATTGTGTAAGTGGAATCGGTCGACTGAAATGGTATCCCTGCCAGTAATCACAGCCAAACTCTTGAATCCGTTGTAATACTTCTTTATTCTCTACACCTTCTGCAACGACTTCAAGTTCCAAGCGGTGAGCCAAATCAGTAATCGCCTGGATAACAACTCGGCCATTTTTATTAAAGTCTTTAAGAAAGGTGCGATCAATTTTTAATTCATCAACAGGTAGGCGAGCGAGATAAGAAAACGAAGAATAACCAGTACCAAAATCGTCTATAGATATACTAACACCTAATGTTTTTAATTGTTCCAGCGTTTTCAATGCTTGTTGTGGGTTTTTCATCATACTGGATTCAGTGATTTCTAACTTAATCTTTTCATTGGGAAATTGATATTGTTGGATAATTTTCTGAAAATTGACATTAAATGTACTATCACTGATAAGCCGACCTGAAATATTAACAGAAATACTTAAGTTATAACCTGATTGTTCAAATTGTTTACTATCGAGTAATGCTTGATGGAGAACCCAATCAGTTAATAGCTTTATGATGTTAGACCTTTCCGCAATAGGTATAAACTCACCGGATGGAATGAAACCCAGTTTAGGATGTTCCCAGCGTATTAATGCCTCAAGACCGTGTACCTTATATGTCTTTCCACAAATGATAGGCTGATAATAAAGTTGGAATTGCTCTTTTTCAATAGCATCATTTAATCCCTGGCTAATAATTTCTCGGCGTTCCAGCTCCTGGTTAACTATTGGTGTAAATACGGCAATCCCTTTTTCATTTTTCTTCGCTGTGTACATAGCAATATCAGCACTTTTATATAAAGCATCTGCATTATTTGCATGATCTGGATAAATAGAAAACCCGATATTCACTCCTGCAATAATACTCTGTTGCTCGAATATAATAGGTTGATAAGTACAGGCAACGATTTTCTTTCCAACAATGTCTACTGCTTCAGCATTAACTCCTTGTACTAATAAGGCAAATTCATCTCCCCCCATACGAGCGACGGTATCTACGCTGCGAATGGCACCTTGCATTCTTTTTGATAGTTCTTTTAACACAGCATCTCCTGCGAGATGGCCAAAAGTATCATTGATTTCCTTGAATTTACGTAAGTCCATACTGGCTACTGCAAAACAAAAGTTATCTCTTTTAGCCATAAGCAGTAAATGTTCCAAACGGTCATGAAACAAATTCCGATTGGGTAACCCCGTTAGAGGATCGTGTAGAGACAAGTGTTTTAGTTCCTTATTGACCTCTTCTATAGTTGATGTTCTTTCTTTAACCCTTTCTTCTAAAGTGGCGTTTTGTTGTTCTATTTCATCAAATTTTTCTATGACGGCGTCACGCATTTTTAAAAAGCTATTGGTTAAATGATATATCTCATCATCGTTACCAGAATAAAATATTTTATCTAATTTATCGCAGTGTCGAAATGATTTTTGGTCGCTAGGATCAAGTTGTTTAGTTGCTTGTGTTAGCGCACTCAGTGGCATAGCAATAATACGCCTAGTAAAAAATAAAAATATAAACCATAGAGCCACTGTTTTAATTAAGGAGTTAACAATGATTATAATAAATCCGTATTGTACACGTTCAAAAATCAATGTTTGATTAGCGTAAATATAACAATATCCTATTAATTCAGGTTGCTCACCTACGCCATGGTCAAAATAAATAGGCAATTTATATTCAAAGAATGTCTTCTTTTCACCTTTTTCTGTGTAATCTATCTGACTGATTTCTCCTTTTCCATATTTGCCTTCTTGCTGTGACCGTGAAACATGGGTTTTTGAGTCGGTTGTGCTTCCTTTTGATGCCATTGCATATTCCACTCCAAGATGAACACCTTCTCCAATTGAAAATGATCACCCCCTGCGATTAAACGTGATCAGTCT
>MDLC01000041.1 GCA_001723645.1 Candidatus Endobugula sertula | reverse complement strand
TTTTGCTGTAAACTGTCTGTAAGTTGCTCATCTTGTTACCATTTTTAGTCGAAAATTAATGATAACGTCTTTACGAGGGTGAGCAACTTACCTTTTTAGAATGCACCACGGGTTATATATATATAAAATATTACCCTAAATTTTTCTTGGAGAGCGGAGTAACTGATATCCTGATGATGATCTCTTATTAATTTGTGATGGAGCGGCTGGTCATCAGATGAGTTCACCCATGTTGCCCGACAACATCACGCTGGAGACGTTACCTCCTTAAGTCAGAAGGAAGTTGACGATGGCTTTAACCTTAAAGGAGACCCATAAAATTAAGACATTGTTTTATTATTTGTTTAATAGGTACACTAGAGCCTGTTGATACTTTTAATATTGGCTATTCGCTATGTTTTTATTTGTTGCCCACACTCTGCATAAACTACGACTTTTCTGGGAATTAATGCGCTTTCATAAGCCCATTGGCATTCTGCTCTTACTATGGCCAACCTATTGGGCACTATGGATCGCCGCAGAAGGCATACCCGATAGGGATATATTGCTGATTTTTACTTTAGGGGTGATTATTATGCGTGCGGCTGGATGCGTGATTAATGATATTGCGGACTATAAGATTGATAAATACGTGCGGCGTACTCAGTCAAGGCCCATTACCAGTCGCCAAATCAGTATTAAAGAGGCGAGCCTGCTGTTTGTTGTTCTCATTTTATGTGCTTTAATGCTGGTGTTACAGACTAATCAACTAACCCTCTATCTATCTTTTGCAGCAGTCACTCTTGCCTTTTGTTATCCCTTTATGAAACGTTATACTCACTTGCCACAAGTGGTGCTAGGAGCTGCATTTGCCATGAGTATTCCTATGGCCTTTGCAGCACAAACCGACAAAATAGATCCTGGGGTTTGGCTGATATACATTACTAATGTATTGTGGACTGTAGCCTACGATACGTTTTATGGCATGACTGATAGGAAATACGATTTACAGATAGGTGTAAAATCAACCGCCATTTTATTTGCGGAAAATGATCGTATCATTACGGCTTTAATCCAATTGATGGTCTTAATCGGCTGGCTCATGGTAGGGCAGCGTTTTGAATTGGGAACACCCTTTATTCTTGCTGTCGTCATCGCTGCGGTACTTATGGCTTATCAACAGTGGCTTATTCGTCATAGGCAGCCACAAGCATGCTTTCAAGCGTTTGTTCATAACCATTGGGTGGGGTTGGTGATATTTTTAGGGATTGTGGCACACTTTGCACTCAAATAAGCAAAAGGCCTGATGAAGCCTTTGAACATGGTTAGTTGTCACAAAACTGAAAATGACAATGAAACCACTATGTAATGTTAGGCTAACTAATAAGCTAATATGTAGATAGTCAGAATGAACTCCGACAAAACCATTTTAATTGTTGACGATGAAGCCGCTATTCGAGACATGCTACGTATTGCCCTCGAAATGGAAGGTTACCATTGTTTAGAAGCGGTTGACGCCCGTGAGGCCCACAGCACCATTATTGACTCCCCACCCAGCCTTATTTTACTCGACTGGATGCTACCTGGCAGCAGTGGCATCGACCTTGCCCGTCGCCTTAAAAAGGATGAATTGACAACGTCTATCCCCATTATTATGCTCACCGCTAAAGGTGAGGAAGATAATAAGGTTCAAGGCTTGGAAGTGGGCGCTGATGACTATATTACCAAACCATTCTCAGTCCGCGAGTTAGTCGCTCGCCTAAAGGCCGTATTACGCAGAATCAAAGGCATCGACTCCCAAGAGCCCATTGAAATAGCAGGTTTGCTACTCGACCCTGCTAACCATTTAGTCACTATTGATAGCAGTCCGGTAGTTATGGGGCCAACGGAATATCGCTTGTTGGAATTTTTTCTCACCCATCAGGATCGTGTATACTCACGTTGCCAACTCCTCGACTGGGTTTGGGGAGGCAATGTATACCTGGAAGAGCGCACCGTTGACGTGCATATTCGCCGTTTACGCAAAGCCTTAAAAACCTACGGACGTTTTGTTCAGACTGTACGTGGAGCAGGCTACCGTTTTTCGGCTAAGCTGGCGAATTATGAGCCTTAGAGTCAGGCTTTGATAATGACAAACCCTCAACGAGGTCTCCAATCTCAGCTATACTTCATCCCCATAACTAAAAAAGCTTTTTCCCTGCATATCAGTACCACGTAATCTAAGAAGGTTCTATTTTGCATAATGATTTTCATCTAGAGATTCGTCGACTTACCTTCTTGTTTATTATTTGTCTGATAGCAGGTTTGATGATGGATGAGTTAATGAATGTTCTGCTACTTGGAGCAGCTCTATATATCACCTGGACACTGTTTCAAATTCGCCAGCTTGAGCACTGGTTACAAAGCCATAAAGTCTCTCATATCCCTGATGCTAGTGGTATTTGGGGAAATATTTTTGACCACTTAAGTCGACATAAAAAACGGGAGATCTCTGAGAAGAAAAGATTAAAAAAAGTTATTATGCGGGTTGAAACTATGACCGCTGCACTTAATGATGCTATTGTGCTGTTGGATGAGGAATATACGATTACTTGGTTGAACAAAGCCTCACGTAATTTACTGGATCTCAAGAAAAATGATGTAGGCCATCCTATTCACAACTTTATTCGAAACCCGTTATTTTTGGAATATCTTGAAGCAGATAATCACGACATCCCATTGGTACTACCAACCTCTAATCATGTTGAACAACGCTTGGAGTTTCGTTTAAATCACTTTGGAGAAAATGAGGGTTTACTGATTGTTCGGGATATCACGCGACTTTACAGGTTGGAACAAATGCGCAAAGATTTTGTTGCCAATGTGTCTCATGAGTTACGCACACCTTTAACCGTTATTATGGGCTATATTGAAACCCTGGACGATACACAGCCGCTGGATGCTTGTTGGCAAAAGCCATTACAACAAATACATCAACAAGCTACACGCATGACAACGCTAATTAATGATCTAACGGCGTTATCCAAACTTGAAACAGAAAGTACCAGTCAAACATCTCAAACCATCCCACTTAAGCCTCTATTACAAATGATTTGTGATGCAACAGAAACTATTAGTGATCAACACAGTATTGAATTAGAGTGTGGAGAGAGCTTTGCCCTTATAGGCCATGAACGAGAATTGCATAGCGCATTTTCAAACCTGATTATCAACGCCATCAACTACTCACGCCAACAGAAGGTGGTTAGAGTTAACGTTAGTTTAAACTTTACTGGTGGTCTGGATATTAAAGTCATCGATAAAGGCATCGGTATTGAACAACAACATATTCGTCGTCTCACCGAACGTTTCTACCGCGTTGACTCAAGCCGTTCACTCGAAACCGGTGGTACAGGATTAGGGCTTGCCATTACTAAACACGTACTCGTCCGCCATAATGGGCGCCTGCATATTCGTAGTCGCATTAACCAAGGTAGTACGTTTACCGCTATATTTCCCAAAGAGAGGGTAAAAATGCTTAACACTGACTAATCATTACAGACAGGAGATAACCCCCATACTCCATACTAGGGATGCTTGAAAGCCTCAATGAAGTATGCTTTTCCGTATTATATTCGGCACTGTAGTGTCGAGCGACAAAATCAACAGCCTGCTAGACGCATAGCGTTCTTTCCCGTACAATAACCGCCCAATTAAATAGAGCTTAGGCTCTACTCAATAGCGAGGTGAAAGCAGCATAAGCAACGGTATCTTAGCTGGCTTTTATCTCGTTTTTTTACAGCTATTTTTTATTATTTACGACAGCTTTTCTTTCCTGCGTCTTTTAGAGCAGCGGGGTAGTAGCGCCTGGACACAGAAGGCGCTTTATAGGCACGTCATCTTTTACCAAACTTTGGAGGTTCCGTGACAGCGGCCCAACAACCTGTTTTTCAATTGATTGAGGATAAGAAACCAGCAGTATTAGTGCTTGCGAATGGCAGTGTATTTAGAGGTTCATCCATAGGGGCTGATGGTATGATCTTGGGTGAGGTGGTATTTAATACTGCTATGACTGGCTACCAGGAAATTCTTACAGACCCTTCTTATGCTAAGCAGATTGTAACCTTAACGTACCCTCATATTGGTAATGTGGGCGTTAATAAAGAAGATGAAGAATGTTCTACTATTTGGGTATCTGGCTTAGTTATTCGTGACTTGCCTCTGCTTGAAAGTAGCTTTCGTAGTAAACAGTCGTTAGATGTTTACCTAAAAACCCGCAACATTCTTGGCATTGTAGATATAGATACTAGACGCTTAACACGTATTTTGCGTGAAAAGGGTGCCCAGAACGGTTGTATCATGGCAGGGGATGATATTGATGAGTCAGAAGCCATCGCTGCTGCACAGTCTTTTTCTGGTCTGAAAGGGCTAGACTTGGCGAAAGAAGTCACTGTAAAAGAACCTTATGTTTGGAATGAAGGCTTCTGGTCGCTTGGTGAAGGGTTTAGACCCGCTGTTGATAAGCGATGTAAAGTGGTGGCTTATGATTTTGGCGTTAAACGTAATATTTTGCGTATGCTGGTTGACCGTGGTTGTGATTTGACCGTAGTGCCTGCTGAAACTCCAGCAAAAGAGGTGTTGGAGATGAATCCCGATGGTATTTTCCTTTCAAATGGGCCTGGAGATCCAGAGCCTTGCGATTATGCAATAGCAGCAATTCAGGAATTTTTGCAAACCAATACTCCCATTTTTGGCATCTGTTTAGGGCACCAGCTATTAGCTCTTGCTAGTGGTGCTAAAACGGTCAAAATGAAATTTGGCCATCATGGTGGAAACCACCCGGTACAAAATATTGAGACAGGCCATGTGATGATAACCAGTCAGAATCATAGTTTTGCGGTGGATGAAGCCAGTTTGCCCTCTAACGTTAAAGTGACTCATAAATCATTATTTGATGGGTCTTTACAAGGGATTCACCTGACTGACAAACCTGCATTTAGTTTTCAAGGGCACCCAGAGGCGAGTCCTGGGCCTCATGATGCTGCACTGCTATTTGATCACTTTATCGAGCTAATGACGCAATAGATCTACTATTGCGCAATGTGAGTAGGGTTGTATATAGGGGCTTTATGCTTAGCTTTACGTCTGCTCTCAGCAATTACATATAGAGAATGTTAATATATGCCTAAAAGAACAGATATTAAAAGTATTCTAATTATTGGGGCTGGCCCTATTGTGATTGGGCAAGCGTGTGAATTTGATTATTCAGGCGCCCAGGCCTGTAAAGCGTTACGGGAAGAAGGTTATCGGGTCATTCTGGTCAATTCTAACCCTGCAACCATTATGACTGACCCCTCCATGGCTGATGCGACTTATATTGAGCCAACTCGGTGGGAGACCATCGCAAAAATTATCCAAGCTGAGCGTCCTGACGCTATTTTGCCAACCATGGGAGGGCAAACAGCATTGAATTGTGCTTTGGCACTCCATGAAAATGGGGTTTTGGAACAATACGATGTTGAGTTGATTGGTGCCAATTACGAAGCTATTCATAAGGCTGAGGACCGTAATGCCTTTGATTTAGCAATGAAGAAAATTGGTCTTGAATGTGCCCGTGCTGGTATTGTTCATACGATGGAAGAAGCTTTGGATGTACCCAAGGAATTTGGCTTTCCCGTGATTATACGACCTTCATTTACTATGGGAGGCTCTGGTGGTGGTATTGCCTATAATTGGGAAGAGTTTGAAGAAATCTGCCAGCGGGGTTTTGACCTCTCTCCTACTCACGAGTTACTCATTGATGAGTCGTTACTGGGATGGAAAGAGTATGAAATGGAGGTGGTTCGTGATAGCAATGACAACTGTATCATTATCTGTTCTATAGAAAATTTTGATCCAATGGGTGTTCATACTGGTGATTCTATTACTGTGGCACCTGCACAGACACTGACTGATAAAGAGTTGCAAATTATGCGTAATGCCTCCCTGGCGGTGCTGCGTGAAATTGGTGTTGAAACGGGTGGCTCTAATGTGCAGTTTGCCGTTAACCCCACAAATGGTCGGTTAGTGGTGATTGAGATGAACCCAAGAGTGTCTCGTTCGTCAGCTTTGGCGTCAAAGGCGACGGGTTTCCCTATTGCGAAAGTAGCTGCTAAATTGGCCGTTGGGTATACACTGGATGAATTGCAAAATGATATTACCGATGGTGCAACTCCGGCTTCATTTGAGCCCAGTATTGATTATGTTGTCACTAAAATTCCTCGTTTCACTTTTGAAAAGTTTGGCGATGCAGACGCTCGATTAACGACTCAAATGAAATCTGTTGGCGAAGTAATGGCTATTGGCCGCACCTTCCAGGAATCATTACAGAAGGCTTTGCGTGGACTTGAGGTCGGTTCTGCTGGTTTTGAGCCTATAGTAGATTTGGAGAGCGACGATGCCGTGAGTCGCATTCGTCGGGACTTATCAACACCCGGTGCCGAGCGTATTTGGTATCTAGGTGATGCCTTCCGTTTAGGTATGACTATAGACGAAGTCTTTGATCTATCGGCAATTGATCCCTGGTTTTTAATGCAAATTAAGGAGCTGATTGGTCTAGAGTCACTGATTGCACAACATCAGTTAAACGATCTTGACCGTAACACCTTATTGGTTCTAAAACGTAAAGGCTTTTCTGACAAGCGCCTCTCAGCATTGTTAAATCAAACTGAAAAAGCAGTTAGGGATTATCGTCACTCTCTGAATGTTGCTCCGGTTTATAAGCGAGTAGATACTTGTGCTGCAGAGTTTTCTACTCCCACAGCTTATATGTATTCCACCTATGAGGAAGAATGTGAGGCCCAGCCTTCAGAGAAAGATAAAATTATAGTCTTAGGAGGCGGCCCTAATCGGATTGGTCAAGGCATTGAGTTTGATTATTGTTGTGTCCACGCGGCTTTAGCCATGCGTGAGGATGGTTATGAAACCATTATGGTGAATTGTAATCCAGAAACGGTTTCTACTGACTATGATACCTCTGACCGTTTATTCTTTGAACCCGTGACTTTGGAAGATGTTTTAGAGATTGTGCGCAAAGAACAACCAAAAGGAGTGATTGTACAGTTCGGTGGGCAGACCCCTCTTAAATTAGCGCGTGCTTTAGAAGCGGAGGGAGTACCTATTATCGGTACAACGCCAGATGCTATTGATCGAGCTGAAGACCGTGAGCGCTTCCAGCAGATGATTATTAACTTGGATCTAAAACAACCATATAATGCGATTGTACGCTCTACAGAAAAAGCCGTAGAAGCTGCGGAGGGTGTTGGCTATCCTTTGGTTGTGCGTCCGTCTTATGTTTTAGGTGGTCGTGCGATGGAGATTGTTTACAATCAGAAAGAATTAACTCAGTATATGAGGGAAGCGGTTCAGGTATCCGATGACGCCCCTGTGTTACTCGATCACTTTTTGAGTGCGGCTATTGAAGTGGATATCGATGCAGTCAGCGATGGTAAGCAGGTTGTTATTGGTGCGATTATGCAGCACATTGAACAATGTGGTGTTCATTCTGGCGATTCGGCTTGTTCATTACCTCCCTATTCGCTTCCACAAGATGTACAGGATTTGATGCGGCAACAAGTTAAAAAAATGGCTATTGAACTGGGTGTTATTGGTTTGATGAATGTTCAGCTGGCCTATCAGGATGGTGAAATTTACGTCATTGAAGTCAACCCACGTGCGTCGCGTACGGTGCCTTTTGTTTCTAAGTGTATTGGTATTTCACTGGCGAAGCTGGCCGCTCGCTGTCAGGCGGGTGTGAGTCTACAAGAGCAAGGTTTTACTGAAGAAGTCATTCCGGATTACTTTAGTGTTAAAGAAGCGGTATTCCCGTTTAATAAATTTCCTACTGTTGACCCGATCTTAGGGCCGGAAATGAAATCAACGGGGGAAGTTATGGGAATTGGTGATACCTTTGCTGAGGCTTATGGTAAAGCGCAAATGGGAGCAGGAGATACTATCCCTGGTTCGGGCAAAGCATTTATTAGTGTCCGTGATGTGGATAAATCGGGTGCGGTCCATGTTGCTAGTGCTCTTATCGACCAAGGCTTTGAAATCGTTGCCACTCAAGGTACTGCAGCGGTATTACAAGACGCAGGTTTGTCAGTCATAACAGTGAAAAAAGTGGCTGAAGGGCGACCACATATTGTTGATATGATTAAGAATGATGAAATTTCATTAATCATTAATACTACGGAAGGTCGCCAAGCTATTTCCGATTCTGCCAGCATTCGTCGCAGTGCGGAGAATCATTCTGTATATTACACAACAACCTTAGCGGGTGGCGAAGCTGTCAGTTTGGCATTGCGCTTTGGTGATGAACAGCAGGTTCGCCGTTTACAAGACTTGCACGAACGCATTACGAAATAATGAATGGCTAGAACGTCGAAGAGTTAAAGCATGAATAAAGTCCCCATGACAAAAGCTGGTGCGGATGCACTAGAAACGGAATTAGAAGACCTGAAAAAAGTACAGCGTCCACGTATCGTCCAGGCTATTGCGGAAGCGCGAGAGCATGGTGATTTAAAAGAGAATGCAGAATACCATGCTGCCCGTGAACAGCAGGGGTTTTGTGAAGGCCGTATTCAAGATATAGAAGGTAAGTTGTCTAATGCTCAAATTATTGATATTACCGAGTTGCCTAATACTGGGCGTGTTATTTTTGGTGTGACAGTGGATATCATCAATATTGATACCGATAAAAAAGTGACTTATCAGATCGTGGGTGATGATGAATCTGATGTGAATGCGGGTAAAATTTCGGTGAACTCCCCTATTGCCCGCGGTTTGATTGGTAAGTCAGAGGGTGATGATGTTGTTATTAAAACTCCAGCTGGTCAAGTGGAATATGAAATTGAGAGTGTGAGACATATATGATGTCCATGAGTATTAACGTTGGATATGGACTTAAAAGAGTCTGTAGGAATATGAAAATTTAGCATTTAATCAAAACTTAGACGCTGTATTTCAACGTGTACAAGAAGCTAGTTATTAAGGGTTACATCAGAATCGGGCCTTTCTGAAGGCCATATCACTTCTTACAACGGTATGGTATTGAGCAAAGCGATCAATGGTATTTATAAAGCGGCTTTCTGACGGTTGATTTTGACAACCTAGCGTATATTTGACAGCTTGACGTTTATTTTTTTTGCTTCCCTGAGTATCAAAGCAACTTTGCCAATTTGTTGGATATCTATAGCCTTAGTTTTTTTGCATAATTCTTGAATAACCTGAGACCGAGTGTCGCGATCAGCAATTGCTACTTTAATTTTAATCAGTTCATGATCATCCAAAGCTCGATTCACTTCAGCAACCACCGAATCACTCAAACCATTTCCAGCAACCGTCACAATGGGGTTAAGGGAATGACCAATGCTGTGGTAATGCTTCTTTTGTTTGTGGCTGAGTGACATAATAGGCCTGTATTGGACGAGTATGGTATAAAAGGGCGAACATTTTAGTCGTATTTTTAGCCATAGTCTATGGGCTGATTTGGACTAATTAGTTATTAAGTCAATTGAGAGTTTTATGTCACGTTCTAAAAGTAGTAAAGGTTGGTTGCAAGAGCACTTTAGTGATCAATATGTTAAACAGTCTCGGCAGGATGGTTATCGTTCTCGGGCCAGCTACAAATTATTGGCAATTAACCAAAAAGATAAACTTATTCGCCCTGGCATGACAGTCGTTGATTTGGGTTCGGCTCCTGGCAGCTGGTCGCAGGTAGCTGCTGAACTGGTAGGTGACCACGGATTGGTGATTGCTTCCGATATTCTGCCCATGGATAATATTGCTGGCGTGGATTTTATTCAGGGAGATTTTACCGAGGACGCCACATGGTATGAGATTATGTCAGTGATTGCTAATCGTAAAGCTAGCCTTGTTATTTCAGATATGGCCCCCAATATGAGTGGTATGGTGGATGTTGATCAGCCTAGGGCTATGTATTTGGTCGAACTGGCGCTGGATATGGCGAAACAAACCTTATCTAGGGGTGGTAGTTTTGTTGTTAAGGTTTTTCAAGGAGAAGGTTTCGATAGCCTGTTGGCGGAGACACAGCAACACTTTAACCGTGTAGTGACGCGAAAGCCCGATGCCTCCCGTGCCCGTTCTAGAGAAGTCTATTGGGTTGCCACTGGTTTTAAAGGGTAGGAGATAAAGAAAATAGTCGATAAAATTCTCCGATTTATCGTCTTACGACTAAAGCAATGTCGTTAATAATAAAATATTATAGTGATTAGGGCTTATACTATACCTATAGTTAGTTAAGAACAGGTTTTAAATAGGTAAGGACGTTTCGCAAGGGCGAGGTAAAGAGGGCAGTATTTTGAATGATATGGCAAAAAATCTTGTATTATGGCTAATTATTGCCGCTGTGATACTGGCGGTAGTACGTGGCTTTGATACGTCTACAAGTGGTCAAGTGTTAGATTATTCTGACTTTATTGAAAAAGTGCAGGCAGGTCGTGTCAGCACTGTATCCATCAAGAATGATTTGACTATCGATGGAACCTATGTTGATGGCACTTCGTTTCGTACAGTAAGGCCTATCATTAGCGATTATAAATTAATGGATGATTTGTTAGAGCATCATGTTCGGATTAGTGCTCCAGAGCCGGAAGCAACTAGTTTATGGCGTCAATTGCTCGTGGCCAGCTTTCCCATCCTTATTGTTATTGCGGTCTTTATGTTCTTTATGCGCCAAATGCAGGGTGGTGTTGGTGGTCGAGGTGGCCCAATGAGCTTTGGTAAAAGCAAAGCGCGTTTATTGGGTGAAGATCAAATAAATGTCACTTTTGCCGATGTCGCCGGGGTTGATGAAGCCAAAGAAGAAGTTCAGGAATTAGTTGAATTTTTAAGTGATCCAAGCAAGTTTCAGCGTCTTGGTGGTAAGATTCCTCGTGGTGTTTTAATGGCTGGGGGGCCGGGAACGGGTAAAACATTGTTGGCTAAAGCCATTGCTGGTGAGGCCAAAGTGCCTTTTTTCTCTATCTCAGGTTCAGATTTTGTAGAAATGTTTGTGGGTGTGGGTGCATCCCGTGTTCGTGATATGTTTGAACAAGCGAAAAAACACTCTCCTTGCATTATCTTTATTGATGAAATCGATGCAGTAGGTCGTCATCGTGGGGGCGGTCATGGTGGTGGTCACGACGAACGTGAGCAGACACTAAATCAGCTATTAGTGGAAATGGATGGCTTTGAGGATAACGATGGTGTGATTGTTATTGCGGCGACTAACCGACCTGATGTGTTGGATAAAGCCTTAATGCGTCCTGGCCGTTTTGATCGTCAGGTGCATGTTGGGTTACCTGATATTCGTGGTCGTGAGCAGATTCTTAAAGTCCATATGCGTAAAGTCCCTTTATCGGATCAGGTAGAGCCTTCGATTATTGCTCGTGGCACTCCTGGATTTTCGGGGGCAGATTTAGCCAACTTAGTGAATGAGGCCGCTTTATTTGCAGCCAAAGCAAATCGTCGTTTGGTCACTAATGAAGAATTTGAAAAGGCCCGTGATAAAATTTTAATGGGTGCTGAACGTAAAACTATGGTGATGAGTGAGAAGGAAAAGAAGAACACTGCTTATCATGAAGCAGGTCATGCTATTGTGGGTCGTTTGGTTCCAGAACATGATCCTGTTCACAAGGTAACCATTATCCCTCGTGGTCGTGCATTGGGTGTTACCCAGTTTCTTCCAGAAGAAGATAAATACAGCTTGAGTAAATGTGCCTTGGAATCTCAGTTATGTTCGTTGTTTGGAGGCCGTATTGCCGAAGAAATGACACTTGGGTTTGAAGGTGTTACGACCGGTGCTTCGAACGATATTGAGCGCGCCACTCAAATTGCCCGTAATATGGTGACGAAATGGGGGTTATCTGAAAAGTTAGGACCTTTGCATTATGGGGAAGAAGATCCCCATATGATGGGAAGCCCCAAAAACTACTCTCCCGCGACGTCCAAGGATATTGATGAAGAAGTTCGTGAAATTATGGATCGAACCTATACTAAGGCAAAAAAAGTTCTGGAAGAAAATAGAGACATTCTTGAATCAATGAAAGATGCTTTGATGGAATATGAAACTATTGATTCTCAACAAATTGATGACTTGATGGATCGTAAACAAGTGCGACCACCAAAAGACTGGCATAACTCTGATGATTCAACGCCTTCTGGTGGTTCAACAGTGAATCCTAGTAAAAAAGGCGATATTTCAGACTCTATTGGTGATCCTGCTAACGAGGTGTAAAATGTCGCCATCAATGATGATGACTATAAACCTTTGATAAATTTCAGAGGCTTTTTACTCTCCTTATGGCTAATCACCCTGCACTGGATTTTTCTTTACCCCGTCTAATGGCTATTGTGAATGTAACTCCAGATTCATTTTCTGATGGAGGTTTGCTTTATAAAGGAAATGCGATTGATGTTGATAAAGTTGCTCAGAGGCTGCAAGGGCTAATTGCAGAAGGTGCGGATATTATTGATATAGGTGGAGAGTCTACTCGACCTGGTGCAGCTGCCGTTAGTCTTCAAGAAGAGCTTGATCGTGTTGTTCCGGTTGTAGAATGGTTGAGTAGAGAAACTGATGTGGCTATATCAGTGGATACCAGCTCCCCTGAGGTGATGTTAGAAGCTGCAGATAAGGGTGCACACCTGATTAATGATGTCAGAGCACTTTCGCGTGATGGGGCTCTTCAGGCTGTAGCCAGCACAGAGCTGACGGTGTGTTTGATGCATATGCAGGGTATGCCTGCAACCATGCAGAATAATCCGCATTACCTCCATGTTGTCAATGAAGTTAGCCAATATTTGCAGGAGCGTATAGCCGTTTGTTTGGAAGAGGGCATCACCGCGAACAAAATTATTGTTGATCCTGGATTTGGGTTTGGTAAAACTCTGGAACATAATTTATCTCTTTTACGTCAATTACCAGAAGTTTGCCGTTTAGGCTTTCCTGTACTGGCCGGTATGTCGAGAAAAGCTATGATTGGACATTTGTTGGGGAGAGAACTCCATGAGCGTTTACCTGCCAGCTTAGGTTTAGGTATGCTAGCTTTGGAACGGGGGGCAAAAATATTACGAGTACATGATGTGGCCGCTACTCGTGATATCATTGATTTATTTGTCGCCATTAATAACAATTCAAATGCAATCATTTGTGAGTGAGGGGAAGACACTTGTCGAGACGTTATTTCGGAACTGACGGTATTCGCGGTTTGGTTGGGAAACGACCCATTACACCCGATTTTATGCTAAAGCTTGGCTGGGCTGCTGGTCGTGTCCTCTCTAAAAGAAAGGATGGGTCAAACCTAATTTTAATCGGTAAGGATACTCGTATCTCTGGTTATATGTTCGAATCAGCCTTAGAAGCTGGTTTGATTAATGCCGGTGTTGATGTAGGGCTATTGGGACCTATGCCAACACCTGCCATTGCTTATCTGACTCAGGCTTTTCGTGCTCAGGCAGGCATTGTCATTAGTGCTTCTCATAACCCTTATTATGATAATGGTATCAAGTTTTTCTGTGGTCAAGGTTCCAAATTACCCGATAACGTTGAAGCTGACATCGAATTTGAATTAGAAAAAAATATGCTCAGTGCAAGTCAGTTGGGCAAAGCTCGTCGGATTAGTGATGCTATTGGGCGTTATATTGAGTTTTGCAAAGGAACCATCCCTCGTAGTGCTAAATTGAATGATTTAAAAGTGGTGTTGGATTGCGCTAATGGTGCTACCTATCAGGTAGCGCCGAGTATTTTTCAAGAGCTGGGAGCGACAGTTGATGTGATGAATGCCAATCCAGATGGCTTGAATATCAATGAGTTTTGTGGGTCCACGGCTCCTCATGGCTTGCAAGCCCGCGTGACGGATATTAATGCTGATTTGGGTATCGCTTTTGATGGTGATGGTGATCGAGTTGTATTTGTTGATGATCAGGGAGAAATCGTTGATGGTGATGAATTGCTCTATATTATTTCCAGTGCGATGCATAAGGAAAAGGGATGTAAGGGCGTTGTGGGTACTTTAATGTCTAACTATGGCTTAGAACTTGCGTTTAAAGAGCAAGGCATTCCTTTTATACGGGCCAAAGTGGGCGACCGTTATGTTATCGAGATGATGAAGCAAAAAGGTTGGTATTTAGGAGGAGAGTCTTCCGGGCATATTATTTGTGGTGAGTTGACAACAACGGGTGATGGCATTGTTTCTGCGCTACAGGTAGTTTATGCCTTAGGTTTACTTGGTAAACCTTTGGCAGAGGCTAAACGCGGTATGTTGAAGATGCCGCAGACAGTGATTAATGTTCGTGTAGATAAAAAGGAAGATATTCAGCAAATAACGTCTATTCGAGATGCAGTGGCTTCAGCAGAGGCTCGACTGGTAGGTAAAGGGCGTGTATTACTTAGGCCTTCTGGTACAGAGCCCGTTATCAGAGTGATGGTAGAAGGAGAAGACCTTCCAACCGTTAAGCAGCTTGCTCAGGAGCTGGCTGGTGTGGTTGAGCAGGCATTAACACCTTAGCTATTCGTGTTAAATAGTATGAATAACCTCTTTCAATCTTGTAACTTACGCTTATCTTCGTTAACATTGCGCGCCCCTTTATGAGGGTTGCGATGTTGTCTGGGAGCTTGAATCAGTAGAGATATTGTATATGCGTCGACCACTAGTGATTGGTAACTGGAAAATGAATGGTTCGCGCCAGGATAACAAGTCTTTATTAGAAGAGCTTGTATTCCTTAAACCAACGAATATACAAACAGAACTGGTTATATGCGCACCGTTTCTCTATATAGAGCAGGTGTCTCGGCATTTAGTAGAACAACAGATAAGTTTTGGTGCCCAGGACATGAGTGTTCACCTTAATGGTGCCTATACAGGAGAAATATCAGCGTCTATGTTGATAGATCTCGGTTGTCGTTATGTTATCGTTGGGCATTCAGAGCGACGACAATATCATGGAGAGAGCAATTTACTCGTTGCACAAAAAACATTAGCGTCTCTGCAAGCAGGCTTAATACCTATTATTTGTGTTGGTGAAACGTTAGAGCAGCGTGAGTCAGCGGGCACACTGGATGTTATTGCTGATCAGCTTGCTGCAGTCAAAACGGTAGTGGGTGACTCAGGCATTAGCCGCAGTGTTATTGCTTATGAGCCAGTATGGGCAATAGGTACGGGTTTAAGTGCTACACCAGATCAGGCTCAGGATGTGCATCGTTTTATTCGTGGTCAATTAGGTGCGACAGGAGGTAATGTAAGACTGCTTTATGGCGGTAGTGTTAAAAGCGACAATGCAGCAGGCTTGTTTGAACAGCCGGATATTGATGGTGCCCTAGTAGGAGGGGCTTCCTTGGTAGCTCGTGAATTTATAAAAATTGCTTTAGCCGCAGCTTAATAGCGCTATTGCGAGTACTGACATGTATAGATTAATTTTTAGGTAAGTACAATGGAAACAATCGTTATTGTAATACACGTACTGGTTGCATTAGCCATTATTGGCTTGATCTTATTACAGCGAGGGAAAGGTGCTGAAGCTGGTGCATCATTTGGTGGTGGTGCTTCGCAAACGGTATTTGGCAGTGAAGGTAGTGGTAACTTCTTTGCAAAAGTCACAGCAATATTGGCTTTTATTTTCTTCGCCACCAGTTTTTCTTTAGCAATTATTGCTAAAAATAAGACTAATATTACCTTGGATATAGGTATTCCCCAGGAGACTGCTGAGCAGCCTATAGTTGAGTCAGAGATTCCAATTGTAGAGCCTGTTGAAACGGAGGCTGATTTGCCGACTGTGGAGCCTGAACCGCCTACTGTACCAGAGCCAGACTCTCAGTAATTATTTTTAGCCCAAGTGGTGGAATTGGTAGACACGCTATCTTGAGGGGGTAGTGGCGTAAGCCGTGCCGGTTCAAGTCCGGCCTTGGGCACCATACAGGACATTGACTCATCAAAACCCTCTAAAACCTTGAAGGGAAGCGACTTTGGGGCGGTTCTATAACCCTCTTTTTTGTCGTAGATGAGCTTGTCAGTAAAACAGAGTTTTAGTATGTCTTGGCGATCCTCCAACACCTCGCCAGCCCAGAGTTTATAAGGGTTTTCGAGGAATTTTAAGGCGGTTCTAGAACTCTCTTCAAAACTCGGTAATTTCTTACCGCAATTGGCTATTTTTTCCTCTAAAACGATCCTTTCATTTTCAAGATTTTGGATTTTTCCTTCATAGGCTTGGATCACGGCGGCGTTATCGGTTTCTACGATTCTCTCCAACAATTGATTGATTTTGCGCTCTGTTGTGGTCTTTTGTTTTTTGACCTCGAATATTTCTTGATGGCGCTTACGGGCGCGTTCATCGTAAAATTCTTTGAACATGGCGGCGGCTACTTTAAACAAGCCTTGTGGTGGTGTTAGCCCCTTGAGCAGGGTTTCAAAATTGGTTTCGATATCGGCCTTTTTGATAGACTTCCCGTATAGATCACAGCCCTTTTTCTGGCACTGGTAATAGCCGTAATATTTACCGCGCCCCTTTGTCCATCCGGCGGTTAATGCACCGCCACAGCACGAGCAGCCCACAAAACCGCGCAGAGGAAAGTCTTTGTTTACATCCTTACGTGCAGGGGCATGGCTTTGGCTTTTCAGGCGTTCTTGGATTTTGACGAACTCGGTCATGGTGATTAAGGGTTCGTGCTGCCCTTCGATATTATAGAGCTTATGCTTAGGCGAACTAATACGCCCTGCATAGAGTTCACGGCGTAAAAGGTCAGTGACACGCTGCATATGCACCCGCCCTTTTTTGTCTTTAGGGTACGCCGCATGAGATTGTAAAAAACGCTGCACTTCGGCCTGAGATTCAAAGCGTCCATAAGCAAAGCCCTGTAAGGCTTCTTTGACGATGGAGGCCAAAGGCTCTTTTGGAAACAGCATTTTGCCCCGCCCTTTAACTTCCTTGTAGTGATAACCCACGGGAGGATTGGCAACCCAATACCCGCGCGCATACGGTTACGGGTGGTTTCTGCGTTCTTCTCGCGGTGATGCGCGGCAACCGAGGCCAGCATATGCTCTACCAAGCGGCTATCGGAATCCTCCCCAAAATGTACAGAGGGGCTTTCCAGCTTCGCGCCTGTCGCTTGAATGGCAGCACGTAATTGAATATGGGTTTCAATGTCGCGTGCAAGGCGGCTGATATCATCAATAATGACTACGTAGTCTTTCTTGCCTTTTTGGGACTTTAGAAAGCGCAGCATGGCTTGTATCTGCGGGCGATCAAGCAGTTTTCCTGTCACCCCGCCTTCGTGGTAAGTATCAACAACGTCATAGCCGCGATTTTTGGCAAACTCACGGCAACGGGTTTCTTGCGAGTCAAGGCCGCTGCCTTCCTCCACTTGTTTCTTATCCGACACTCGGCAATAAATAATGGCTTTAAGATCGGAGTTATCGTTACTATACATGGCGTTTTCCTTTCGTAATGGGCGCGGCATCCGTCAAATGATCATTGGCGGCGCGGCGATGATGAAGTGATAAAAGGTTACTCTTTGAATCTATAGATTTTTGGCGGGTTTGTGAAGGCTTGTTCTCCTTTTGTGCACAAGCCAATTGCACGGCATGAACACCGAATATTTTATCGGCCTGTGCCTCCATCATGCGTGACACATGGTAAAGCATGTTGATTTTTTCTTCCCGCGACCAGTGGTACTCATCCAAATACGGTAAGTATTTTTCAATATCTAATGCCATCATTGATCTCCTAGTGTGATAAACAATTATCATGTTTTATCACTTACGGAGCGTGATATTGGGAAACGTTATTCCCTTTCTAAACCTCGATTGCGCTGTTGGGTTTGTTGATCAATTCTGGTGAAGGGATCAGGTGTTTTTGTTTGGGCGGCTGCGCCGTGAATAACGCTTTTACCTTGGCACACAACAAGCCACGCTTCATAGCTGGTGGCTTGGTTGCCAAGGGCTGGAGTTTTATTGTTTGTGAGCCATCTTGCTAACGCTTTAGGTTCTTTCATGGCGGGAGAAATCGGCACGCCTTTGTTGTTGTGCGTTTCATAGATTTGCACATAGGCGGTTTGCCTGTCCTTTATTGGTGGCATGTCCAATTTTGATAGTGGAATGGCGTAGCCGTTTTCTTGCGGGTGCTGCCAATCTTTTGTTACATATCGGACTTCTTTGCCCATTAGTCACGCTCCCGCCCACGGTTTTTGGTGGACTGGCTAAAATTTTGATTGAGAGTTTGTTTTTTTGATCAATACGATCAAAGGCATCTTGGGTTTGATGCTGTTTGACCTGCGCATCCCAACGCTCATTAAAATAATGTGCATCGACCGTCTGCCCAAAACTTGGCGGTTTGATCCGCGGATTGGGACTATCTTTTTTAACCATGTCGGGAATGGTGATGTTGGCTTTTTCTGTCTCGGTTTTATGTTGCACAGACCGATTAAAAGGGTTGCCAATCCCCTTGATATTCCAGCCCATAAAATGACTCGCTATCAGTAACTTATGAGGTAAATTTGCAAAGCATGGGCAATATTCGGCATACTGAATACATGCGAACACTGGTTGATCTAAGAGCCGAAACGCCCGATGATGAGTTCATCACTCGTCCCTTGCCTTGCCCCAATGGTGCTATTCATTTAATGACGGTATCGCAGTGGTTTTGGGAAAAGCTTGATATTCTGTTACAGGTCAATGCGACTATTTCCCAAAGCGATATTATTCAGTTTTGTTTTACATTGGCAGAGCGCAGCGTCACCGAAGAAGGCTGGGAATTTGATATCGCCTTCCGCGAATTATTGATGTACTACATCTACCGTAATTATCAGGGCTACATTAAGGTGCATGACAACCTCGCCAATGATCACTGGGAAGATTGCTTTACCCATTTAGAGGAGGCCGATTGATGCGCCCCCTCACACAATTACGCGCTGAAACGCCTCATGACGAGTTTATCTCGCGCCCCTTGCCTTGCCCCGATGGGTCTATTCATTTAATGGTGATGCCTTCATGGTTCTGGGATAAATTCGATCTTCTTTTGCAAGAAAAATTTAACCTTAACTTTCATGACACCATTGAGTTTTGTTTTGGATTAGCAGAAGAAACGGTAGCGCAAGACGGTTGGGATTTGGATATCGCTTTCCGTGAACTGCTCATGTATTACATCTACCGTAACTTCTGCGGTTATATGGCGGAGCAACAAGGACTTGCCAATGATAATTGGGAAGACTTTTTTAATCGCCCCGCCACATAAAGGGTTAACTAGGGTTTGATTAACGCGATAAGCCCTGTTCCTTGTTATTGGTTTTTACCTGATCAAACGCATCTTTTTCTTGCGCCTTATTCTGGTTTTGCTGGCGTTCCTTATCCAATAAAAACCACGCACCATCGCCTAGATTTTGTGGCGAGATATGCCATTGCACCATCCCACCTTTTTTGCCGTTACTGCGAGGCCACACGGTAGCCACCTCAACGGGCTTGCCGAGTTTTTCTTGCCCGCGTCCATCCACTTGGGTTTCGGCGAAGCTTAATGTGTGGGATGGTAGTTTCTTTTGATCACTCATCATCGATCTCCTATTTGGTTTAAGGGAAGACCCATTGTGCAATAAAAAAATCGCTAAACTGGGAAACACTCGTTTATAAAAAACAAAAAACTCACCCTAAAAATCACCACGTTTTATAGCCATCAACATAGGCAATATACCCCGCGCTATGATTGGGAAGATGGGCTAAATGTCGTGGGACTTTTTTACGAATAACCCGCCGCTTTGCGGTTCTGCCGTTTGCTTTGCGAATGGTGACACGGTTTAATGGCGGGAATAACGGGTCAGGAGCAAAACGCCCCGCCATCATCGGGTTCTCCCAATAAGGCGGCAGCTTATCGGCAAGTAATGGAGGCAAGCCTAATGAAGGGGTAAGGATTAAGACTTGCTGTTTTAACCGCATCAGCTCTGCCGGATCAATCAAATAGCGCCCCGCCTGTTGTTGCTGGCGACTTTGGCTCATGTGAAAGTCATAGGTTTCTGCGGCAACAATGGGATTGCCTCCTTCCCATGTGGCGTGCTGCATAGCGATTAAGGCTTTGCTGGCTTGTTCCGCTTGCTTCATCGGGTCATTCACATAGATGGTGGCTTTGCCAAGGGCTTCGGCAATTTCCTTGGCAGATACTACATCCCGAATACCCCCGCCGAGATAGATATGTTGACCACAGCTTTCAAGGATTTCTGTCTTGCCGCCTTTGCCAAAAATACCTTCCAACTGCCCACGGCTTTGATACACCAATATAGTGTGAAAATATTTACGGCATTCACTCACTGCTTGCTTGATAAATTCGGCCTTACCGCATGTTGCGGCCTCTTCCAAATAAAATAATGGACGCGCGCCCAACCCCGCCCGAATACAATGCAGCATGGCAATCCCCACCACCATACGGGTGAGAGATTTCATATGCTTGCCGCTGCCGCCCTTTAGGGCGTAATACACGGCGACTTTTTTGCTGGGGTCTGCCAGATACGCTAAATAATCTTCCTCACCGCTAATGCTTTCGGCGATTGCAGGAGAGGATAACCAGTCAAGGTCATCTTTTAATTTCCCCATAATCGCGCCGTATTCTTTTTCGCTGGTATGTTTTTTACTATAGATTTCCACCATGCAGGAATAAACATCATAGGGCAACTCTTCGGTCTGGCGTCCCCATTCCTTTAAAAACTCATCGTCACTATCCATACGGTTCAGCAATGCCCATAACCGCATAGGTGTGACGCGCCCCTCCAAACACACTAGCGAGATTAATAAACGGGTGAGCCAACGCATAGCGCCAGTATATACCCATGAATTATCGCCTTTGATCTCAATTAAAGCCATAGCTGCAATGCGCTTGGCATTATCGAATAAATACGTATCGTTTTTTAATACCCCCCATAAATGCACAGGATGATTAATATCGGGATATGCGCCAGCTCCTTCGGGGTTTATGGCATAGGCTGTGCGGCCTGCTTTAAGCTGGTAATGCCAAGAGGTGCTCATATATTGCGCCCCCATATCTAACATAAACACACTGTCGATACTGGGATGGGCAAGGGTATAGCCGCCAATATTCGCCATCTTTCCCGACCCCGCACCACCGAAGATGATCGTGGGTTCTTCGGCGCGAAAGCGAATAATCGTCTCGCCCATTTTTGCAATACAGCCCTTGCCTTGGCTTAATTGTCTTGCGTGGGCTTCCGTGCCCAAATGTGATGACCCGTGTGGATACAGCGTATGAAACTGATCATCAATCTGCATCTTTACCAGCTTCCCCCGTCACGGTTTAAGTCACGACTTAAGCTACGGCGAAATATCCATTGCACAAAGATTTGTAAAAACGCCGCAGCCCCGCAAAACACGGCAATAGCGGCTAAGATTACAAACGCCCATGATCCGTAATACGCCCAGACCACATCCATATAACGGTCAATATAATCAAAGACAGACTCACGTAAATGACGGGTGATTAAGGGAATTAAAAATAACACCCCAATGGCGGCAATGGCATTGGCAAAACCGCCAATCGCTTTTTCTAAACCGGATGCTTGTTGCATAATCGTTGCTCCTATTGAATTGAAAAATTACGGTTGAATGATGGATAAAGGATTGATCAAAATCGTATGGGGTGATGGGCTTTGCCCATTGGCAAACGCACGGTGAACCTGCTTTCCTCCATTGCCTCTTTTAGCCGGAATGGTGAACGCCTTACCGTAAGTCTTCCCATCAATGGCAAGCCGTATTTGTCCTGTTGCGCCTTGTCTTGTCTCGCCTTGTGCTGCGGCTGTGCCACTAAAAAAATTCACGGCAATGACAAGATGGTTTAGGTCAACGGGCGTGCTTAACTCCACCGTTTCAAAACCGCCTGTACCTTGAGGGCTGCGCCGAAAATCCTTGTAATAAATGCCATCCTGACTGCGCGTATGGCGATAGGATAAAATCTTGCTATTGGGTTTAGGGCGCACATGTAAATCAAGGTCACAAGTTTTATGGCATTGATCCCACGTAATAGCGATCTCAACGTTCTGTGCTTGACTAATTTGCGCCGTGCTAGGTTGAACAATGGATAAAGGGCGGTCATGCAATGCGGCCTCGACGCTCACGGGCTGCAAGCGGATCATTTCTAATCGCTCGCCGTCCTGCTTTTGATGCGGGTTCGGCAAGGCAGGCGCTTGTGCTTTCACGCGGCTAAATAGGCTTTGCATATCCTGCACAAAACTCACCCATTCGCCGCCTTGCTCGGTGACAAATAGCTGCCAAAATCGCTCCACCCGAAAGCTATGGCGATCACTCAGCATTGCTGCATTGCCAAAGGCCATATGCACGCGCAAATTTTTAAGCGCGGCCTCTTGTCCTGCAATCCCATAGACTGACTTTTCTCTACTGACATTTAAATGCCCATCACTGGGAATAATCCCATCCACCATTAAAAACTCGGGGTCTTTCGCATCGGCATAAAAAGGTGAACCGAGTATCATCACATCCATTGCCTCATTTCCTTGTCGGTTTTGCGCAACATGGCGTAGGAATTGCAGTAAACGAACCGCACCTTCTATACTTGGTGGCTGTTGGATTTTTGGTGCATCTTGCGCAAATCGCATCAAACGCCCCACGGCTTGTTTGTTAAAATTCAAGCGCGCTTTTACACTGGCATAGGTCGCCTTTTGCGGTACGGTAAACACACCCAGCGTTTCAAGGTGATAGGCATTTATAAATGTCACACGATCACCACGGTCTAATGCGGAGGCAAATTTTAACGATTGTTGCACCTGCTGCTGGCGTGTTTCCGCTGCATAGAATGGTGATAATCCAATCACAAACTCTTTGGCTGCGGTGGGGAAAGTCGCCAAACTTAACGCGGGAATTAATACACTGGTGCTGGCTATTCTGGATAGTCTCATGGGAATGTCCTCTTAAAGCTGATTGATTTCTTGAATGCGTGAACTACGGCTAAAATATTCTGCCAAGCTATGATTAATCGCCGCCTGACGCTCGGCCTCTAATTGGGTTAAGGCGGTGTGATGTTTAAGGTGGCTGTCACGAGCACTCACAGCATTTACAAAGGCGTGATTTTCACGGTAGAGGTCAGAGGAATATTTCAGGGCAATATTGCCTAAAGCCAAAGACAGCGCAGCCCCAACAAGTATTTCTGTCATCAACTGCGTGAAGACAAGCCAGCTTCCTAATGCGCTACTGCTTTGCCCCAATGCTCCCCAGTCAATGCCAGAGGTGACAGAGCTATAGCTAGCTGAAAACAGCGCCACCCACATCAGAAAGCTAACGCTAGTCAGCCCATAGATAGTGTTGCAATACCACTTGATATGCTTGTAATTTTCAAAGGCATGACCGACAAATTTAAACGCCAGTGATCCCGTTGGCGCTAAAAGTGAGATTAAAAAAGCCAGCTTCGGCTGATTTAAGAATACCGCTTCACCGCTTGCCATTAAGGTGACATACACATTGCCGGAGGCTAATGCAAAAGCGGTGACTAAGGCCGCAAGCAACACTGCCGCCACCCATTGATCCTGTTTTTTCCATTGCGTAAAAAAGCGGTTTTTGATGTCGCCATTTTCATCTTCTGCAACGCATTTGATATGGCGCGGCGTAGCATTCACCGCCCCCTCCAATTCCATCAATTTCTTATCGGAAAGCTTATGGCGCGCATTGATTTCCGCTTGCTCAAGCGTCAGCTTGTCACGCTCTGGGTTTTCACGATCAAATTCTAGAGCCGCTTGATTAGCAATTAATTCACTTACTTGCTCTTTGTCCTCATGGCGCAACAATTTTCTAATAAACGCTGTATTGTCATTGGGCTTGCTCACAACCTCTTGATCCGGCTTTTGCGGCTTCTGGCTTGTCACCAGCATTAATGCCTTGTTCTTCGTTTTTTTCATGATCTTTCCTCATGTGGTAATGGGGGATGAGTGAATATTAATTCCTTCCCGCCCTGCGATTGGGAAACAGAAATGGCATCAACTATTGCATTGATGCCATTGCCCCTTACTTCACAATATCTTTGGCAATATCAGGCCATTGAATGGCGATATAGCAATACAGCGCCAATAAACGGGGATAGGTCATGGTGCGCGCGGGGTAGCGCAATGCACCGTCTTTCATCTCAATCATCATGGAAATTTGGCGACCGCTCTCATGTCCCATTACACTGTCCACATCGTCACGGGGGTACAGATAACCATTCGCTAAAAAAATACGCCCCTCATATTCGCAAATAGTGCGTGGCACATGAATCACCAATTCCCGCCGTGATTTCGGGGCAGGCAAATTCCTTAATACAATCGCCAAACGGTTTTGCACCACTGGCGCGTTAATAGGTGTTAATAGTGGTAGATGAATATCGTCTTTCTGCTTCATGGGATTCCTCCAAAAGTTAGGAAACCCTAGGCCTAGAAGTTTCTGAAAATTGAGCTTCGCGACAGCTCAAGGTCGATATTGGGGAAAATTGGCTCTAAAAACATCAAAACTGACGCTCTAAATTTTAGAGTGCTTTTAGAGTGACCGTAGAAAAGGGAATGAAGCGAAGGAGGATAAATAATTTTTATTGACATAATAAAAATTATTGTATAAGTCTATTTGCATCAAGGAAGAGAAAGGGAAGAATAATGCCAAAAGGAAAACTATGGAAACTTGATCCGCCAACAAAAACTGTTACTATTCACGATGTCCCCAGTGAGATTGTTAATGAATTTAATCAACTGACAATAGACAAAAAGCGGATTATGTCTATCGAACAAGGCAGAAAGGTGAGTAAGTCTGAGGCTAGAACGGAAGTCTTTAAGGAAATGGTTCTAGGTAAGCGTAAAGAGAAAGGGGGGGAAGGCCTTGTACAATCTAGTATAAAGGACTATTTCCGAGGTCAAGAGAGAAGGAAACAGTTAAACGAACATACTCTACAACAACGTGAACAAGATTCTTTAAGCTAAATACATGGCACACTTATTATATGAATATAATCACAGAGGCTTATTCTTTACGTGATAATGATTTAGATGTATGGAAGAAAATTAGTAGGCAACTAACTCCTACTAACAGGCCATTATTTAGAAATCGAGTATATAACAAACAACGCTACCCCTCTGAAAGGGATATTAAAAACGCAACAACTTCTATTTTACAAGCCATTTTTGAAGGTAATCATCTACTAGAATATATCAAGGATGTAACTAAAAATGTAAAAGAAGCGGAATTTAAAAAAATCCTTAAAGCCTATAACCTTCCTGAGTTAAAAACGATCAGAAACCGTTTTGCTAGTGGCGTTGGTGAGGATACAAGTGATGATATTTTATTTTCTCTTGCTACTGTTCAACAAATATCGGTTTTAAAGTGCTTAATTAATTTTCTAGAGTTTTGTTTGGAAAATGATCGCCCCCTTCAATATTTCTACGAAAGTGACGAAAATCTTGATAAATACATTGATCTAGCCAGTGAAACCTTAAAATCTAGGAAATCTGCCAATAAAGAACAAAAGCTTATCCCTAGCCTGTTTGATGAGGATAAAGAAAAGTTAGAAAATTATATCAACACAGCGAAGGAATATTTAAAGAATAACCCTCAAAAGTCACTTCCTCAAGCTGATTTTCACCATGAATCTGAACAAAAAACTATCGATAACGATAATTTTGACGACAATAGAAGTCAAACCCTTGAGAATAATACTTCATCAATCCTAGAGGTATTCCTCCCCAAGTCTCGAATGGCGCAAATTATCACAATATGTATAGTATCTTTCATTGTGCTGGGATTAACATTTTTTTCTTTCAACCAATACAACGAAGCGCAAGCATCTGAAAAAATAGAAACACTGGTTCAACAAACAGAGCATCCCAACGTGGTCAGGGAAAAAATCACAAAATTGTTACAGAATGATGAAATATCAAAAGACTTCCTTATCTATATTATTAGTCAGGTAGCGGAACAAGACTTTTTGAAGGAAGAAACCATTCCTAGCTTTGTTGAAAACAAGATAAATGATTATTTTCAAATCAAGGAGAGTGGGGACAATTCAAGGAAATTACTCAAGCAGAAGCCGAAAATAATCAATCCAATGAAAATCTCATGGAAAAATACATAAACCGCGCACGGATTTTAAGTATAGAAAGCAAATATATAGATGCTAGCGACATGCTAATCAAGGCTGCTTCAATACTAGATGAGAGAAATGATCGATATTACAAAATCATGCAATATTATGCTAAATTTTTAGCGCTACATGGATACTACTTTTCTAATGAAAAATATTTGGTAAAAGCAATCGAAACACACAAAAATAATATTAAATATTTCGAAAAAAACTATAATATAGAAAACATAAATTCAGCTAAGTTTATTTTAGCTAACACATTAAATACTTTGTCAGTTATTAGATTCGATGGAAAACTTCAAAATGAAGCTACGGAAATCCTCAAAAACCTTGCCGAAGGTTGCGAAATGCGCGCTCCTAATTCTGAATGTTTTAAGTATATAAGCACTTATAGCTCTATATTTTCTAGTAGGCGTTCAAGAAATACTACAAGCAAAACTGGAGCTAAAAAGTATTCAGAACGATTAAAAATATCACTTGAGTTAGCCAAAGAAGCATTAAGGCACTCTAAAACAGTAGATCAAGAAGCCTCTATATCCGCTGAAACAAAATACCATTATATCCAGATTGAATATGCCAATTATACAAATAATGAAAGTCTAAAAAATAAAGGCGTAGCATCCTTAAAAGATAAATTTAAACTTTTACATGAAGAATTTTTAAAAGGTAAATACCAGTCTGCACTTAATGACATTATCAATTCTGCTTATATCTATTTCGATTATTGGGATATAGGAGAGTTAAAAGCTGTTGCTGGCGTATATAAAAATAGAATTGATGGCTATGATAATATGAATCGCGATATAGCAGATCAATTTTCAAACTACGCTTCCTTTATCCAGAAGATATGGCGGTCAGAGAAAATAAATCACGAAATGTTGGAAGAGTCTATTAGCTATTTCGAGAAGTCTTTTGAATATGAGTGGAAAGCAAAGCCAATGGGAATGAACCAAATAAATTTTGGTATCTCTCTCTCAAATTACGGTCATGTTATGAGAAATGAAGAAATCTTAAAAAGAGCTGTAATGACTTTGAAAATGGCCAAGATAAACCTCGCCCCATCGCTGGGTGATCAGAGATTAGCCATAGATAATTTAACTGTAGTGCTGAATAGGCTAATGAGCCTTGAAAGTGATAAGTGCTATGAAAAACTATCAGTGGTAATTGCTAAAGAAGCTAAGGCAATGAAAGAGGCTTATGACACAGGTATCGTTCTTTTCGATTTCTTTGATGGCTACGAAAAATATCAATACTTTGTAGATCATGTGGATTTTGAAAACCAAGATAATATGTCTGATGATATCAGAAAGAAGTTAGATATGTTGTTAAGGCAAATAGAAAGGACTGAACAATTGCCTGAATATAGCCGTTCTACAGATCAAGCTTTTAATGCTTGTTTCCCTAACATCCCTGACCTTCCTGGACTACAAAAAGTTACTAAAGATAACGAAACAGAGACAGTTATTTAAACTTGTTTATGTTCATAATTATTATGAGCGAAATCACTTGTATTAGCTATATAAGGATTCTGTATGAGTTGTCTCATACATCAGTAGGAGAAACACTATATTAAGCCGTTTTTCCCGAATTTTCCCCTTTGGGCTTTTAAGTTCGCCGAAACTTAAAACTGAAAGGAAAAATGATGAATAATCAAACAAAAAACCACTATACCTTAACTGACCCCTCTATCCTGTTGTCTGAGTCTTATTACCGTCGTTTGTGGTTGAC
The DNA here is from genome assembly GCA_001723645.1 of Candidatus Endobugula sertula. Taxonomy (GTDB): domain Bacteria; phylum Pseudomonadota; class Gammaproteobacteria; order Pseudomonadales; family Cellvibrionaceae; genus Endobugula; species Endobugula sertula. Next base: position 2,131 of record MDLC01000041.1, on the reverse strand, counting down.
GGTGAGAAATATTCCACTCTCGCGGCGGGAGTGGTTAGAGCGTCTAGCGGATATGCTTAGGGATTATGACGGGATGATTTATTGCGAGGATGGGGAGCGTTTGGAATTGCCGCTGATTGATGACATTTTTGCCCATGATTTTGATATGCGCTGGGTCAGCTATTACCTAGCACCCGACAGCACCGGCTTTTTACCGCGCCGCAAAAGTCGCAAAATCGAACGCCTGCAATTAATGGATTTATATTGTCGTATTCATTACCCCCATATCACCCGTCACTTTGCCCGTTAATGAGTAGTAGAGAGGGAAGCGGTGACTTCCCTCTCTTTTATTGGTCACTACATTAAACCATGATCGGCAAAGGAATAGCTTTCATTTCCTCCCACCACAATATGATCTAATACCCGCACATCCACTAATTTCAGCGCATCGACTAAATGGTGAGTAATCTGCTTGTCGGCCTGACTAGGCGTTGGATCGCCGGAGGGGTGATTATGGCTTAATATGACCGCTGCGGCATTAAACGCCAATGATGCTTTTACCACTTCGCGGGGGTAAATGGTGGCGGCATTCACTGTCCCGCGAAACATTTCTTTTAAGCTGATAAGGCCGTTCTGATTATTCAGGAACATCACCCGAAAGGATTCATATTCCAATCCCCCATAATGCAGCTTAAGGTAATCGGCAACCGCTTCGGGGTTGCTCATCACATAATCGGGCTTGTGCAAACGGCGCTCAAGAATAGTAAGGGCTTGGTCAATAATTTCATCTTCGGACATCATCGGTGCTTTCTGTTAAGGGGTTAAATACTCCCTCATTAATTACACCCACCTCTCCCCAAATCTGGGAAACCCAACAATGAAAACAGGTAAAAAAGCGTATGTCTCACCGCATGGCATCTGACCCGAAATTGCACCCCTAATGACACAATCCCGCGACACCAGCCTTTCCCACACTGACAGCCCAGAGCTTGAACCCACACACAATGCTGGCAATAAAGTTATTGCTTCTTCTCTCTTTTTAAAAGACTGCAAGATGTGTGCTGCTGTAATACGCAGCACCATCTTGGCAAGGGAAACCCTGCGCGTTTCCCGTTGCATCCCATTCGGCTGTGGCACTTCGTGCCAGAAGCGTGTCGCCGCTTCACCACTCGCAGGGCTTGGAGATATGCCTCTCCACCTGCAACCGAACCATACACAAACAGGTGGCTGTTTGATTGCCATTCAGGGCATGTCATTGCCCTAAAGACCCGTGACCAATCTAGCGCGATTGGAGGGCGTAAGCGTATTGTAGCTTAACCGTAGGCCACTGTTTCGCCAGTGGATGACGACCAAGGCGGCCTTGGATGTGTATTTAGACAAGTGACACTTAAATCTTCTCTTATGTGAGGAATTTACGGCATAGCTCCATACAGTACATATCTTTGTGAGATTATTTTTAATAAATGATACCTTGCTTAGATGTACGAAACGTTATACTGTGCCCAAGATAACAACTCTCTAGGATAAAACGATGGAATCAGTACTTGAAGAAATAAAAGCACATTATATTGAGAAGAAAATAATCATTATTATCAGGGCTACGTAAAGGAAAAGCTCGAAGGCTTAAGTTGCCGATTTGACCTTAAATATTGGCCTGATAACCATGAAGTAGTTGCCGCAATTGGTGGATTTGCTAAAGAAGCGGTGTTATACGAGAATGACCATTGGACAGAGGAATTGTTATCTTCAACTAAGCACTCTATGGCAGATCACTTACGAGTGATATTAAAAGCAATAGAAGATAGAAAGCACTATGCTGCCCCAGAGTATTTATTACCGATAGATTTTCGATTAAGTGATAGTTCAATCGCAACTGTCATTAACTGCACTTTAGACCTTGAAATGGATAATATGTTATCAGCAGAGAATGTGAAGAGGTCTAGGCAGCATATCAGGGAAAAACAGCAGATGAAATAATGAAATTGAGGGGGTGTTTCACCTAATACTGCATATTTCTTTGTGTAATTTTTTGTGCCAAAAATCACTATCATTTCACTCATTACATACAATTTTTCACGAAAGAGTGGTAATTGCGTATTCCACTGAAGATGATCACCGCCAACGATTAAACATGATCGCTTTTTCTTCCTAA
>MDLC01000040.1 GCA_001723645.1 Candidatus Endobugula sertula | reverse complement strand
TCATCAAAACTAAATCTATAGGCCAAGCCTTGAGAGTCTCACTAGTCAAACGAGTGGCTTACCTGTCATTGAGTTAATCGCTGGTTTTTCTTCTTCATTATGCTGTGGAGTAAGTATGGTGTCCGGCTGATTGTACTCCTTGGTATATAGAAACGATGTGTCGCGTCCAGCTACACTGCGTTGCGTTATTTGAGATAACCCATTAAACATTTGCATGCCAAGATTATAAGGTGTTTCATGAGTATCCAGAATATCCAGTGAGGTTATTGCATATTGAGATTGACTGAAAGGATGGTAAGCTGCGGTATATTGTTCATCATTAACATTAGTGGCTTGTAAAATACGATCAAACGCATCATACGCATCAATCGTCGCTGTAGATTTTGTGGGTGTTGTGGTACTGGTTTTTCGGCCCAAACCATCGTAGCTAAATAGTGTTTCACTATACACTGCCTCTGCTAAGGTGAGCTGTTGTTGTTGGGTTGGATTGAGAAATACATCGAACTTGATAATACTCGCGGGTAATAATGCCGTATTTTTTGCCGGTGATGATACATCATCTCTACGTACCGTTTGAGTACGCATTTGTAATATAAACGGATCTAACTCTCGCAACAAAATAGTGCCGTCATGATAGCGTTCCTGACAAATTTCCCCCCATACACCATATTGGTACTGAGTACTATTAATATAGGTTGATTGTGGCTCTGTTGAGCTATCCTCAGATAATTCATAATCATAACTGGACTTCGTTAATAAACGCTCTTGATTATCGTATTGGCAGTTTGACACTTTTCGCAAAATGCTATTATTATCGGATTGATAGCAAGACTCTGCTTTTTGTACCCCATCATAATATATACATTGGGTGATACCATTTGATGCTATGGTAGTGCGTGTACCAACCGTTGACTCTCCTTTCGGTATCTCAGACACATTTAGATCAGTTAAATTATCATATTGATAGGTCGTCAATATTTCATAGTCCGTTCCCGCTGCTTTTGTTTGCGAGATAGGAAGATCTAGCACATTGTAAGTATAAGTACTTTTTATCCCATTGACATCTGTTTCGGATAACTTGTTTCCAAACCACATAGATATCTCTTCACTTTTACTTGCATTTAAGTCGTCAAAACTATTCACCGTAGTCATTTTAGTGAAACTATTTTGATTGAATGTATATGTGAAAGAAACAGAGGTAGAGTGTTCCCCTTGCTGTACCGTTTTACTCTCAACTTCAGATCGTACTTTTTCATCACTTTGCTTATCATAATATGAAAATAACAAAGTGTAATCAGAATAGGTTATGGTTAGAGGGACAATAAAAGTTCCTGAATTGTCAACTTTATCAATAGTGTAATAAGTATAGGCAAACTTTTTATTACCCTCACCGCCAGTTACTCCATCAATCGGAATGATCTCACGGGATTTAATGAATGCTCTAAATCGATTGGCTGGACAACTGTCTTCACCTTTCTCATTAAAATAAACGCATTCTGTCGCCACACCACTAATATCGACTTTTTTAATTAAATTACCCCAATCATCAAATTCGTAGGTTTCCAGAAAATTTTGCGAACGCCCTTCAGGTGATTGAAATAAGATAGACTTGGATTTAGCCAGCTCATAACGAGATTCCTGATCCGACTGGGGCTGACTAGCATCACCAAAATATTGGTAGGTGGTTATTTTCAGATAACCACTTGCATTTTCTTCTTTTTTTTCAATGGGTTGGTGGAATTTATTGTAGCGATAATATATTGTTTTATCACCACAGGTAGTTTCACTGGTATATTCGTATGTTCCTGAGTATTCGGCCAGATTATCATTGGGGTCTGCCCAATCTACATTCACGTTATTGCCCCAATAGTTGTTATCATCGATTTTTTGTTCTTTAAAATCCGTCACAATCTGAGGCTGATTATTCGAGATAGTTTTGGTATGACGTGAAATAGCCAGTAGTGGTGGTAAAGTAGCCCCTGCAGGGAGGGAGATGATATTATCATACTCAATACTTTCACTGGCACCGGAAGGGTAAATGATCTTTTGTAAAAATAGCAGGTCAGAGCTGGTATCTGCCATATAATCAAAACTAATCTGTGAATCATCCGCTTGCGTTATCGACATCAGCACCCCTGCGGATACATTCAGTGTGGTTTTGCGAGATTCCAGGCTATCTGGATTAACACTAATGGTGAGCACTTCTTGTGACGGAAAACCATAGTCTATGCTTAATAGTAGATTACCTTCCTGATCAAACACTTTTTCGAGCATATATATTTCTTTTTGAATATACTCAAAATAAATTGCACGACCAGAAGGCGTCACCAACCGGAAGAGATAAGCATTATTAGTCCCTATATCGATGGATAGTTCCTCGGTAGTGCCGTCTTTATGATAAATATAAATACTCTCGTTATCTTTACTATAGACGACCTCTATATCCTTGACCTTGTGTGACAATTCCCAAGAATCGTAATAGTCATTGGTAACAACATATGTTGCTCCACTACTTAAGGCCAGAGATTTTTCAGCGGCAAGGTATTGAGAAAGCTGAAACTGCCAACCTCTACCCAAGCCATAAACACCGTTATTATCGCCCCGTGTTGATAAAGGGGTAAACTTAAGTGTCAGTGTAAAATCAGGTCCAAAACCTGTATTAGTGGCTAGCGTAAACACCTGATGGGAAAAAAATACATCCCGGTCTGAGGATCAGGGTTGCCAGTGCTCACATTAAGATTGTTAAAAGCGGATGAATAATACATAAAAATGTCCTATAGAAGATAAGTACGACAAAACGCAACAGACTAACGACTTTCATTCAAGTCTAATCAGCAGTCGCGATCTCAATATGTAGCTGTATTTCATTGATTAGTATTGCAAACCGCATCAGTTAACGCTGTTTGCTAACTGGTACGGTAAACAACTGATGAATCACTTTTTGGATATATATAACTAAACAACGTCTACCTTACTAACTTTCCAAGCCCCCCACCAATCACCAGCATCCCAATTGATATCCATTTTCATACTATTACCAAAAATATCGCGAATAACAAAGCCTTGTTCAGCCTCATCAACTTTCGTGCCATGAACCAATTCCTCACGGAAGGTTTTCATGCCTAACCCATCTTCTGATACAAGCAACATAGGTATACCCCTGTTAAAGGCATCGTCGATACTTGAAGTAGGAATGTCTTCGCTATCATCCCAAGCTCCCCTATTGTCAAGATCCACATAATCAGAAAGCCCTAACGAACCACCACCTATATGATTATATGCATCCGAGGAATTGGAACTTATATTATATTCAGACTTATACTCTTTACCTACAGTCCCTACTGGAGCCAGTTTATCTGTACTTCCGGACGTTTTTTGTATAAAGCAACCCACTTTGTGCCCCTTACTTGAACGAACCATCGACATGATTGGAAAATATTTGTACCGGGTCTTTTGATACTGGTAAACTAACCCTATACCCTTATAGTCCATTGATACCAATTGATGATTGGATGGAGTCTTACAGACTAAGGCCCTTAAATGTGCTTTACCTGTTGAAACATCCATATCCTCAATACTGTAATTGTCCGGATGTGGTACAAAATCGCGAACGTCCACATTAATATGCTCACTGTCGGAGATAGCATCGCGCTTATTAAACGTCGCAGTAATTTGATAGCTACCCGAGCTTGCGGATTTGGGGACAGTGAAATAAACAGGGACTTTAATAGTCTCTGGTGGAACAGGGGGTGCAGCATTTCTGGTTGGTAAACAACTGAGTTCTTAGCCACAGAATCTTCACCATCACTTATAGTATAAATATTAATTAATTTCGCCATTGTCTTTACCTCTTTTTCCAATAAATTAGTTTATTGCCAACTTCTTTTGACATTGTTTGTCGACCCACTCCAGATTAATAATACCTGGACGAAATCTATAAGGGCAATGATTATATACGGAAGTAACAGTAAACCGGTATAAAATTAAAGTAACTCTGAAGGTAATAACCAAAAAGTGAGAAGTCAATTAATATACTATGTAAATTAAGCGCCAATGCTATCGAAAAATCAGAAGTGAAAATTTGGAAAATAATTATGATGGATAATGCGCGCTTTCACAATTGATGCATTAGCAGGACAATAAGCACTTATGCTGAACCAAAATGTTGATGCTTGGCATCGTCAGCAGATAAAAGAGGAAAGCCTAATAGTGTCATCTTTTTAATGAGTGTTGATTCAATTTTTCTAGCGGTACTTTTGCCCAAAGGAACTAAGGTATAAATAAACACGCAATTTTTTTTACTCCCTATTTTACGATGAGCTTCAACTCGCGCATGTATATTGTCAGTCTCACCCACATAATAAAATCCTAAACTCGTGCGCAAAACATAGATAACGCTATGTTGACTGTCGGCGATGGATGCCTGCATGTTAGCCGCCACTGTTTTAATCTGACTCAGTGGCTGTTGAGTTATCTCGCTCAGTAAGTGGCTGGCACGCGTTAAAGAATGTACCTCATAAATCGGAGATTCTTCAGCCACCCTACCCATAACGTTGGTAAAAGAATACTCTTGTTGTTCATTTATCTCCACATACTTTGTATATGCCTTTTCAATCTCCTGAGCACGAGTAATAATATGGTTGTTAAAGCCTAGAGTAAATGCCGTGCGATAAGCAGCGGAGCTTAAACAGCTCCCTGCTACTATTTTATAGCTTGGTTCACCTTCTTCATTAACTGCCATACTGATCATTTGCATAGCATCCAATTGAACGGCAGGGTTAAAAAACAGTTCATGCCAATGAGTAGAAAAAATGCCACGAATATTTTTCGCTTGTAAATACTCCAAAACGCTAGCCGCAATCGCATGTCCAGAACGTGTTTCAGTACCTTTACCTAGTTCATCAATTAACACTAACGTATGTGAGGAAGCATCACGTAGTGCTATATGAATATCATTCATTTCCACCGCAAATGTCGAGAGTCCCGCAGCAGGGTCATCATAACTGCCTGTTCTCAAATACCAGCCATCAATGATATCGCTAAACCCTACTCTTTTAGCGGGAAACATAAAACCAACAGCAGCCAGTAAACTCACTACTGCGGCTGATCGAATAGTTGTCGATTTACCTGCCATATTATGGCCTGTTAATACTGCCATATCATTTAACGTCAGAGAGTTTTTTACCGCCCCGTGGGCTGACATCCAATAGGGAAAAAATGACTCCAAGTCTAAACGGGATGTTGAATCGTTATCGACGGCAAGACTCCAGTGCTTAGGCTTACACGCTTTTGTATGTAATAGGAATGTACGCATCACATTAGAAAAAGTCGCTAGTTGTACAATCGATAAACTATGAGGAGCCAGTTGTTTTGAAATATCACTTAATAATGTCGCAACACAGTGTCGTGCTTGTTCAGCAGCAAGCTTATATTCTCCCAAGTATTTTTCAACGCGAGCGGTAGTCCAGCGATCTTTAACGGTTTTACCATAGCGATCAACGGGATGATAAAGGTTTTGCGTGTTATCTAGTTTTAGATCTTGTTGTACTAAGCCTCTCAACCAAATGGCTTTGTTGTGGATATCAAAAGATAATGCCCAAGGCTTTAATTGCTTATGGTCTTGCCGCTGTTTGGACCGCTGGTGAATGAGTGGTATTAAATCTTCTGTTAATACTTTTTCATATCGTAAAGCTGCTCTCTTAACTCTCTGATAAGCGTGAATCATTTCGGCTGAAGCTGTTTTAGCGACATGGCCTCTAAATTCACTTTCTACAAATTCGAAAAGGTGTTTTGAAATCATTTCTTCTGCAGGCAGATAAGCTGCATCTTCACCATCAGGTAACACGGTTGCGAGAGTGTCTAAAATAAGCTGGCTGACGCTGGCTAAACCCTCTGGTTTCACCACAAAGTTAAGGCTGTGAGAAACAACCCTCAGTATGTGTACCAAGGACCAAGCTTGAGAGGATTGATGGCAATGTAAAAAGCTGTCAGCCACGTTAAATAGGTCTCTTAAAATGTCAGGGCCGGCCTCTTGCTTTTGTAACGTTTTAACATATCGAGCGGGATTGGCAACAGGAAATTCAGGAAATGGACTTTCTATCGTTGTTAATGTCAGTAAAGATTGACGAATATCATCGGCAACGGATTTAGGCGGAGGGCTTAGCAGAAATTGTCTCAGCAGGTTTTCACACATGACCGGGCTACCCTTTGGTTAACAGGTAGTCCATCAGTTTTGGAATCCCCCTTTCCGATAAAATACCCATTTGTTCAGCACTGTTTAAATACAGCGGTCGTGGGGTTATTTCATTATCATGATCTATGGGGTGAACATGTGTAAATGGACAATTTGCCTCAAGATTTAAATCCATTTTAATCAACTCTTCCATACGTTGAGCAAAATCACGAGGCAGGTAGGAATTCACTTGAATAAGATGTTCATATTTTAAACCGCATTGATCAATAAATTGCTGTTCTACATTTTCATGGTAGAACACATGACTAAAACGTCCGCCATAGCGTGATAACCGTGCTATTGCCGCTTCTGCGGTTAATCCTTCCAAAGTTAATACGGTATGTAAATCCGGATTAATTTCCACAACGGTGACACCACGTTTATCAAAAACCAAGCCAAATTCAGGTGGAGAATCGGGAAAAAACGTATCGCTGCGAGAGGTATTCATCGCTAACCCATGGATATAAACAGGAGAAGAGGGTGTGACTATTTCTGCGATAAAACGGGTTTTACGACCATTTTTAAGCGAATCATCCGCCTGCTCACAAATCACTACAGAAAACCCGACGTCAGTAAGATCATCTAGCACTTTTTGAATATTCGTTAAAGGCGTACCTGCACGTACACCTCGACGTCCCATACGATTTAAACCGCAATACTCTACCAGAAAGACAGAATCGATCCCCCAGGTTTCATAAAATTCACCAATTTGAACAATGACAATTTTTTCAGGATGTTGTTTTTTAACACGTATTAAAAAATCAATATTGGAGTCTTTGTTACCCTCACTGTGCTTAAATCCTTTCCAGAAAGGCTTATCCGCATCACCAATACCAAGCATTCTATTGGCATCTAAATCCTCTGATATACGAATAGCAGAAGGATGTGATAATAAATCCAGTTTCTCTTGCCAAAAAGAATCGGTGATTAACAGAGACTTTTTACCTATGCTTTTATTGGGTGAATACATAGAGAGTCAATCCAGTAAGTATTGGGAAAGTTATTATATAATCCTCTACCCCAAATGGCATCCTTTACTACTAGGGTCTGTTCGTATTAGAACTAGAGCATAGACTACTTTGCAAAATCAGAGTCCACAAAATCCTGAAACCTGTCACTCATTAACATCGAGCAATCCTCTTAAACTTATTATTCTCATCAAACTCAATCGCAAATACCCCACTCACTCCGTTATGTGTGATATAGGGCTGTAAAATATTGACGGGGAAACGAACACGTTTCCCCTGGCGATCCAGAGTCGATACGGTTTTAGCAGAACCCTGATAAACTCGTAAATATTCATCGGCCGATATCGAAATCGATATCAGTACCTGTTTATTCATTTGTTTTTTATAATCAGTATTAGTCACAACTCAATTTTTTACAGTTCTGACAAATATCAGCCAACTCGGCAAGTTCTCTCATGGCCACAGAGAACATGGCAAAATCAGGAACCTGATTGGTTTGCAAATCATGAGCAATATCACGCCAACGAGACACAACCACTGGATAATCCTGCATCCATAATTGCATAACTTCTTCATATTGATATTTCTTTCCAGCCAAGCGCAACAAACCAATAGTCATCACTCGTAATACTTTATCAATATCGTCAATAAACGACTCTCTCGCCATCGCCTGCCAAAAGTTTTCAACTTTAACGTCAGTGACCGCATGCGCAAACCAGTAAAACCCCAGTTTGTCACCCAATAGGTGATGCATGACTACCGCTGCTTGTATAGATTTCTTACTTTGCAGACCCGCTTCCGCAATACCCAATCCAGAGAATAAGTGTCCTGGCATGGACATCATCATAGACCAATCGTGATCCAGCCCCATACCTTCGAAATACGCACATTTTTCCTGCCAAGTGGCTCTTTCATGCGAATTTAGTACCGCGGGTGTTTCCTGAATCGATTCGGCAACCTTGGTTTTAAAGATATCCACCGTTTTTTGTAAGTCCATACCATTATGATGGTTGCGTAAAAACCAGCGAGTGCCTCGACGTACACGGCGCATCATTAAAGACAGCAGTTTTAATTGATCTTTAGCATGCACTTTAAAGTCTAGAGCTTCTACTTTCGATTTAAACTCATCAAACTGAAAAACGTCTCTGGCCACCACGTAGGCCATCGCCACTGCCGGTGCTTTTTCTCCGGTTGATTCTATCATGCGATGACAAAAGGTCATGCCCATATTATCTACCATATCATTGGCCAGTTGAGTGGCTATTATTTCTTTACGGAGAATATGATTATGAATATTGCGCTGATATTTTCGCAATAACTGAGGAGGAAAGGCTTTTTCAACCCAAACGGATAAATAGTTATTGTCTGCAATGTCATCCACGGCTAATGACTCTTTTAGCTCAGCCTTGACGTAACAGTTTAAGACCGCAAGTTCAGGGCGAGTTAAGGCATGGTGTTCTGCCACACGATCAACAATTTCTTCATCAGAGGGAATAAATTCTAATGCTCGATTTAAACGACCACTGGTTTCCAACGTGTTGATAAGACGCCGATATTCATTGACCCTTGATAGCGATTCTTTTTCAGCAAAGCTAATAGCCTGAGTTTGATTATAGTTATTTTCTAATACCATTTGTGAAACAGTATCTGTCATACTGGCAAGCAAACGATTACGCTGCTTTTCTGTTAAACGACCATTAGCGATGACTTCACTTAATAATATTTTTATATTCACTTCATGATCCGAACAATCAACCCCCGCTGCATTATCAATAAAGTCGGTATTACAACGACCGCCCTGCATGCAATATTCAATACGGCCCAGTTGGCTCATGCCCAGATTGCCACCTTCACCGAAAACCTTACAACGAAGCTCGTTACCATTAACCCGTAGGTTATCATTCGCTTTATCTCCAATAGCTGAATGGCTTTCGCTCTGTGACTTGATGTACGTCCCAATACCACCATTCCAAATTAAATCAACTGGGGCCTTCAATAGAGCATTGATTAAATCTGTTGGTGTCATCTGACTGGTTCGAATATCAAAGCGCTCCTGCATTTCAGGGCTAATGCTAATCGACTTGGCATTTCTAGAAAAAACACCACCACCTTTGGAAAGCAATTTTTTATTATAATCCTCCCAGGTAGCACCTGGAGTATTAAACAAACGTTCACGCTCTTTGTAACTTGCCGCAGCATTAGGATTAGGATCAATAAAAATATGTAGATGGTTAAACGCAGCAGTTAAACCAATATGTTTTGACATTAACATACCATTGCCGAAAACATCACCAGCCATATCACCTATACCAATGACACTAAAATCCTCTTTTTGGACATTAGTGCCCATCTCTTTAAAGTGTCGTTGTACCGATACCCAGGCTCCCTTGGCGGTAATACCCATACCTTTATGGTCATAACCCTGACTGCCCCCAGAAGCAAAGGCATCCCCCAACCAGTGCCCGTACTTTAGAGAGATTTCATTCGCAATATCAGAAAATGTAGCGGTCCCCTTGTCGGCAGCGACCACAAGATAGGGGTCATCATCATCATGGCGCACAACATTGGAGGGAGCAATCACCTGACCGTTCGATAAATTATCCGTAATATCCAATAAAGCAGAGATAAAGGTTTTGTAGCAACTAATCCCTTCTTTCATAAAGGCATCTCTACCTTGCTCCATCCTGGCTTTTTTCGCAACAAATCCACCTTTGGCACCATTGGGAACAATGACAGCGTTTTTAACATTTTGGGCTTTGACCAAACCCAGAACTTCGGTACGAAAATCTTCCTGGCGATCAGACCAGCGTAAGCCACCCCGAGCCACTTTTCCACCTCGTAAATGTACGCCCTCTACCCTCGGTGAGTAGACAAATATCTCAAACATAGGACGAGGTTCAGGAATATCAGGAATATTGCCCGGCATAAATTTAAAGGAAAAATAAGTTTTAGGCTTACCTTCCACTTGCTGAAAATAATTAGTGCGCAAAGTCCCTTGTATTAATCTAAGGTAATGCCTAAGAATTCGATCATCATTGAGGCTACTAATAGACTCCAACGCCTGTTCCAATTTATGTTCTAGCTGGAAAGTACGGTTAGTACTGTGCGATGGATCAAAACGTTGGACAAACAATTCTATTAGCTGTTGCGATATTCGAGGGTATGCCATCAGTGTTTTCACGATGGCTTTTTTACTGAATGGAAACGCTGTTTGCTTCATATAAGCAGCATAAGCACGCAATACGGCCACTTCTCGCCAGTTGATTTGTGATGTCAATATCAAACCGTTAAAAAAATCATTTTCGGCATTTCCCTGCCAAATATTCATAAAGGCTTCTTCAAATAAGCATTTAATCTCACTGAGACAAACAGATTTATCCAATTGTGAATGAAGCAGAAAATCATGCAACCAAACGGACTCTTTGCCTTGACCGGTAACATTTCTATTAAGCCGTATATGGTAAGGATGCTCACCAATCACTTTTAGGTTCATACGTTCCAACACAGGAATCACATCCGACAAAGGTAATGCAGCACCATAACTAAACACCTTAAAATGAATGACCGTATTATCCGTCTCAATAGAATAGGAGAAACGTAAAGCAATCGGGTTTTCAGGACTTAAGGTCTGGATAATCGCAATATGGTTAACCGCCTGTTGAACGCTAAAATGATCTTGATAAGCTCTGGGGAAAGCTCCACAGTAGCTCTTTACCATCTCTTTACCACACTCTTCACCATGCAATTCATAGATTGAGCTATCCAGAGAGTCGGTCCAGGAGCTGGCTAGTTCTTTTACTTTATGTTCCAATGCAGATTCCGACCATTTTTTCTCGACACCTGGCGCCAAACGAAAAATGACATAGGTTCTTGACAAAATGGATTCTGAGTAATAACTATAAAAGTCACTGGATTCTGCGCCCACTGCTTCACTCAAGTGAGCAATGATTTTTTCTCGCAACGATGTAGAAAATTTATCTCGAGGAATATAAACCATAGCACTGACAAAGCGATTATCGCTGGATTTACGCATAAACAAACGAATAATGCTGCGCTCGTTAATTTGCGTAATCCCCAATAAAGTATGCCCCAGCTTTTTTACACCGCTCTGAAACAGCTCATCCCTAGGAAAAGTCTCTAGTACCTGGCGCAACACTTTACCAATATGGCTTTGCTGCGACAAATGAGTGCTCTTGTAGATCTCTTCTATCTTTTGTCTGAGCACAGGAATATTATCAACACTAGCGCGATAAACTTGTGACGTATATAGCCCAACAATATGATGAACCCCTATAAAATGACCTTCGGCATCATAATCTTGAATGGTAATATGATCAGGATACGCTCTACGATGTATAGTTGAACGTATGGGGGCTTTCTTAAAGGTAAGTAATGGATCAGTAGACACTTTGAGCTTATCTTCGTCCGCGGGAAAATAACGACTAATATCCTCCTCTTTACTTAATAAACCATAAGATCTCGCCAGTGCGGGCTGTTTTTTATGGCCCTTAAATTCATAGAAGGCGTAGCCAAGGAAAGTAAAATTATTCGCTATTAACCAAGCAATAAACTGATTAGTCTCGTAAATTTCTTTACGTGTATGGTGACTGCGGGAATAGCCAATATGATCACGTACATGCTGTAACTCATCCACTATTTTACGGTAATGTCTGTTAACCAAATTGACATCCGCCATGGTTTTACGAATAGAGGCGGTGATGGCCTTAATATCTTCCAGCTTGTGATGGTAATCAATTTCCAAATAAATCAGCATTTCTCGGGATGTTTTTTTGTCGTTATAGTCTACTTTTGACAAGTTAACTAAATGACCTTGGCTATCCCGAATATTACTCAGTACCAGATTATTCACTGATTTAATAGTAATACCACTATTGATAATAGCCATACGTACTGAATCTATCATAAAAGGTATGTCATTATAGTGAACAGTGACAATGGTATTGTTTGAGGTCCATCCCTCTTTTTTCATAGTCGGATTAAAGATACGAACTTTAGGCCGCTTCTGTTTATAGACTTCCAGAAAGCTATAGCAGCTCTTTAGCATACCCACAACATCGTGAATATCACGTTTAGCCAACTCATCGATAGGAAAGTGATCAAAGAACAACCCGGCAAACTCAGAGAGTCTTTCAGACGCTTTGGGAGCCATTGTTGCTGCAATGGTTAACGCAAGCTGTTTAGCAAAAGCGGTTTTATTATTGGTGATGACAAGACTCATATCCATTAGGCACTCTAGGCAGGTTCAATCAGTCTAAAAAAAGATCATTTATCATCAAGCATAGCCCATCATGGCAAAGCCGCCAGTATGGGGAGTTTCCCTCTCATGCTTAGCAAGTCAAGGGGTTTTCAGGTATCATAACGCTCCTGTTCATCACCTGAATAAAGTTTAAAGCCCTATGGATTTATCACCTCTTACCGCTATTTCACCCATTGATGGCCGTTACGGCAGCAAAACTAACGACTACCGTCCTATTTTCAGTGAATATGGCCTGATTCGTTGCCGTGTTGAAGTAGAAATTCGTTGGTTACAACAGTTGGCTGCTCATCCCCAAATCACTGAGGTTCCTGCATTAAGTCGTAGCGCCAACCAAACACTAGAACAATTCATCATCCAGTTTGATGAATCTCATGCACAACACATTAAAGATATCGAAAAGACCACCAATCACGACGTTAAAGCGGTGGAATACTTTATTAAAGAACAACTTGAAGACCATGAAGAACTGAGTGCAATTAAAGAGTTTGTACACTTTGCCTGTACTTCTGAAGATATCAATAATCTATCCCATGCCCTGATGTTAAAGGTTGGCCGTACGACCTTAAGTACACAGCTAACAGGCATTATCGACACAATGACCGCTATGGCGGATCAGTTTGCTGCGGTGCCCATGTTATCCCGCACTCATGGCCAAACCGCCTCACCCACTACGGTGGGTAAGGAACTCGCTAATGTCGTGGCACGATTACGCCGCCAAATAGAGCAAATTCACGCTGTTCCTATGCTGGGTAAAATTAACGGCGCGGTGGGTAACTATAATGCGCACTTATCAGCCTATGCAGATATTGACTGGCAATCCAATGCAGAAGCTTTTGTCACCAGCCTGGGGTTACAGTGGAATCCTTATACCACACAAATTGAGCCACACGATTATATGGCTGAATTATTTGACGCCATTGCGCGCCTTAATACCATTCTGATTGATTTTAGTCGCGATATCTGGGGCTATATTTCATTGGGGTACTTTACACAAAAAACCATTGCCGGCGAAGTCGGTTCTTCGACGATGCCACATAAGGTGAATCCTATTGATTTTGAAAATGCAGAAGGCAATATGGGGATTGCCAACGCCATCTTTGGTCACCTGTCCGCCAAGCTACCTGTTTCACGCTGGCAACGGGATCTGACCGATTCAACGGTATTGCGCAATATGGGAGTCGGTTTTGGTTACTGCAGTATCGCCTATGCCTCTCTGCAAAAAGGCCTGAGTAAACTGGAGCTCAATAAAGCCCGTTTGGCTGAAGATTTAAACCATAGCTGGGAAGTACTGGCTGAACCAATACAAACCATTATGCGTCGTTATAGTGTTGATGAACCCTACGAAAAACTAAAAGCGCTAACCCGTGGACAAACGATTACCGCAGAAATTCTTGCAGACTTTGTTGACACGTTGGAAATTCCTGAGTCCGCCAAACGTGATATTCGTGCAATGACACCAGCCAATTATATTGGTAATGCCGTGATTCAAGCACAGGCTATTAAATCATAACAGCATAAAATTACATCTAATTCAATGTATCGCTGGATGATGATCAGTCTATACTTGATTGATTACCTTCGTAGACAATGGCCATACATTTCAGTCACTGGCCACATCCATCTTCTGTCAGTCTTACTGTTAAAGAAAAGTTTATTCCGTGGACAGAACACTTTCCAGAATCGTGGATTTTGCAAGTGAGGTTTGTTGAGGGGTCTGAAGCACACTCGCATCGGATAAGTGATGGCCGTGACCGACCACCCTTTTCCTAAGAACCCTGCATACGAGTTTACCGGCACACAACCCACGCTAAATCTATTCGGCGAGTGCATCGATGCTCTACTTATGATGTATTTTCTATCTACATAAAACCATGACAAATGATTTTCAAATAGCGATATAAATATATAACACTGGGTATCCAAAGCCCAGCCTCATACATAAGCCACGATTTTTAGCTGTTTTCCTAGCATTAACCATATACAATACTCAGCTCGTTGAAGCACCAATACCTTATGTCCAAACAACAATTGTCACTTACCTATCATAACGATAGCACTTTATTATTTTCTGCTATTCGTGATTTACCCTTCGCCTGTTGGTTGGATAGTGGTAAACCCAATAGTCATTCCGGTCGCTACGACATTATGACAGCAGCCCCCAAAGAACGTTGGATTAGCCAGGGGGGGACAACTCAACATATTCATTATACGGATCAAAAACCGGTAGTAACCACAACAAATGATGATCCTTTTGAACGGATTAAGGCCATTTATGCCCGTTTATTGCTACCTTCTAATATAGGTGATATAGAGAGTGACCTTCCATTTAACGGTGGTTTAATCGCTTATTTCTCCTATGATCTGGGCCGACAGCAATTGAATATTCCACAGATATCGCCCAATCGCTGCACACTACCGGATATGGTTGTGGGGCTTTATACCTGGGCAATTGTACAGGACCATGAACTAAAACAATGCCATTTGACATCACTGCCAAACACAGATATACCCACGAAAGTACAACAACGACTTAAGCACTTACAAGACGTACCTCAAGCTAAGACCTTTTCCATTGGCGAATTGACTTCAGATACCAGTACTAAAGAATACCATCAAAAGCTCACCACTATTAATGATTACATTAACGCTGGCGATTGCTATCAGGTAAACTTTTCTCAATGTTTTAGTGCCAAGTACCAAGGTGATCCTTACATTGCCTATATTCAGTTACGTAAAGCCATGTCATCCCCCTTTTCCGCATTTATGGATTTAGGTGAACAATGTATTATGTCTTTGTCTCCTGAAAGATTTTTAAAAATCAACAACCGTCAAGTACTGACCCAACCGATTAAAGGCACAATACCAAGAGATAAAGACCATTATATTGATCAAGAAAATGCTCAAAAACTACAAACCAGTCGTAAAAACCAAGCAGAAAATCTTATGATCGTTGATTTGTTGCGCAACGATTTGGGCAAAAGCTGCATACCTGGCAGCATTGACGTTCCCAATTTATTTGAGTTGCACAGTTTTCCTAATGTTCACCACTTAATTAGCACCATAACAGGAACAGCAAGACTTGATAAAACAGCTATCGATGTTTTCCAAGATGCCTTCCCCGGTGGTTCAATTACTGGCGCACCCAAAAAACGGGCAATGGAAATTATTGAGGCATTGGAAAATGGTCAGCGATCCATCTATTGTGGAAGCATTGCCTATATCAATGGTCAAGGCAACTTGGACAGTAACATTACTATTCGTACCATTGCCTGTGATGGTAAAAAACTCTATTGCTGGGGCGGCGGGGGCATTGTAGCCGACTCAGAAGCCGAGCTGGAGTATCAGGAAAGCTTAACAAAAATCCATACTATCTTGCGGGTTTTAGAAAGCTTTTTATAGTTTTTTTGCTTGAGATTAAAAAAACCAGAAATATGGACGTTAAACACAGCCTATCTGACCAAAGAAGTCAGCTCCCAGAGAATAATGCCATTGATACTTATGGTTAAACTAGGTATTGAGTGACTTCTTTGCACCTCTCTGTCACATCATTCCACAACACGTTTAGCTCACCAAAGGTAAGCTAAAAAAACGACTCGTCTCTAACGTTTACTTAAACTCCTCCATACCACGATAAGGCGCAGCACCATTCAACTCAGCTTCAATCACTAACAGGCGATTATACTTGGCAACACGGTCTGAACGGCATAGAGAGCCCGTTTTAATTTGTCCCGCAGAAGTGGCAACTGCCAAATCAGCAATCGTCGTATCTTCTGTCTCACCAGAGCGGTGTGAAATAACCGCAGTATAACCTGCATTTTTTGCCATTCTAATAGCATCCAGTGTTTCAGAAAGAGAACCAATTTGATTAAATTTAATCAAAATAGAATTGGCAATCTTTTTATCAATACCCTCTTTTAAGATCTTAGTATTCGTCACAAATAAATCATCGCCTACCAACTGAATTTTATCGCCTAGAACATCTGTTTGATATTTCCAGCCATCCCAGTCTGATTCATCCTGACCATCTTCAATAGAAATAATCAGATATTGTTCACAAAGCTCAGCCAGATAATCACTAAAACCTTCAGCAGAGAATATTTTACCCTCGCCTTTCAGGTGATATTGACCGTTTTCGTAAAATTCGGATGAAGCACAGTCCAAAGCCAAGGTCACATCATTACCCAGACTATACCCAGCCTGTTCAACGGCATCTTTAATGATGGCAACCGCATCGGCATTAGACGCCAAATTAGGGGCAAAACCACCTTCATCACCCACCGCTGTATTCAGACCTTTTGAAGAAAGTACTTTTTTCAAATGATGAAAAATTTCTGCTCCCACCTGTAAGGCTTCAGCAAATGTCTTTGCCGCTACAGGTTGAACCATAAATTCCTGAATATCAACATTGTTATCTGCATGCTCACCACCATTAAGAATATTCATCATTGGCACAGGCATGGTATATTGACCAGGTGTTCCATTCACATCAGCAATATGCTCATATAAAGGAATATTTTTTGCTGCTGCCGCCGCCTTCGCTACGGCAAGAGAAACCGCCAACATAGCATTTGCCCCAACATTAGCTTTGTTTTCTGTGCCATCGGCATCAATCATTGCCTGATCAATAGTACGTTGATCAATGGCGTCCTTACCAATCAGTAAGTCTTTTATTGTCGTATTAACATTGTTGACTGCCTTTAAAACACCTTTACCCAAATAACGACTCTTATCACCATCACGCAACTCAAGCGCTTCACGAGAGCCTGTTGATGCACCCGAAGGAGCACATGCAGAACCCACTGCACCACATTCCAGAATGACGTCTGCAGATACCGTAGGATTACCACGAGAATCCAGTACTTCAATGGCTTTTATATCAACAATTTTACTCACACATTTTCTCCATTCATTTACATTAGGTTTTATCAGCTTATCGTCAAAACGGGCAACGATTTAACCACATCATCTACCGCTTTCATATGGATTAAAAAAGACTCTAATTGAGCCAGAGGTAATGCACTCGGGCCATCACACTGGGCTTGATTTGGGTCAGGATGTGCCTCTAAAAACAAACCACCTATACCAACCGCAAGGCCCGCACGCCCCAATTCAGCCACTTGGTGACGTCGACCACCAGAAGCCGCTCCCATAGGATCACGACATTGCAAAGCGTGAGTCACATCAAAAATAACCGGTGCACCACCACTCACTTCTTTCATGGTATGAAAACCTAAGGGATCAACTACCAAGTTATCGTAACCAAAGCAACTACCACGCTCACAGAGTAATATTTTTTCATTACCGCATTCGCGAAACTTATCAACAATATTTTTCATTTGCGCAGCACTTAAAAACTGAGGTTTTTTAATATTTATCACCGCACCTGTTTTAGCCATCGCAGCAACCAAGTCAGTTTGACGCGCTAAAAAAGCCGGCAACTGGATAATATCACACACATCAGCAGCAGGTTGCGCCTGATCCATTTCATGTACATCAGTAATAATAGGAATATTAAACGAACGTTTAATATCTTCAAAAATACGTAGTCCTTTATCCATTCCCGGTCCACGGTAGGAATGGATTGATGAACGATTAGCCTTATCGAATGACGCTTTAAAAATATAAGGAATGTCCAGTTTTTTTGTGACCTTTACATAGGTTTCCGCAACCTGCATAGCAAGGTCGCGAGACTCCAATACATTCATCCCTCCCATTAACACAAAGGGCAAATCATTTGCGATGGTGATATTACCCACAGTAATTCGTTTATTGATCAAAGTAGCAGACATATCAACTAACCAAAACTTATGAACGGGAATTTTCTAAAGCAGCAGTCACAAAGCTGGTAAACAGAGGGTGGCCATCGCGAGGGTTAGAGGTAAACTCTGGATGAAATTGACAAGCCACAAACCAGGGATGGTCTTCAATTTCAACCACCTCAACCAGACTGTCATCAGACGACCAACCGCTCACTGTCAGGCCCGCTTTCTGAATCATTTCCAAATAATGATTATTAAACTCATAACGGTGGCGATGGCGCTCAACAATGGTTGAAGAACCATAAATACTCGCGACTTTAGAAGTACTTTCCAAATGACAATCCTGAGCACCTAAACGCATGGTACCACCCAGGTCAGAGTGACTGGATCGTTTCACAATAGAACCATCGGTTTCAGTCCACTCTGTAATCAGACCAATCACTGGGTTAGGCGTTGTATTATCAAACTCTGTACTATTTGCATCTTTAATGCCCAGTACATTGCGAGCAAATTCAATGACTGCTGATTGCATACCTAGACAAATACCCAAATAAGGGACTTTATTTTCACGAGCATAACGCACCGCTATCAGCTTACCATCAAGACCGCGATGACCAAAACCACCTGGTACCAAAATAGCGTTCACTTCTTCGAGAAGACCAGTACCTTCCTCTTCCAGCTTCTCAGCATTAATGTGCAGAATATTGACTCTGGTTCGTGTATGAATACCGGCATGACTTAACGCTTCATTGAGTGATTTGTAGGCATCCAATAATTCGATGTATTTACCAACCATGGCAATAGTGACTTCATATTGTGGATTTAATTTACCATCCACCACTTTATCCCACTCAGATAAGTCCGCCTCAGGTGCATCTGTAATAGTAAACTTCTCTAGAACAATGGAATCCAGCCCTTGAGCCATCAATAAACGGGGAATCAAGTAAATCGTTTGAGCATCAGCCAATGGCACCACCGCACGGCGCTCAACATTGGTAAACAGGGCGATTTTACGCCGAGAGTCTTCATCAATGGCCACTTCCGAGCGACATAATAAAATATCCGGTTGAAGACCAATAGAACGCAATTCTTTAACGGAATGCTGTGTTGGCTTGGTTTTTGTCTCGCCCGCGGTGCTAATATAAGGGACCAAGGTTAAGTGCATTAGCAACGCTCTCTGAGAACCAAGCTCTACTTTCAACTGACGCACAGCCTCAAGAAACGGCTGCGATTCAATATCACCGACCGTACCGCCGATTTCAACCAGTGCCACATCATACCCTTCAGCACCGGCAATGACCCGATGTTTAATTTCATCCGTAATATGGGGAATTACCTGGACCGTACCACCTAAGTAGTCCCCACGACGTTCTTTACGCAACACCGTTTCATACACACGACCAGCAGTAAAATTATTGCGTTTGGACACTTTGGTACGAATGAAACGCTCATAATGGCCCAAATCCAGATCCGTTTCTGCGCCATCCTCAGTAACAAACACCTCTCCATGCTGAAACGGACTCATCGTCCCAGGATCGACATTAATATAAGGGTCCAGTTTTAGAATAGTGACTCGTAATCCACGAGCTTCAAGAATAGCAGCCAATGAGGCAGAAGCGATGCCTTTTCCTAATGAAGAAACAACGCCTCCAGTAACGAAGAGATATCGGGTCATGCAGTACCTTAAATATGAAGGCCATTACCGTAGCAGGTAATCACCAATAATCCAGAGTGAGAGATAGCAGCCCAACGCCACACCAATGCTCTTAAAAGAGCATGATGCAAAAAACTGCTTAAGATGGGACGCCAGACTACCAGAAAGCCTGTCCAGGCTCAATCAGTTTTACTGGCAAATCGACACCAAACAACACCTATGGCCAAGCAACTCCGGTCACCCCCAACTGGCATTTTCTGGCTTTTCTCCTACTATGTTATACGTAATGACGGGATTTTACGGGCAAATAATAGGCTATCACTATTGAGCAACAACCTCATCACCGCTATCGCCATCAACCTTGGTATTTTATTAATTGCCTCATGGATATTGGGTGCCTATATTATCAGATACCTTCACCAAGAGAAAAAGCAGCTTCATGACAAACTAAACCAACAGCACACTCCTAAAACAAAATCCTCGCAACCAGCCCCCCCCTCCCTTTTCCCTGCTGATGATTTGTCTGATCTATTAGAAGACATGGCTAAGGAATTAAAAGAAAAAGAAAATCGAATTAACACCTTATCACAACTGAAAAATAACCAACAAACCACTCACGATTTACTCTATAACCTAAACCATAATAACAGCGGCACAGGAGATATTACATCACATCTTGACAACTTGACGTCAGACCATAAGCAAGTGGAAGATATTATTCAATCATTGGAAAAAGAGCTAAAAGAAAGCCGATTATCGCTCACCTCAATGAAAGAAGAAGCCAAAATAGGCGAAGGACACCTGGCAAGAATTGCTGGGCTGGAAAAGACCGAGCGACGAATGCGTAATGAAAATAAAAAACTACTCAAGTTACAAACCCATCAGCAGGAAGATATCGATAAAAAACAACAAAAAATTAACCGCTTAAGGAAAGAGAATGATCGTCTAAAACGCACCGTAAAATCTCTCGCCACAGCTTCAAATGAACAGTTAGCAGTGATTAAGAAATTGCACATTGAAGTTGAACGTGCGACAAAACTGGAAGAACACCAGCGTCATTTGATCGATGACTTAGAACAACGTTTAAACCAAGAAAAAAGCAACGAAAACAATACAGAAAAAACCACTCAAATGGAACAGGAGTTATCTGAACTGCAAGAAACCTTAACCCGCACGCTGATAGAAAAAGAATTTATTGAGGAACATATGCTCAAAATGGATGATTCATTAGAAAAAGCCAAAGAAACTGAAGCCGCATTGGCACGGGCTCGTAAGGAAATAGAGACATTGGAAAAACACTTTCCTGATTTTGAACCTGAAATACCGGCTGAGCATCAAGACACTACACCACAAAAAGGCAAAACGAATAAAGCACCTTCACCAAAATTCACTACCCATATCCCAGAACTGAATAGCATCCTCGATGATAATCGTTTATTCGGATCGTTACAGGAATTCTGGATGACTCTGGACGTTCCCCCTCTGAATCTCGTCAGCTCACAGGACATTACTAGGCCATCCGAACTGGAAGAGTGGGTTTACGTCACTATCGGTACTAAGGACTATTCTGTTTTAGTCTCCATGAGTCACCATCTGGCAGAAATAGTAACACGGGCTATATTTAAAAGTGGAGACAGTGAAAAAAGAGATGATGAACAAAAAGATGCGACCGGAGAACTAAGCAATATAATTACAGGTACGCTGGCTACAGAGTTAAACCAGGATTTTCCGGTGAGCATACCGCAACATATAGAGCAACCACAAGCTGACACCTTGTTAGAACAATCAACATTGGTTTCAGAGGTACTGGTTTCTGTACAACAAAACCCTCTGTATGCAGTACTCATCATTGAACCCAAATAAACTCTGTCAGAGTGTAGCAAGAATGACTGAAGTGTTGAATTCAAACGTGGACATTCTGCACCATCCTCCAGAGAAGGAGAAAACGCAGGAGCAGCTTTCGTCCTATAAAATAGCTCTCAGGGCGTGACAGAGTAAGACAGGTAATATCATGAGAATACTCATTGTTGATGACAGCAGAGCAATGCAAACGATTGTTCGCAGAGGCATTGAACAATTAGGTTATGATAATCTGGAGCTGAAAAAAGCAGAAAATGGAAAAGACGCCCTCAATATTATTCGCGTTTGGGAACCCGAACTGGTGCTATCAGACTGGCATATGCCGGAAATGAACGGAATAGAATTGTTAAAGGCACTCAATCGAGAAATGCTGGGTATCAATATCGGCTTTGTCACTACAGAAAGCTCCGACGCCCGTATTCAGGAAGCACTTGATGCCGGAGCACAATTCGTTGTACAAAAGCCCTTTGATTTCAAAACGCTTCATGAAGCCGTGTTACCCATTCTTCAGGGTAGTTCCGAAAGCGAACAGACTCTAAACGACCCTCAGGTCAAACATACCCACTCCGACCATATCCTTCTTCCCTCATTAGAGACCCTGGGAAGAACATTAAATCAATCACCCAATATAGAAATACAGATAAAAAAGATCTCCCCTCTCACCCTAAAAGACAAACAATTCCCTTATTTACTGGGCCTTTATGGTGATGCAAAACATAAAGCCGTACACGCTATAGCCATTGCCGATTTAAATGCTGCCTGTATTTTAGGTGTCTCACTAGGCTATGTTTCCGAGGAAAGCGCACATATCGCTCAGGCTGAACGCGCACTCCCCAAAATCATTATGGAAAACTGCCGACAAGTCCTCAAAAATATAGAAGTTATTCTATTTAACAACGAACGTAAAACACATCTCACGCTACGCAATGCTAACCTAATGCGTAAACAAAATGACAGTGTCAATAAGCTGTTAAAAAAAGAAGGTGATGAAAGGCTGGATGTGGGTATTATGGTAGATGGGTTAGAAGCTGGTCGGTTTACGTTGATCATATCATGACACCGAATAAACACTATTGTCTAACCACAACCAAGCTATGCAAAGCGCCGAGAGCTGATGTGAGCCCGATTAGCACTAATGATTTACGGGGATAATCGGTCTATACGCCATTCCCCTTCAGGGGTCAACGTATACAGAAAGCGATCATGCAAACGGCGGGCTCCTCCCTGCCAAAATTCAACAACATCAGGGACAACACGATATCCCCCCCAAAAATCTGGCAGAGGGATATCACTATTAGCATACTTTTCTTGCATTTTTGTATACTGCTTTATTAAATGCTCACGGGAAGAAATGATCTCACTTTGATGTGACGCCCAGGCACTTAATTGACTGTCTTTAGGCCTGGAAGCGAAGTAGTTTTTAACATCATCCAAAGGTAAGCTTTCAACCCGTCCACCAATACTGACCTGACGCTCTAAAGGATACCATGGAAAGTGTAGACCCACTCGATCATTTTCCAGCATCATCCGTGCTTTATGGCTCTGTTTATTGGTAAAAAATACAAAGCCCTGATGATCCACTTGCTTCAACAACACAATACGCTGACTTGGACGTCGTTGCTCATCCACCGTCGCTAGAGTCATAGCCGTTGGATCACAAATTTGCGCCTCAATAGCTTGATGCAACCACGCTTTAAATTGTAAAATCGGGTCATTATTTAATTGGTGCCGTCTTAATCCACCCTGTAAATATTCACGGCGAAAATCCTGTAATTTCATGCTTACATTCACCCACAAAAAAATTGCTGCTACTAATGATGATATATCACCATCAAATTCTCGGTGTTATTCTTGCCGGAGGACAAAGTCAACGCATGAATTATAACCCCAAGTGGCGATTAATTCTGCAACAACAAACCGTTATTGAGCACATCATAGATAAATTCGCACCACAAGTCTCACAAGTTATTATCAATGGTTCACACCCTTTACTGGAAAAACTCCCATATCCCGTTATCTGCGATAGCCTAACTGGTGGTATGGGACCATTGGCTGGGATATTGACAGGTCTGGAATATGCTCAGCAACAAGGTTTTGCATGGTTAGCGACATGCCCCTGTGACACTCCCTTTTTACCCAATAGTTATGTGGATATCTTAGCCAATGCCATTGCGAAAACGGATTCTACCAACACAACAGGGGCAATAGTCAAAAGCGGTGATCACATTCATGGAGTATTCGGCCTTTGGTCAGTAAAACTGGCTGTTCAACTACGCCGACTATTGGAAACTAAAGACGTACGCTCCATTAGGCAATGGACACAAAAAGATGCTCATACACTCACCGTCGAAATCGTTGAAGAGAAAAATGCGTTTTTCAACATCAATACGCCTAAAGATTGGCAGAGAGCTCAGTCTATTTATATACATTCCCATCATAATAAATAACCATATTGCACAGGACACTTAGCAAAGTACACCTAGATTTGAGAAGTGGAGAGGCATTGAGATATTCCAAATACCTCTCCTACATAACATTGTAATTTTAGATAAGCTGACACTTGAGCTTGGCCGAGGTGTGGATTCTTCAATGAGAACTGAACGGCGGTCTTTTCAATATTTTTCGGTGTGCGGTTTTTATGATGCATATCCTTTCGAAATGTTCGTGTCAAAGCTTCAGGTCCATTCTCCTTGATCAGTCTGCGATTTTTGTAAATGGTTTCACGCGAACAACCACTGATACGTGCAGCTTCTGCCACATTTTCTCATTTTTCAGCGAGCTCAATGGCATCTAATTTTTTTTAACTTTCACATCATGGACAGTGGACTTAGTCGGTTCAATGACTTCAGAGACATCCAGCGGACGACCAGAAAAATAAGCGGATTTGGCGCCCTTATCGTTTCGTTTGTCACTTGATTATCTTTCTACCATTCCCTGGCTTTACATAATATCGGCGAACTAATTTTTCCAGATGTTTTCATGAAATTAAATCACTCATTTTTTCTAACAATAATTCTCGGCACGTTTTTATTTTTTTTAAACTGTATTCAGAATTGGAGAAAATAAACTACCTCATTGCGATCACCTACATCAAGTATTTCTGTTATTATCGCACTCTTAGAGACTTATTCAGAGTTTCCCTATACAAGGTTGTCATGTTCTCCGCAAAAAACGCGGTTAGGGCTGGCATTACGCTAGCGTTTCATTCCGACCTCATACAACGGCGTTATGTCACTTAAATAGCATTTTGATTGAGTCGCCATTGTAAATACTTTAATTATTTAAGATAAAGGGTAGTAATAATGACGGAAATTTCAACGATCAGTTCGCGTTTATTATATGTAGATTTTCTTCGAGGCATTGCCGTGCTTGGTTTATTACTCATGAATACCTCTAGCATGGGGTTGTTACCTGATGGAGCAGGAGTAGGAGATACATTTGTTGAACAATTACTGGCAATCGTAAAAACGTTTATGTTGGATGGTAGATTTCGTAGTATTTTTTGCCTACTTCTTGGTATTGGTTTATATTTGCAATTTACGCGTTATCAACGGTTTAACCTACAATCAATTAAGTTACTTAAGTCTCGTTTGCACTGGCTATTTATTTTTGGATTATGTCATTGTGTTTTTTTGTGGCATGGGGATATATTAATGCTCTATGCGTTGTCGGGTTTAATCGTGATAAAGCGTCTTGAAGATACCTCTGAACAGTTATTGAAACGTGGTTGCCTGTATTTTGCTATTGGTATGGTAATGCGGGTTTTCTTGTCTTTTGGTCTCCGATTTTTCGAACTTGATTCATTGGATATGGAGAATGATAGCAACGTACTCAGCTATCAAGAGTTATATACCAATAATATTTTTGTTGCAGTAGGTCAGATATTAAGCTTTCCACTTTCATCTATGTTTGAGTTATGTGGTGTTATGTTTATTGGTATTGCGCTATTTAGAAATGGTACGTTGCAACGGGGATTTACTGTGTTTCAACTATGGGGGCTAGCCGCTGTTACCATTGTTTTCTCGTTAGTTGCTTTCTTTCTGTCAAATATATCAACGGGCATAGTCATTGAGTACTTATCTTCAGTATCAGGGTTAACGATGGCGTTATTGTTTTGGCATTGGGTACTTAAATCAAAGTGTTATGATAAAGAATCAATATTGGTGAGTTCAGTACGTGCACTTGGCCGAAGACCATTAAGTTTTTACATTTTCCAATCTTTAGTGATAACCACTATGTTGCGTTTTATTTTTCCTCAGTGGAATGCTGAATTTAACTCTGTTAACTACTTTATATTGGCGCTGGCTTTTATTCCCATACAACTATTCATAGCTTATTATTACGACCGTTACTATACGCAAGGGCCTCTTGAGTATTTGTGGCGTCACTTAGTAAGTAAGAGATCAATTATTCGTAATAATAAACCATGTAACCGTCACTGAAAAATATTTTTAATTTGCCAAAATTTAATTGACTATTGTTATCGTTACAGATGACTAAGAAGTAAAGACGATTTAGGCTCTTCGCAACATGACAAGCCAATCAAGCAGGACTTTTAACTTTTTGTTAAGTTCTGCTTCGTTTCACATTTTAACTAACAATTCAAAGCCTATTATTGGGGCCTAGATTCAATTCGTAAGTGCAATTTTTAAAGAGGCGGTGAGCGGGTATCATTCGTGAAATATGGAATTGCGAGGCTTCTGAATCTATCTGTCGATTTGATCTAGGGCATTTTTTTCAGTGGGTATACATCATAGCGTGTCGACTTGCCTTCAAACACCAGACTTGGCTTTGGTAAAGAGAGATCAGGGAATTGAACGTCCAATGAAGGGGCTTTACGGGGGCGTTTAACAATAATCCGATAAATCACCTTTTCAAGTGCTGCAATGAATAACACTCCAGCATCCTGGTCTTCTCCCACAATCTGCTGACAGGCCTTCATGCTCTTATTCACTTCTGCCTTACTATTTCGTTCAGGAAACATAGGATCAAGATAAATAATATCTACAGCATCTTGCAGCGATTGTAGATAATTCACCCCTTCTTGTTGCCGCAATTGGATACAAGACAAAATTTGCTGAAGGTCCTGATCTACAGATAGAGCAGCACGCTCTATACCATCTTTTAATAGAGAATAGACAATCGACGAGCGCTCAACCAAAGTCATTTGACACCCCAACGTAGCCAGTACAAAACCATCCTCTCCCAGCCCAGCAGTCACATCTAACACATGGGGTCGATATGCGCTTTTTAGGCCAATTGCCTTGGCAATCATTTGTCCTTTACCACCACCAAACCGGCGGCGATGGGCGCTGGTACCACAAGTAAAATCGACACGAATAGGTCCCTGAGCCTTTTTTCCTGTTGCCTGTAGTGCAATACCTGTCTCAGCAACCGTCAGCACGTAGAAACCACTATCAAGCTGTTTAGGCGATATTTTGATTAAAGGACAACCAACAAAAACCGCCAGTTGCTTGGCTTGAACAGCTAACGTGGAAGTTGTGCAATAAACACCCAGAAGAGACACAGAAGGTACTAAACAGAATCAGGCAAACATTAAACCAATGGTATTACGTTGCTGATACATCACATTCATCTTAACGGGTTCCTGATTGATGGCGCCGACGACTTTGATAAAGCGAACATTCACCTTTGTGCCCACAGGAGGAATGGTATAGCTATCCACCTGTACCGAAGCGCCACCGTCAGAAATATCTTGTGTGGATCCAATAATTGTGCCAATTGACGGATGCATAATTTCAACACGAATAGACGCTGCCTTACGCTCAAAGCGACGACGCTCACCTATCATATGGGCTCTTGATGGATCGCTGGAAATACCTGTAATAAATGTCATAAAAACTCTACAAGTCAAAAAAATGACGAATTGAATAAAAAGACTTCTCTTAAACAATTTAGGCAATATTACCGAATAAAGCAACCTAATTCCGAAATATTCAAAGATTTTTCATCTATTTAAACACTGATCCAACCAAAGCCCTCATCCTGACAAGCATAGACGACTCGATCAATCGCCCCCAGAACATCAGCAAATGCCTGCTGGACCAAACTTAAGGTGTTGTTCTGCTGACTGATATGCGCTATCACCAAACATTCCAGTTTATCTTGGTTAACTGATTGCAAAAAACGCGCAGCCTGTTGATTACTCAAGTGCCCCCAGCCGCCCCCTACACGCTGCTTTAATGAATAGGGATAAGGCCCCGAAGCTAGCATAGCCGGATCATGGTTAGCTTCAAGAATCAACGCATCACAAGCCTGATAATGCCTTTCCACATGGGGACTCACATTCCCCAAATCTGTCAAAATACCCAAACGTTTATCCTGACATTCAATAATATACTGTGCAGGTTCACTAGCGTCATGTGGTACTGCTACCGGGGTGACCTTAAAAGACTTCACAGAAAAGGGGGTGTAATTATGGATAATACGCGCATCGGGGATATCGTTCTTTCTTTTATTACGCAAGGTACCCGCTGTAATATGTAATGGTAGCTGATATTTACGTACTATCGGTCCTACCCCTTTAATATGGTCACCATGTTCATGAGTGACAATAACCGCATCTAAAGCCTCAGGACTCACCCCTAAACGCGCCAAACGCTTTTCAGTTTCTTTTAATGTAAAGCCACAATCCACTAATATCAGAGTATCGTGGCAACGGACCAGCGTGGCATTACCTTTACTGCCACTACCGAGAGAAGAGAAAGCAAACGAAGTCACTAAAACAGTTGTTTTTTAATAGTATCTAATAAGAGCTTGGACTGAGAAGACGCCAAAGGTCGACCATAACCATCTCGAATATAAGCTCGTTGTCCATTTGTCGTACTTTTCAATACGAGTAAGTACCCAGGTACATGGGGCAAGATTTCCCCCCCTGTATTATTAGGTTGACGCCATAAAGCCTGAACAGCATTTTCATTGGGTAAGTTTGACAAAATGTCACTTAGGCTATAAGGAGAAACTTTTTCCTCTTCCTCATAATCAACACCAGGCAGTACCGACAGCACTTCTCTTAGTAAACTTTTCTTTTTAACTTTTGGCTTTATACCCTCATCAATATGTAATACCCCTATCACTTGATCTTGATCATAAATGACAAAAGAAGGAGAATTTAACGCATTATAGAGAGCCTGATAAGCAATATTTCTATTGATCAACAGTTCAATAATCGGCTCACCTGCCACACTGGTAGCCTGTACTTTTTTAGGTAAAGAAATCGAACTGGCAATTAAAGAATCTCCCGATGATTTCTGCACATTAATCGTTTTGGCAATTTCTTTTAAAAACCACTGTTCATGTATATCACTCGCTGACTTTTCTGGCCAAACACCCTCAGAATTAATAACATCCGTTGGTTTACCTTTGACATTGACCACATGAATTTCTGTTAAATCCGGTTGCAAGCCTGCTTCTAAACGCAATTGGTAGCGAAATCCATAGCCCTTCGGTGCAGACTCAATTATCCAGTCGGTCTCAATAGTCGCCGTAAAAATATTTTGCTTCACTGAATGGATTTGACGTGATTGTAAATAAAGCAGTAAATGAGACCAAGTAGCCGATGCCTCTTTAGGAACCACCAACCAAGACTTACCACCCGCACTCTTTAGTCTTGGTTCCGCAATACGTTGATTTCCAGCCAAAGCAGGAGGCAGAGGCTTTTTAAGCTCTCCGGTAGCAATACGACCATCACCTGCAGGTACCCGATAGATTTGCCCCAATGCAACATCATCCAACCCATCAGGAACAGTAATGGGTGGTAACGTTGGAGACTGTAAATATTCATCATTACTTGAGCAACCCACTAACACCAACGAAACCAGAGCACAAGCCAATAAGTTCATGATACCCAATATACTTTTTACCATCTTTTGTACTACCATTACTTCATACAAGTCCTAGGGACATCATAGCGTCGGATAAAGGCACCTGACACCTTTCAGATAAGGGCGTTAGCGGTAAGCGAATACCTGGAGGAATTAACCCCATATGATTTAATGCCCACTTGACAGGAATAGGATTTGCCTCAAGAAATAAAGACTGATGCAAAGGCATTAAGCGTTGTTGTAAAGCCTCAGCCTCATCCCGTTGCCCATCTAACGCTAAAACACATAATTGTGACATTAACTGTGGAACAATATTCGCCGTTACCGAAATATTACCTTTAGCACCTCGAAGCATCAATTCATAAGCGGTAATATCATCACCAGAATACACTGCAAAATCGTCCGGTAACTGTTGAATCAAAGCTTCACCTCGATCAGGGTCACCTGTAGCATCTTTAATACCTACGATGTTTTTATGCCCCGCCAAACGCAGAACCGTTTCATTACTCATATCAGTCATCGTACGACCAGGCACATTATAAAGAATCTGAGCCACATTAACAGTATCGGCAATATGCGAAAAATGGCGATATAAACCTTCCTGAGTGGGTTTATTATAGTAGGGCACCACGAGTAAACAGGCATCAGCACCCAAATCTGCGGCCTGCTGTGTTAACTTCAGAGCTTCCATCGTTGAATTTGAACCTGTACCTGCAATCACAGGAATACGACCATTCACCTGCTTAATCACCTCACCCACCACTTTCAAGTGCTCATCAACTGATAAAGTGGCAGACTCACCCGTAGTACCTGTGGCCACGAGAGCATCAGTACCATTATCCAGATGGAATTGCACCAATACCTTCAATGCATCCCAGTCTAATTGGTTGTCTACAGTCATTGGCGTGGCCAAGGCGACTAAACTACCTTGAATAAGTGGACGACTTATAGTCATTTAAATGAACTCCAGCAATTTTGGAATAATATAGGGGCCAACATGGTACTGACACCAAGCAGCTTATACAAGAGGGGGCAATTAAAAGTCGTAAAAGTACCGCTATAATCTATAGAAGTGCGCACTTAATCAGGTTCAGATAGAGATGGCTATAGATTTTAGTGATATTACCACCACAGCTTTTACCGCGCGCGCTCAATCAATTCCCACTCCAGAACTAGCTCAATGATCAATGTACTCAACCATTTCATCACTTTATGGGCTTGTCGTTTAACTCAAAAAACCAATAAAAAATACAAAGTGCTTGTGACAAAGCGAGTGCCCCAGTCTTATTGACTGTTTTTTTCGGCATTTCCGTCTCCCATTGTCGGTTTTACTGAAATAGAGGCGGATTTATCCTAAGCAGGCAACCAATCAATTTTTTGAATACCTAATGCCACCACACGTTTGAGATTAAAAACCAGTGCACGAATGCCTACTTGAAACTGCACCTTCTTTAAGCCTCGATAACGAACACGCTTATTGCGATGAGCAAACACACGTTCGTAGGGTGAACGCATGGCCGAAAGCCAGCCATCCTTACGACGATCTTTTCCTTTCATGTTATTTTTTTTAATCGTCGCATGATGGCAGCCTTTACACTTGAGTGTTCTTGGCGCCGGGCGAACACAATACCCTTTATCACCAAAGACAGCACCTCCGTCAGGGCACACATGCGATAAACTATTAGCGTCAGTGACCTCAGCAGACGTTGCAGCCACCTTGTGGATGACACCACTCTGCATATCCACCGATACATGTTCCTTGTAGCCAAGCCAATACGGGTTATTCCCCTTACCACCAAAGCGTG
>MDLC01000039.1 GCA_001723645.1 Candidatus Endobugula sertula | reverse complement strand
ATGAGGTAAATGGCTGACTTTTGCTGGCTTATTCAAAACGTACTATGGAACAGAATTTACGAGTAAAGCGATGTTCTACTGGAGTAAAGCAACCAATATTGAGTTCAACTTCATTCAGTCAGGCAAACCAACACAAAATGCATTCGTTGAAAGCTTCAATGGTAAGTTTAGGGATAGCTGTTTAAACCAATATGGGTTCCGCAGTATTGAAGATAATGCTGTGGGGAAAGGTCACTCATAAGATAAATTATGTGGCTATAATACGCGATTAAAATTTTCTAGGATTGGTATTACTCCCAATGTCAAGGTGATGAGGAAATTTCTCTTGGTATGTGCTTGAGGACTCTAATGCAACACAAACAGATCAGCGACTACTTAAATTTCCAGGTTCAGGTTGGATTTTTTAATATTGTATTTCTTAACCAATTTACCAAAAGCCCTTCGCTCTTTACCGCACATTTTCGCAGCAAGTGTGACATTTCCTTTTGCTGTGGCCATGACTTGTTCCACATACTTTTGTTCAAACCGCTCAACAGCTAGTTTTTTATCTTTTGAGAAATTGTAATTTCCATCTTTTGGCAAACAATGATTATATGATGTGGAGGCACTTTCTTTAATATCGAAGTTCTGATCTGAATCTGTGCATTGATAAATATCGACTATTTTTTCAGACTGTGTGAGCTCTGCCGCTGCATAACCCAACATATCAACATCGATCACCCTATCGGTACTACACAGGTATAATCGGTGCATTAAATTCTCAAGTTCTCTGACATTTCCTGGCCATTGCTGTTTATTAAGCACACGTAATAGATTGGGCGAAACGCGCTTATTACCGAGATTATATTGATAATCAAACTGATGGATAAAATGTTTAACAAGTATATCTATATCTCCGTGACGATCTCTTAACGGAGGCATGTGCACACTCAAAATATACAAACGATAATATAGATCAGCTCTAAAAAGACCTCTATTGATGCGTTCTTCCAAATCACTGTTGGCTGAAGCGATTAAACGAACATCTGCTTGATAATGGGTTTCAGAGCCTACAGGGCGGTATTCGCTTTCTTGTAAAAATCGTAATAAAGCCGCTTGTGATTTCAGTGATAGACTATCAATTTCATCAAGAAACAATGTGCCTTGTTCTGCTATTGCCAATAAACCTTTCTTATCTTTTTTTGCATCGGTAAACGAACCTTTAACGTGGCCAAATATTTCACTGGCAAAAAGCTCATCGGTTAGGGTCGCACAATTAACAGGCACAAAAGGCTTTGCTTCTCTACGACCAGTATAGTGTAAACCTCTTGCCGCAAGTTCTTTACCTGTACCTGTTTCACCAGTGATAAGGACTGGCACATCATAACGGCTATGAATATTGATTAAAAAGCGAGCTTTCCTGATAGCTTCGGATTTACCGATAATGTTTAGCAATTCTTCATTGTTATCCGTTTCAGTGCTTTCATAGGAACAATGACTAGTAGCGGTTTTCGTTGCCCTGGATAGAAGTTGTTCTGGCGTTTTTTCCAGATGGTTTATAGAGTTACTGTAAGAAGAAATCATTTTCCTTTACACCCTTTTTTGTTATTTACTCATATTCGTTTTTCGAGTGACGCAAATAAGACACCAACATTAAATATTTATATTAATAGCGTATATAACATTGCTTATTTAGGGAAACCGTAAAATAAAACGGTTCGCAATAGTATCACCAGCTCTTCGCTAAGGCGATATATTATTGAAAAGAATCACCATATTGGTTGCATTTAATAACAAAAAATTACTAGCAAGAAAATAACTGATGACATGCTCAGTATTTTACAATTCTAGGGTTAAATTCTACCCGAATAGTGCGGGTACATATTAACCCGTCGTAAAATATATTGTTAAACGTCTGATTGTTTTCCCAATCTCTGGGTATCCGTACAGAAGCGGGTCTAGTGTTTTACGCATCCTTGTAAAATTTATACAGAGTTTATCACTAAGTTTTGGTGACACACTAGGCTTCAATTCCCGGCAATGATGTGCTAAATCCAAATACTCCTGATTATCTCCATGACGTCCAGTGGAGGGCTGGGGTTTCGTTTAGCTGTGTGTTGGAAATCGGCTCTGCGGGTCACATGGTGATAAAGTCACTATTTTTGCAAGCGCTATATTCCTCCACACCATTCCTAATCTCAAACAGCACCATCACCGTATCTAATCTACCAAATGTTTGTAATGTGTATTTTCTACTGGTAGAGGGATTAATAATAAAATCTATTTGTTCTCCAAAGCCGATAGTGATTCTTTGTGATTCAAACTCACGTAGCTCGGGTACAGAAGGTTCCAATGCTGGATATAGGGATTGGATGGTCTGTATATCCACTGGGGACAACCCTCCAGCTGGAAATAAGAGGGCTTGTTTGGTACTCTGATGGATGTTCAATTAGCCCTGCCTCAAACTGATAGTGCATGATAGAGTCTTTGTCCCAATGAGAACCGCCAACTGTATTTGGTGCAATTTTTCTAATAATATTCCAATGAGTCTGTTCTCTTGACCAATTGTTAGGGGGGGCCACCAAAACTCTCATATACTTTCTCTTCGTTCCATACAATGCCCGCGCGTGGGTTCTGGTGTTCATGGGGAAAACCTAATACATGCCCTAACTCGTGCAATGCGGTGTCCTGACCATAAGTTGTTGTTAAATCCCAACCAAAATTGGTAGTTCGTTCATGGGGGTTACTTGCATAATCAATAGAGTCTCTGCCTACATATGACCAGGAGCCATCATTTTGGTCAAACCCTATTCTAATTATCGCGTCTTCAGGTTCTTGAACTTCCCTGAAAACCAAGCCTATACCTAAGTTTTTCCATTTGGAAAAAGCTTCTCTCACCACGTTTTCTTGTGTATTACCTCCTCTCCAGCGAGCAGGTTCTTTAAAGAAATAGTAGGTTAATTGGGTACCATTAACCCACATTCGATCTAGCTTTGATATTAACCGAAGTCTGGTTCCATCTGTGATATGGCTAAGATCTCTAGCCTGAACCTCAGGAATTGAACAACATTGACTCTTACGTTCGTTATTTTTAGTCTTAGGGTTTTTACTGATTTTTGTCATGCGTATTCCCCTTAAATTATTCTTGCTAACTATGAAGACGGAAACGAAATGTGCAATGTTTCATAAAACTGAAGGCTTTTACTTGTTCTGCTTTGGTTTTAAGCCAATCACTCACTCAATATGTGGGGACAGGGTTATTGGTTTAGGATAAATGATTAAAATTTTTAATGTTCATGAGGTCTGAAAGCCAACCCAGTTATTACTTTTTTTAAAGTCCACTTCGCTGAGTGCATGCTATACAGTTAAGAGTCTATTGTCTGCAATAATACGCCACAACTGAGAGCTTTTTCACAGTTTTATCTATTTTATTAACACTGCCAGAAAAAAACCGAAATATTAGGCTGAGAAGTGGTTAGACATTTTAAATAACCAGTACTCAATATATCAATACTCGCCTTTTATCTTACGTATTTTAACACCAGTATCACCAAGAAGAATTTGGACTGCTGTCTCATAAGGCATGGCTTGAATATACCCTTTGAGATAGCCTGTTTGGTATTCGAGATTGGTCAGGGACGAGCTTGCATATTCAAAATGTCGGGGTTTAATTAATGTACCCTGATACCTGTCAAAAGTACACTGTTTATAGGGGAAGGTGCGCAAGTTCCATCTGTATATAAACTTACATTTAGCGGTGAAGTTTTTGCTGCTAACACGATAGAAAATATTTGATTATAAAATGGACTACTAGTGTCTAGAACAAATTCGCCATGTGCATATGTTTCTGTTTCGTCTGCGCAGTCTCCAATATCAAGTACCGCATTTGTCCCAACTCTTAACAGGTTGCTTTCCGTGCCAGCCTGTAGATAAAATATTGTAATATTATTATACCATTGAGACGGTGCTGAGGTTGATGATAAAGTTGAAATAAATAATAAAAAAATTAAAACTACGCGCATGACTCTATTTTTTGGCCCTGATGTTAAGCTAACAGTGGATAACACAAACTCTAAATGTTATTTATGATACTCCAATCTTTAGCGTTTGGGATATAATAGCTAACGTCAATTGTCTGCAACAATAGGTCACAAAACGGAAAATATCATTGAGTAAAAATATAAAGTGGAAATGACTGTTGAAGTTAACGTAATAATGAGTAAGCAACTAAGGTTTTTTACAGGCAGGTATGCCAGGTAGCACGGCCTTAAACTCTCGCTCTTGATCAATAACTTCTTTTGGAAACTGCCCCATAAAACAGCAGCACACATTGTCATTAATCATGGTACGTGGTCCATGAGGATGTCCTATATGTTTGTATGGTGTATGGTGGTGCTCATGTGAATGACCATGTGTGTGTTGATGTGAGTGATCGCAATCAGGTTGGTGAGAATGTGGTTGAAACTCCGCATTATGATGATGCACATCGACTTCACCACGAGTCAGACGATCCTGAAAATCTGTCATTAATGACATGCTTTGATGTTCTCCTGCAACGGTATTATTAATACGTTCAATAAAGGTGTTAATGACATGACTTTGATCGCGTAAATAGTCGGTTTTTAAAAAGACAATATCAGGATTTTTTTGGGCCACTTTATCAACATAAGCATAAATGCGATCAATTAAACGACCACCAAATAAAAAGTAGGGGGCAACCACTATTTTTTTGAAACCTAATTTGACGGCCATTTCCAAACCGCGTCCAACAGAAGGGAATGTGACTCCAGAGTAGACGGTTTCAGACCAGCCAAACCCTAAATTTTCGCTCACTATGCGAGTGAGTTTTGCTACTTCAGCATTCGCTTCAGTGACCGAGGTCCCTCTGCCCACACATACCAGCATGGTATGGTACAGTTCGCCTATGGTTGGAGTCTCTTGGTAGCCAAGAGATTCAAGAATTCTGGTTTCATAGGCGCGAATCATATTTGCATGTAGCCCTAGTTCCTGTCCGTATTCGATGCTAAGACCGGGATGCTTTTTCTGATAGGTCGTCAGTACAGAGGGAATATCATTTTTAGCATGGGTGGCGGCAAATAACATAGCGGGTACGGCATAAATCTTTGTTATTCCTTGGGCGACAAGTTTATCCAGCGCCATATGAATATTGGGCGCAGAGTACTCTAAAAAGCCATATTCGACATTTAATTTTGGGCATTGTTGTTTTAGTCCTTTGGCTAATAGACTAAATTCCTCTTCGGCAATTTTGGCACGGCTGCCATGGCCACAAATCAATATGCCAGTAGTGTTGTCAAGTTCGGTAATATTCATAGTTAATGGGTCGTCATGATGGTCGAAATTTTCTGTTCTTGATAGGTCAATATATGGTGTTGGTTCGAGTTAAGGGTAATGTTGGCCAGGAATTAATTTTTTTAGACAGTGCCACTGGCGATAAACACAGCTAAACTTATCATTATCAATAATAAAGATCTCACTCCTGCAGTGGCTGTTATTTTGATGGTGGACACTGGTGTGTTTTCGCCGAGGTTTTTAATATTCAGCATACTATGGTGGTCTGTTCGCTAGGAGTGTGACCAAAAGGCTCAACGCTAAATGCCGATACTATACGTAATGTTTTTGTACGTAGAGTTTCTATTACATGCTCTAAAAAAGCCGAGTATTATGGCAGAAATTATAAATAAATAAAGAACGGCCCAACAATTGAATAATAAGATTGCCCATTGATGCTGACTTTCTCTATAATTGCTCCACTTATATTGTAGGAAAAGTCATGGATATTAGTGACTAACGAAGCATTTGAAAAGGATATTACGATTTCAACCTTTTTATAGGCAGGAGGCTGCACGAAAGCCAATTCAGTGTTTCCTGCTAGCACTCCTACCTTCATATCTCTCTAATGGGTCACTTGTTACACAGGAAAATCTTATGCAGTTGAATAAAATACCCGCCACCATTGTTACGGGCTTTCTGGGTAGTGGTAAAACGACATTATTATCCAACGTGTTAAAACAGGCCAAGGGCAAACGCATCGCTGTTATTGTCAATGAATTTGGTGCGCTAGATATTGATGCGGAACTATTACGCAGTTGCCCACTGGCGTGTGATGAAACGGCAACGCTTGCGGAAAGCAAAAAGGGAATTTACGAGTTGGCCAATGGTTGTATCTGTTGTACTGTTGAAGAAGAGTTTTTGCCTGTTATGGAGCAATTGGTAGAACGTCGGAATGAAATTGATCATATTCTGATCGAAACGTCAGGTCTTGCTTTACCCAAACCTTTGGTTCAGGCATTTAACTGGCCTGAAATTAAACAATATTGCACCGTAGACTCTGTTATTACTGTCATTGATGGGCCCGCAGTAGCCGCTGGTCGCTTTGCTGATGATACAGATAAGGTTCAACAACAACGTCTGGCTGATGAGAGTCTGGATCATAACCCAAGCCTACAAGAGTTGTTGGATGATCAATTGAGTGCAGCAGATTTGGTGATTGTTAGTAAAAATGATTTACTGGATGATAAGCAGCGTGAAGAGGTAAGGCAGTGTGTTGAAGCCAAGGTGCCAGAGGCTGTAAAAACAGCCTATATTAGTCATGGTAATGTTACCATTGATCTATTGATGGGTATTGAGGCCGCTACTGAAGAGCGCATTTGCGATGTACATACACACCACGATCACCATCACGATCATGGTGAGTATCATGACCACGCTCACGATCACTTTGATGCTTATGTTATGGCGCTAGGGGAAGTGGATAATGAAAAAATCCAGATGGTAGTGACTCAATTAATCAATAGCTTAACTGTCTATCGCGTTAAAGGTTTTGTCGCTATTCCCGATAAGCCTATGCGTCAGGTTTTGCAAGCAGTTGGTAAACGTTTGGATGTCCATTTTGATCGGCTTTGGGCCAAAGGGGAATTACGTCAAACCCAGTTAGTATTTATTGGCAAAAATCTGAATAAAGAGTATTTAGTCCGAGCGCTGAAAACTGCAGAAGTGGCCGTAGAAACAGAGCCTACCACATAACGCCATATTTATTATAGGCACATAAGCGCCATGCATTTACTCGCATCCCATCCCGGTGGTTTCAGTGACGATGAAGGAATTGTGGATCTAGACCAATCGCCGGCGGATGTTATCCTATTATCGGCAGCGGATAGTGCTTTGGCAGCACTGGCAGAGAGTGCTGAATGGCTACCAAAGGATTTTCCTTCTATTCGCCTTGCTAACTGGATGCATTTGTCCAAACCCGCTGCTTTTGACTTATATCGGCATAAGGTTCTCGATCATAGCGTGGTGGTTGTATTGTCTTTGCTAGGAGGCAGAGCCTATTGGCCCTATGGCTTTGAACAATTACAAGACTGGGCCCAGCATCCACAACACCATTTGGTGATTGTTCCTGGTGATGATACGGTGGATGATGATCTATTGAATGCTTCTAGTGTGTCTTATGCAACCGCCAGTAAAATATGGCAATTTCTACGTCAGGGTGGGGCGCTGAATAATCAACAGTTATTTTATTTTTTAGCCTCCGAACTCCTTGGTCGCTCTTATTCCTGGAATGAGCCGCAAATTCTACCCGCTGGTATGTTGTATCTGCCGGATTCCTCTTTGAAATATTCACAGGTGAGTTTTCACGATTGCCAGCAGCGTTGGTTACAACGTCCTCAGGCTCCTATTTGTGTGTTGCTGTTTTATCGCAGTCATTTGCAGTCAGCCAATACAGCAATGTTTGATCAGCTTATCACCCAGTTGGAAGCTCAGGGACTTAATCTATTACCTATTGCTATTACCTCATTAAAAAATCAGGTGTCTTTGAGTCTGGTGAATTCATTGTTGTTGCAGACTCGTCAATTACAAGCCAAACAGAAATCGATACCGGCCTCATCTCAACCCTCTCTATTAATAATAAATACGACCAGTTTTGCGAGTCATACTGTATCGTGCCCGGACCTTGCCGCTGAACCCAGTGAATTCAGTTCACCCTTCATAGTAGACGTGCCCGTTTTGCAGCTTTTATTGTCTAGCTCTACAGAGGAGGATTGGCAGCAGTATCCGCAGGGCTTACGTAGCCGTGATATTGCCATGCAGGTTGTTTTGCCAGAAATGGATGGGCGCATTATTACCCGGGCCATAAGTTTTAAACGTGAAGCTTGGTTTTCTGAACGTTGTGAAGTTCCGGTAGTGCGCTATAGTCTGCATCGGGAGAGAACACAGTTTGTTGCAGAGCTGGCCAGACGTTATTGCCGCTTAGCTGCCGTTCCCAATCAACAAAAGCGCATTGCATTAATTTTGGCGAACTACCCAACGAAAGATGGACGTATTGGTAATGGGGTTGGTTTGGATACACCAGCATCAACCATTAATATCCTAAAAGCGCTTAAAGAGCAAGGGTATCCGATTAGTGATATTCCTGATAATGGTACAATGTTGGTGAAATCATTATTGGAAAGTATTACCAATAACCCAAATACTCTTCATCACTTACCCTGCTGGCAAAGTTTATCGTTAAGTGAATATCAGGAATACTTTGCATGCTTGCCTATAGACTGTCAGCAAGCAGTGCTGGAGAAGTGGGGAAGTCCCGAGTCAGATCCTAAATATCGTCATGGTCGTTTAATGTTAGCGGGTATCCGCCTGGGTGAAACCTTTATTGGTATTCAGCCTGCACGAGGTTTTGATCGGGATTTAGTAGCCAATTATCATGACCCGGATCTTATTCCCCCCCATAGTTATTTAGCCTTTTATTTTTGGTTGCGTCACAGCTATCAGGTGGATGCATTTATCCATGTGGGCAAGCACGGTAATCTAGAGTGGTTGCCAGGTAAGGGGAATGCACTATCGGACAGCTGTTGGCCTGATATTGCTTTGGGTCCGATGCCGCACTTTTACCCGTTTATTGTGAATGACCCTGGTGAGGGTGCCCAGGCCAAGCGCCGAACACAGGCGGTTATTATTGATCATCTCATGCCACCGATTACCCGAGCGGAAACCTATGGTGAATTAGCTGAATTAGAAAGTCTCGTCGATGAATATTACCAAGCCATGGGATTGGACCAGCGACGTGCGGACTGGTTAAAACAAAAAATTCTTGATATCGCCAACCATAGTCATGTACTCAACGAACTCAACAGCGTAGAGAGACAGGATCACGACAAAGTTCTGGCTGAACTGGATGCTTACCTATGTGATATTAAAGAAGCACAAATTCGTCACGGCTTGCATATTTTAGGTGAGCTACCTAAGCACCACAAGCTGGTGGATTCCATCATGGCCCTACTACGCTTGCCAAGAGGAGGAGGAGAGTGCGCCCAAGGTATTTTGCACAATCTTGCCCGAGATCTGCATTTGCACGATTTTGATCCATTATTGGCTTCTTCCAAACTCTGGAATGGTGCGCAGCCAGAAGTTTTGAAATCATTATCTGAGCTTCCCTGGAGAACCGAGGCGGACACTCGTGAACGATTGGAATTATTCGCTTTAGAGTTAATTGATAAATATATTTTTAATTTAGATATCAATATATTAACAGATAATCCTGATAAATTACTCAAACTGATTCCTGCAACTTGCAAGCAATTACTATACGTTAAGAACAACTTGTTACACGCCTTGAAGAAAAGTGCAGAGCAAGAGATTCAGGCGTTGATAGATGGCTTGAATGGGGGCTTTATTGATCCCGGCCCCAGTGGCGCACCCACTCGTGGACGATTGGACACTTTACCGACAGGGAGAAATTTTTTTTCAGTGGATAATCGTTCCATTCCATCGCCTGCGGCCTGTGCAATAGGAGAAAAGTCGGCACAACAATTAATAGAGCGTCACTTACAGGAGCATGGTGATTATCCAAAGCAGCTAGGTCTGTCTGTATGGGGAACGGCAACCATGCGTACCGGTGGAGATGATATAGCACAGGCCTTTGCACTGATGGGCATTAAGCCAATACGAGCTGAAGGC
This sequence comes from Candidatus Endobugula sertula, assembly GCA_001723645.1. Lineage (GTDB taxonomy): Bacteria > Pseudomonadota > Gammaproteobacteria > Pseudomonadales > Cellvibrionaceae > Endobugula > Endobugula sertula. Next base: position 22,696 of record MDLC01000039.1, on the reverse strand, counting down.
TCCCAACGTGTGATTGATATTGAAATTATTCCGGCTATGTTACTAGGGCGTCCACGAATTGACGTGACTTTGCGTGTATCTGGTTTTTTTCGGGATGCCTTCCCTAATGTCATGCGACTTTATGACGCCGCTATTCAAGCCTTGTCGATGTATGATGAGCCAGGTACGGATAATACGATTCAACAGAATATTCGGGCACGAGTTCAGGTATTAGAGGCTCAGGGGTTATCTCCTGAAAAAGCCTACCGTCAGGCTAGCTACCGCGTATTTGGCAGCAAACCTGGGGCCTATGGTGTTGGTTTGCAGGGATTAATTGATGAACGCTGCTGGGAAACCGGGGAAGATTTAGCTGAAGCCTATGTCAATTGGGGAGGCTATGCTTATGGTCAGGGAGAAGCGGGAAATGGTGTGATTGCCAAGGAAGCTTTCCAGTACCAATTGAGTCGGCTGGACGTTGTCATACACAATCAGGATAATCGGGAGCACGATGTGCTGGACTCTGATGACTATTATCAGTTTCAGGGAGGAATGAGCAATGCAGTCAGTATATTCTCGCAACAGGCCCCGGCGATTTATCATAATGACCATTCCAATCCGGCAGTACCGAAAATCCGTACCTTGAAGGAAGAACTTAATCGAGTTATTCGTTCCCGAGTACTGAATCCTAAGTGGATACATGCTATGCAAGAACATGGTTATAAAGGAGCTTTTGAGATGGCTGCCAGTGTCGATTATTTATTTGCCTATGACGCCACGACTCACCTCATTGACGATTACCAATACCAACAAATTGCCGATCAATTGATTTTTGATCTGGAAAACCAAGGTTTTTTGCGTGAACATAACTTGAATGCGCTTGAGGAGATGGTTGATAGGTTATTAGAAGCAACTCAGCGGGGTATGTGGAATAAGCATTCTGATTATCCTGAAAAATTACAAAATTTATTATTAAATATTGATGCAGAGAAAGAGGCTAGTTAATAAATACGGATTCAACACGTATTAGAGCTAGATATGTGCTGGAGGATTAGCGAATTACCAAAAAGATTTAATACTAAAAAAATTATTTGAACAGCGTCATGGCTATGGGTATGTGGATCAATAAAAAACATTTACCCACAGCACAATAATGGCAATATGGTGCTATATCCAACAACAAAAAATTGAAATGATGTCTGTGAATCTCACACGTAAACTAATGGGCACACCTGAAACTTTACAAGATTACCTTGATTCGTTACTGTGGATAGCATATTAATTGACTCATTGTTTGCATTGAGTTTAATCACTGGCGTTTTCCCTTTGGGCGGGTAGCTTCTTTCATGCTGGCTATTGTTTTTCAAACCCGTCTCATCACCCCAAAAAATCTCAGCATCTCCTCGGTTAGCGCTCTACCTGGGGACCCTGTTGGTGTGTTTTAAACGCCGATATCCCGCCCGATTTATACGCTGATATCCATCGTTGGACTGAACGTATTGAACCTTCTAGGGGCTCTGCAATTTCTGGTGTTGATAACGACTGCTTCCAAAATTTTATCGACATTCGGCGTTTTTTTTCTTGTACTTGCTTTTTTAAGCTTCGGCCATCTTTTTTCATAGCTATAGTTTACACGGAAAATACTGTTACCGGGGTAATAGATGTTTCCATTGAAGATAAGCGCTGAATGATTGAAGTGAATATCAACGCGCGAGTAAAATTAATATCAATGCTTGTTCTTCATATAAAATTTATCAAGAATGTTGTGGTACTACGTTAGGTAAATAGTCAAGATTTTAAAATAATTTTCGTGTATTCATAATTATCTTTTTGAAATTATTGTCGACATAATCTCACTTGAAAATATTTTCATTGATACACTTAAAATTTTACGAAATATTGACTTTTAAATCATAGTGTGAATGTTATTCTTGTAAAAAATAGATTCATAGTAGATTACTATTTTTTTAACTTAAACAATTACCAGAAAAAATAATCTTGGCCCACTTCATATTTCGTGGAGAAAAAGTATGAGCGTTCGTATATTAATTACTGGTTCTTCTGGGCTAGTTGGCACTGCACTTATTAAAATATTTAAACCTCACGATATAGATATTAAGTGTTTTGATTTAAAAGAAACGAGCACAAGTTTCGGTGACGTCCGTGATCGTGCGAGTGTACAAATGGCTGTAGAGGGTTGCGATGGAGTTATTCATCTTGCAGCTGTTTCTCGCGTCGTCTGGGCGGAAAATGATCCAGAACTTTGCCAAGCGACCAATGTTGACGGAATAAGTAACGTACTTGAAGCCGCTGCCACCTCTAAGAAACGTCCGTGGGTCATATTTTCTAGTAGTAGAGAGGTTTATGGACAACCCGAAAGCTTACCAGTAACAGAGACTTTTCCACTGCGTCCAATAAACGTTTATGCTCGTTCAAAAGCCGAATCAGAACGGCTAGTCATTGAGGCACAAAGAAAAGGAGTTAAAGCATGTATTATTCGTTTGTCCAACGTCTATGGAACAACACAGGATCATGTGGATCGCGTTGTGCCGGCTTTTGTACGTGCAGCTATTCTGGGAGAGAGGCTCAGGGTTGATGGTGCTAGTCATACCTTCGATTTCACACACGTTGAGGATGTTGCTCGCGGAATTTTTTCTTTGAGTACGCTTTTATCTCAAGTTGAAGTAGCTCCCGCTCCTATTCATTTTACCAGTGGTAAGCCGACGACACTTGTTGAGTTGGCAAAGATGGTTATTGAAATAGCGGGCACGACGTCAGATTTTTTTATTGCACCGTCGCGGAGTTTTGATGTCTCATGTTTTTTTGGTGTATCGAATAGAGCGCAATCCTTACTGGGTTGGAAACCCAAAGTCAGCCTTGAAACAGGGATTGTAAGGCTCGTTGAAGATTTTTCCTCTAAATTTTCTCTGAGTCACAGAGCAAAGGTGATGGGATTATGAAGATATTAAAAGTCATTCATGGTTATCCCATGTGGTACAACGCAGGTTCCGAAGTTTACAGCCAAACGTTATGTCAAGAGTTAGCTTCTCGTCACGAAGTTCATGTATTTACTCGTGAAGAAAATGCATTTTCTCCTGATTTTTCTATGCGCCAGCAACACGATGTTGATGATTCAAGGATAACGCTCCATATTGTTAATAACCCCCGTTTACAGCTTAATTATCAGGTAGATAATATTGACCAGCGGTTTGAGGAAGTGCTGGATAATGTACAGCCCGATGTGGTTCATGTGGGGCATCTCAGTCATTTATCTACCTCTCTCCTTGTTAAAGCGACGCTCCGTGAGATACCGATTATTTTTACATTACATGACTATTGGTTAATGTGTCCACGTGGCCAATTTATCCAAACTTTTCCAGAAAATCCGAATGATCTATGGGCTGTATGCCATAAGCAAGAAGACAGTGAATGCGCTAAACGTTGTTATGCCCCTAAACATAGTGGCGTATCAGACGGGAACCTCGTTGATGTCAACTATTGGACCGAATGGGTTAGACGTCGAATGCAGCATATTAGGGAAATGGTTGCTCTAGTTGACGTATTCATTGCTCCATCTCGGTATTTATATCGCCGTTATCGTGATGAATTCGGTATACCAGAACGTAACTTATATTACCTTGATTATGGCTTTTCACATAACCGAGTGAGTGGACGAAAGCGATTTGCTAGCGAATATTTTGTTTTTGGGTATATTGGCAGGCATATTCCAGCAAAAGGTATTCAAGATCTCATCTACGCTTTTAGCGAAGTGGGTGGTAAAACGATTTTGCGGATATGGGGAAGGTCTTGTGGACAAGACACAAAGGCGCTAAAAAGCATTGTATCTACTTTACCTGTAGGTGTTGCAGAACGTATAGAGTGGATGCCAGAATATCGCAATGACGCGATAGTACAAGACGTGTTCGATTGTTGTGATGCGATTGTTGTCCCCTCAATTTGGGTTGAAAATTCTCCATTGGTGATCCACGAAGCACAACAGACCCGTTTACCTGTTATCACCGCTGATATTGGAGGTATGAAAGAATATGTTCGTCACGAAGTGAATGGTCTTTTGTTTGAGCATCGTTCTATTCCGTCACTGACCTTGCAAATGCAACGTTTTGTTGATGAGCCTGAATTTGCCGCTTCACTTGGAAAAAATGGCTATCTGTACAGCGATACAGGTGATATTCCCGATATAGGCTCACACGCCATACAGATCGAGAATGTATATCATAAGGTACTTAAGCAGTGTGAATCTGTTCGTGTCAAACGCAATAACGGTCCTTGGCGTATTACGTTTGATACCAATCCGGATCATTGTAATTTACATTGTACTATGTGTGAGGATCACTCCCCTTATAGTACAACACAGGCACAACGTAAGGCTGCAGGAAAACCACGGCGAATGATGCCCTTTGAGATGATTGAAAAAGTCATTGCCGATGCTGTGCCACACGGACTTAAAGAAATTATACCATCCACGATGGGTGAACCTCTGCTCTATAAGCAGTTCACTGGCATTCTGGATCTTTGTAAGAAATACAATATAAAGCTTAATCTTACGACTAATGGTACCTTCCCGGGTATTGGAGCCCGTGCATGGGCCAAGCTCATCGTACCAGTTGCTTCAGATGTTAAGATATCGTGGAATGGGGCCACCAAAAAAACCCATGAGATCATCATGCTGGGTAGTCATTGGGAAAATACACTTGAAAATGCGCGCACGTTTATCGCTGTTCGTGATGCACATGCTGCAAAAGGTGGCAACCGTTGCAGTGTTACCTTTCAGCTCACTTTTCTTGAGGATAGTTTCAATGAACTGGCAGACGTGGTCAAATTAGCCATTCGTCTTGGGGTGGATCGCGTTAAAGGGCATCACTTATGGACCCACTTTACTGAGATTGAAGATCAATCCATGCGTCGCAATGCAGAAGCTATCCAACGTTGGAACGAGGCTGTGCGCAATGCTCTGGCAGTTGCTGCAGAGTTTACCCTACCCAACGGACGCCACATCACACTCGACAATATCTTTGAACTGGATGAGGGCGCAACGGAAGACCTCTCTCCGGGAGATCCATGTCCATTTCTGGGGCAGGAGGCCTGGGTCAGTGCAACTGGGCGTTTCGATCCTTGTTGTGCTCCTGATACTGAGCGTCGGACACTGGGTGAATTTGGTGATTTGCATAAACAGGATTTTATGGAAATATGGAATGGGGATACCTATAAGGAGCTGTTAGCAAACTATTACAAACGAGATTTGTGCCGGGGGTGCAATATGCGTAAACCCGTTGGAGATGCTTCATGAGTTGGGCGCAATTCACTGTATCAGGCGATGGAACACACCATTTATATAACGGCGTTCCCGTTTATGAAGAACGCTTTGATGAAATCCTTGCATTTCATCAGCCAGGACTTGCTCCTGTTCGGCGTGGTTCTAAAGCTTGGCATATCAGGGTTGATGGTCAGGCAGCCTATTCGTGTCGCTTTATGCGCACATTCGGTTTTTATGAAGGGCGAGCGGCTATTATAGAGAGCACGGAAGAAGATAGTTGGTGTCATATTGACACGGCGGGTAGGAGTGTCTACAGGCAGCGTTATACTTGGTGTGGCAACTTTCAAGGCCAGCGTTGCACAATACGGGATGCTGAAGGGATGTATTATCACATTGACTATGATGGTCAGGCCGTTTATTCGGAACACTGGCGTTATGCTGGAGATTATCGCGATGGGATCGCTGTTGTTCAAGGTTCTGATGGACGTTCGACGCATATTGATGACCATGGTCAGTTACTGCATGGCCAATGGTTTCTTAATTTGGATGTGTTTCATAAGGGCTTAGCCAGAGCTTGTGATGAGGCAGGATGGGCACATATTAATGTTGATGGAGCATTCATTTACAAGCGGCGTTTTGCGATGGTTGAACCTTTCTACAATGGTCAGGCACATGTTGAAACCTTTGCTGGAGCTTTAGAAATTATCAACGAAAAGGGAGAATCTATCCTGCAACTGCGTCCTCCACTGCATTCTGAATTTTCTGCTTTATCAACAGACCTGGTCGGATTTTGGCGAACTCAAACCATCGCCACTGCGGTTTCCTTGGGTATATTTGAAGTACTCGCAGGCTCAGCAGAAGAGGTTGCGAAGCAGTGTGGACTGAATCTTCGTGGCGCTCAGTATATTCTTCGCGCCCTGGATGAGATGAAACTGGTCACTTGTCATGAAGAACGTTGGTTTCCAACGTCTAAAGGGGCTTTCTTAAAGGTCGGGCATCCTCTTACTCTAGCAGATGCCGCCCTTGAATTTGCAGGTTCTTTATCACGCATGTGGGAACAGTTACCAAATGCCTTAAGCGCTAATAGCCACTGGACAGCGGCTGATATTTTTCACACCATTGCGCAAGATGATGTGCGTAAGAAAACTCACCATCGAATGTTACAGAGCTATGCTCGTCACGATTATGTATCAGTGCCCCAGGCTTTTGAGTTATTAGGTAATGAACGAGTTATTGATGCTGGAGGAGGATTGGGTGTTTTGGCACAATTAGTGATAGCAACCTATCCCAACGTCCAGGTTACCGTATTTGATCGACCAGAAGTGATCGAGCAGGGACGCAAGACGTTACATCAAAGCCCTAAACTTTATTGGCATGCAGGTGATCTATTTTCACCCTGGAAATTAGAAAGTGATGTTGTTATTCTGGCTCGGATTCTCCATGACTGGAATGATGAAGCGGCACTACGTATCCTTAACAATGCACGTAGTGTACTACCAACCGGCGGGCGTTTGTTGGTTGTTGAGATGCCTTTGTCTGAAAATCATTCTTCTGGGGCACTACTTAACCTCCATTTGCTTATGGTTACTGGTGGGAGGGAGCGGACAGTTAACGAGTATCAACAACTCTTTAAGAAAGCTCTCTTTTCTTTGATCAATGTTCAAAGACTTACCAATGTGTCATCGGTGCTTACAGCAGTGGCAATGTAATGACTAACATTGATTGGCAGCTACCTCCTTCTACTGTCCAGTTCCTTCAGCGTGCGCCTGCTAATCATGCAGTTGCTGTTTTGCTAAGGCACTCAGTTCGTCAAGATCATCTTCCATTGGGGGAAGCGGGTGATAGTTTACCGATTACTCTTGACGGAAGACAGCTTGGACATGAATTGGGGACAATCATCGGCGAGCGTTTGCAGAGTATTTATACGAGTCCTGTTGTTCGCTGTGTTCAAACCGCTGAAGTGTTACAAAGGGGAGCAGGTACTCTACTTCCTGTTACTCATGATCGAATGCTAGGTGATCCCGGAGTGTATATCATGGATACAGAACGTGCTGGGGATAACTGGAAGTGTCTCGGTAATGAAGGTGTTATTCAGCACATGATTTTATCGAGTGATCCATTACCAGGTATGGTGCAATCGGACAAAGGGGCGCATGTTTTGATGTATCATTTATTATCTACCATGGACAACGTCGCTGGTGTACATGTGTTTGTAACACATGATTCCATCTTAAGTGTAACCGTTGCACGTCTCTTGAAACAATCATTCTGTTCGTTTGTTTTTCCCCAGTTTCTTGAAGCGGCATTTTTTTGGGAAACTCATAAAGGGGTGCATATTGTTTATCAAAATGTTGAGAATATTAGAGCAAAAATACAACATGAGCTTCCACCCAAATAAGGAACTCTAAACTATAGCTACTTGAAAATAATACGTCATAATATAGTTGCTAATATATCTCCTGAAATTCTGCCAAAAGGGTTGGCCTTTGCACAAAGATTTAATGTGGCCTAACAGGTTATTGTGCCTTGACAGGTCAATATCGTCCAATGGTGCGGATATTGGTTGTCCTTCAGAGTCCCAGAGAATGTAATCGTTCGTGATAGTTTATCAATAGGGGGGGTGATTGGGGTGCTAATTATTTAGGGTAAAGCGTTGTTTAAGTTCGTTGCACCATTGGGCAATACGTTCATCAGTTTTCTCAAATTCATTTTCATCATCCAACGCTAGCCCAACAAAATGTTGTTGATCTGGTGTTAATGCTTGTGATTGGTCAAAGGTATATCCTTGAATGGGCCAATAACCGATAATTGTAGCACCTTGTATAACCACTTTGTTATGTAAATAGCCCATAGCATCCAAAAACCACTTTGGGTAGCCAATTTGGTCTCCAAGACCATAGAGTGCGATGGTGACACCTGATAGACTTAACTGGTCAATATCATTCCAGCAATCTTCCCAGTCTTCTTGTAATTCTCCGTAGTCCCACGTAGGAATCCCCAAGATCAGTTGCTGATAATTATTGCAGTGGGTAATCGGTATATCTGCAATATTAAAGATATCAACTTGGTCAGTACCAAACTGCTGTTGGATGTTTTCAGCCGCCATTTCGGTATAACAGGTAGAGCTACCGTAAAATAGGCCAATAGGCGCTTTTTTCATTTTATGTCGCATTAATAAAGTTTTGTTGCCGCCAGGCTTCATAGACAATCACCGAGACAGAATTAGACAGGTTCATGCTACGGCTGTTAGCAGTCATTGGGATACGGACTTGTTCGGTGACTGCACTATGGTATAGCACTGGGTCAGGCAGCCCTCGTGTTTCTGGTCCAAATACCAGGTAGTCATCGAGTGTAAAGTCAATATCGTGATAAAATTTTTGCCCTTTGGTGCTAATGGTAAACAAGCGTTGGGGTTGTGTTTGTTCGATAAAATTGTTCCAGTCTTTATAAATCTGCATATCCTGCCATTCCCCATAATCCAATCCTGCACGGCGTAGCCGTTTATCGTCTAATTCGAAGCTGATTGGTTCAATAATATGCAACATACTGCCAGTATTGGCTGCCAAGCGAATAATATTACCTGTGTTGGGCGGTATTTCTGGTTCAAAAAGCACGATATTGAACATAGCTGGGGTCTGTTTATCATTAAGAAATTAGCGTCAAAAAAGTGGCGATGATTATATAAAATAATCGGGTAATGGAAAATGATTAATTCTTATGACAGTCCCTTGACTCAATCGATGATTATGGAGCCAATATTACGTCTTACACATGAAATAGTAGAGGTTTTCTAGAGAAATCATACAATTCAACTAGTCTTATAGGTATCAGTATGTAATTTTACCAGCACTTTGCGAGTTTAAGAACTCACAGGAGCTACTCATGAATATGATGCGTTATGACTTTGATGAATTAGAACTGGAAGCACAGCTAGTTGACTCATCAAAAGTTATCGAAGGCTACATCTATTTATCTGAAGAATTAGTCGAAGAAAAAAATCAGGAAAGACAGGAAAGGAGGAAGACGATTTTATTTTCCCTCCTATTGGTGTCAGTTGGTATTTTTTTATGGGATAAGAACTTTTTTCTGCAGACCAAAGAGCAGTTGCAGCCCTTTCATTCATCCCCCACGTTGAGTAAGGTATTAGCTAATTCTATAGTTGATCCGCAGATAGCTAATTTAGAAGAACTTGTTGATGTTCCTACTCAGATAGGTAGTGTTGAAATACCTGAAGATATTGTTAAGTTTATTGATGCAGATATTTTTATAGAGAAGCTAACAGAAACTTCTTCTAAGGTGATTCTTCAGGAAATACAAGATTCAAAAAAAAATAAACCAAATCTTGATAAGATACTGGCGTCAGGGAATAAATTGTTTAAACGTGATCGTTTGTTGTCTCCACCTGTTCATAATGCTTTTTCTCGTTACGAAAAAGTGTTGTCGGTGTATCCTAATCATCCAGAAGCTTTGCAGGGAATTGAAAATATCGTTAATCGTTATGTTTATCTTGCAGAAATGGTTATCAAAAAAAATGAGGGCTATAAAGTACCTGAGTTGATTAAAAAAGCCTATCAAGCTGGTGAAAAATATATGGATGTTTCGGTGATTATTACCAAGTTTTCAGATTACTTATCCAATGATTCTGTGTTTGTTGATTTTCCTATTGTTGAAGAAGCTGTGCAAGGAGTGAATGAGCAGGGAAGTTCAGAAGCCTATCATGTTGACATGATTTATGTAGCGGATAGAAAAATTTCTGAAGCAGCCTATAAATTATATGCTGATGGTGATGTACAGTCTGCCGAAAAAGTATTACAAAATTTTACTAAACTTTCAGGGTTTTGGGGTGAGTCTAATGATTTATTGTTAAAAATATATTTAGGTGATTCTAAAATTGCAGAAGCAGAAAATCTAATTTATGAAAGTAAAACGCTAGATGTGTATCAGTTTGCTGAGAAAGCTGCTCGTGTAATGATGGCCCGTGGAGATAATCAGGGTGCTTTGGATATGCTGGCGGCCTATCGTCCGGAATTTTCTAAAAATAAAGCTTATTATACCTTGTTGGCAAGTTTATATAATAAAGTGGGTCACTTTAAACAGTCGGTTTATTGGTATCGACAACTGTTGAGCGTTAGCCACGATGATGCAAGATTATGGTTAGGTTTAGCTGTATCACTGGATGCTTTAAATGATGTTGATCACGCGCTGAAAGCATTTGATTATGTGCGTTTATACGCTAAGGATGAATCTCTTGTTAAAGACTATATTAACGAGAGAACAATGTCACTGGCAAGTAAATAGCGAGTGGGTTAACAAAACTATAGTTGCTCACTGATTGTAATGTCTATGCCAAGTTTACCCTCAATGGTTTCAAGGCTACCGAGCAATTGCTTGGTGTCAATACTGACTTTTAATATGCTAGCGAATTTACCTGCTAGCTGTGACATACGGCTTTCCAGCCAATTACCATTATGTTGACTGATCACGTCGGCCAATTGTTTAACAATACTGGGCTGATCGTTGCTGAGCAGCGTGATGACGAGGTATTGGTTCGACATTAATGGCCCCTTATTTTTGCATATTATGTGTTTGCGTTAGTTTTATGTATTATGCGCTCTAATGTTATGTTATTGAAGTTTTTTGGATTGGAATATCTAATAGAAGAGTTATGATGATTATCCCTATAGAACATCTCAGTAAAGACGTGTTAATCAATCTGATAGAAGAGTTTATTACTCGTGAGGGGACAGATTATGGTGTTTACGAAGTTGATTTAAACGAAAAAGTTAAGCAAGTTAAGCAGCAATTAATGACTAAAGAGGCACTGGTTGTTTTTGATGAAGCTACTGAGTCAGTCAATGTGTTAACTCAGCAACAATATAATGAATATTTAATGGAGCACATTGTTTGATGGTAATGCTGCCAGTTTTTGAACATCTTGGCCCACTTTTACCCACTGCTGCAGTATATAAGCTAAAATTTGTTTGCGTTCACTATGATATTCATTGATGTTGTCTTCCAGCCACCTTTGCCCTATCACCATTAATTCATCAATGACTGCATTAATGGTTTCGATTTCTAGCTCTACAGTAATCTCGTCTAAAGGGTATTTATGGGGCTGAAGGGCCCCATCGCCTAGCTTATAGGCTAGGTAAGGCGCATTATGCTCTAATAGCTTGCGAGTAAGTTGGAAGGACTGTGAATCTAGGCTATTGATAATGCCCACACTAAATCTCTCTCCGATTAAGCAATACCTCTAAATAATAGCGAATAGTTTTGAAATAACGAGTTTAATCAGTGAAAATAGTGAGCTATGACACATAATATTGATTTAATTTTAGACACATCAGGTCTGTTTTGCCCAGAGCCAGTCATGTTACTCCATAAAAATGTCCGTGCTGTGAATGTGGGAGACGTTATTCAGGTGATTGCTACCGATCCCTCAACAATGCGTGATATTCCCAAATTTTGTCATTTTCTAGGGCACGAATTGCTTGAACAGCAGGAAAAAGGGGATGGTTACTACTATGTTATTCGAAAGGCAGAATAGTGCCACTTGCTTATTTCATTGTAAGCAGTGTTGCAGTATTTAAGTATATTAACCTTCATCGTTTACCAAGAGGGAAATGGCAGCAATCGCTTCAGGGTCTTTGGATTTAATTTTATTGGCAATATGATGCTGAAAAAAATACTTAAACTTAGGGCTTTCGTCAGCAGGGTAGAGACAGTTGTCTCCAGGTAAAATGGGAGTGGAAATCACTTTATTATGATCTGCTAACATACCTTTTATACGGCCATCGTTAAATAAACGCCAGCTAACTACCTCTGATAAGGTGATGTTGTGGAAGCCATCACCAGATAAAGTGGCATGTGTGCCAATAGTGTCAGGTATTTCCTGGATAATGTCTTCTGGATTTTCTGATTGGTATTCGTAGTATTCCGCAGCCGTTTCCAATTCGACTACCTTATGTATAGGAGCTTCTTCAAAGATATCCTCAATACCTGGGTCATAATAACCTTCCCAGCGCCCGTTAAGAGGGTCGCAAATATCAATACAAGCCATTAGTTGATTTAGCCAGGGTACTAGGCCAACAACTTCGCCGCTGGCTTTAAGGCCCCAGCAAAGCACCTGAAGGCTGAATAAGCGATCACCACTAGCATCGTTAGAATAAAGCATTTCAAGGCCATCAAGTTCGGGAGCAAGCCGTATTATTCGTTCATTTTTAAGATCGGACAGTGACTTATTACTGAAAAGATCAACAACATTATCGATGTAGGGGCCTTTATCCGAGGGTTTCATAATACACCTCCTCACGAGGGATCTATGTTAAATAGCTAATACAAGTCCTGCTTACTCTTAAATGTATATCGAGATGAGTTAAAGTACAATAAATAATACAGTCATAGACAGGAAAATAATGAGCTGCAACAAGTAAATAGAAAATATCTATTTGTAAGCTTTATCTCACAATAAAATCAGTATTATCCTACAGACTTTCTATAGCCAATGAAGTAGTCTGTGCACTATATTCTGTCTACCATAGAGTATAGCGCATGAGCGCTGGTGTTCACTGTCAATTCCAGTGATCGTTGTTTCACAGGTGTTTAGTCTGTTAATCACTGAGACTGCTGGTGTTCGAAATATTACACATAAATAAGGAGGTTATTTTTTTATGAAGCCTTTATTCTTTTCAAAATCATTTCTATCTTCTTTCTTGCTACTGATTACTTTCTCAGCGTCTTCCTCTCTATTGGCTGATGAGATTGGTGCTGAGAGTTTGCAACAACCTATTCTAGAACAAGTAGTTAAGCAACCCATTGATATCAATCAGGCAAGTGCTGAGCAGATTTCATCTGTGTTAAAAGGAGTCGGGCTTAAGAAGGCTCAAGCTATCGTTGAGTGGAGGGAATCGAATGGTGAATTCACTAGCATTGAACAGTTACTGGAGGTTCAGGGAATCGGTGAGAAAACACTTGAGGTTAATCGACTGAAAGTGACTATTTAATGAGCTAGGATGGAGACTGTAAGCGCTTTTTACGCTTGCGGCTCCTTTCGTTAGAGCTTGGTACCGTGAATGTTATCAATTGCTAATTACCGTAGGAAAGCTTTTGAACCCAATAATGGTATTGGGGTTATTAAATATCCATTGTGCTAATGTAGTTTGTGTTACTATTCGCTCCGATTTTTTCTCGGAGCTTTTATGTTTTGTCATAACCATTCTCCCATTATTGTTGCAATGGACTTTGCCAATAGTCAATCCTGCTTGGATTTGGCCTCTCAATTAAATCCTTCTCAATGTCGACTTAAGGTGGGAAAAGAACTGTTTACTTCGGCTGGGCCTCAGTTGGTTGAGTCTTTAATCAATAAAGGCTTTGACGTTTTTCTGGATCTGAAATATCACGATATTCCTAATACGGTGGCAAAAGCGGTTAAAGCTGCGGCTGATTTGGGAGTTTGGATGGTGAATGTTCATGCTTCAGGCGGTCGTAGGATGTTGGATGCAGCAAGAGAAGCCGTAGAGACGTCGTCGAGCTCTCCGTTACTGATTGCTGTAACAGTATTAACAAGTATGACTAGGGAAGATTTGCTCAGTATTGGTATAGATGTAGAGCCACAGTCACAGGTGATGCGTTTGGCTATTCTGGCTAAAGAGGCAGGGTTAGATGGTGTTGTGTGTTCGGCAATGGAAGCTCAAGCGTTAAAAGCTGCTTTGGGTAAAGAGTTTTGTTTGGTTACACCGGGTATTCGCCCTGAGAATACAGTGGCAGACGATCAAAGGCGCATAGTGACACCCCACCAGGCCTTAAGTAATGGCAGTGATTACTTGGTAATAGGTCGGCCAATTACTCAAGCAGAGAACCCTGCATCTGCTTGTTCTGCTATTTATCATTCCCTATAAATAACATCTACTCAGGAGAGTAACGATTAAATGGTGCCAGTAATTACTATTGATGGTCCAAGTGGGTCAGGTAAAGGGACAATATGTCAGCGGTTATCTGAGAAATTAGGGTTTCACTTGTTGGATAGTGGGGCTCTCTATCGCTTGACGGCTGTGGCAAGTATGCGGCAAGGGGTTGACCTACATGATATCTCTGCAACAGCTGATATTGCTAGGCATCTAAATGTAGTGTTTGAACCGAGCAATCAGGGGGTTGTTGTCTTATTGGATAATCGAGATGTAACCAGTGAAATTCGTCAGGAGAAGGCCAGTCAAGGGGCATCCATTGTAGCTGCTCATATTCCTGTTCGACAGGCTTTATTGGTGCGTCAACGTGCATTCAGAGAGCCTCCTGGCTTAGTAGCGGATGGGCGTGATATGGGAACAACCGTTTTCCCCGATGCTGTGGTTAAGATTTTTTTAACGGCTAGTCCCGAAGAAAGGGCAAAAAGGCGCTATAATCAGTTGATTGAACGTGGAGACTCTGTTACCCTTCGCGCCTTGTTGGATAGTATCAAGGCGCGAGATGAGCGCGATATGCAGCGTTCAGCGTCACCATTAAAGGCTGCTCAGGATGCCTTAGAGATTGATAGTACAAAAATGACTATTAGTGCGGTGCTTGAAAAAGTGGTCTCCTTGGTACAACAACGAATTGGCTTAATCTAATCCCGCCTTATTTTTATTAAGTTAAGTCTTGAATGGCAAAGTTAGCTCGTATTCTGGTCAGGAAGAGCAATTTTGTGGTGAATAATTGGCCCGTACGCCTGACAGTACGGTAGGCACATCGTAATAGTTTGGCAGGCTTTATCGCTGTTGGCTGTTAGGGTATGCGCTATAATTTTATAGGTCTTTTCATGAGCGAGAATTTCGCAGAACTCTTTGAAGAAAGTTTAAAAACCGTTGACATGGTTTCTGGTTCCATTGTTACGGGTGTTGTTATTGATATTGATAGAGACTGGGTGACAGTGCACGCGGGTCTTAAATCAGAAGGGGTTATCCCAGCCTCTCAGTTTGCTGATGAAAATGGTGAAGTGACTCTGGAAGTGGGTGATGAGGTTCATGTTGCACTGGAGTCTGTTGAAGATGGTTTTGGTGAAACCAAACTTTCACGCGAAAAAGCAAAACGTGCTGAGGCTTGGAAAGTACTGGAATCTGCTCATGCGGCAGAAGAGGTGATTACTGGTTTGATTAACGGTAAGGTTAAAGGCGGCTTCACGGTTGATGTCGCTGGTATTCGTGCGTTTTTACCTGGGTCATTGGTTGATGTTCGCCCTGTACGTGATACGGCTCACCTTGAAGGTAAAGAGCTGGAGTTCAAAGTGATTAAGCTTGACCAGAAGCGTAATAATGTCGTTGTTTCTCGTCGTGCAGTTATGGAAACAGCCAATTCGGCTGAGCGTGAAGAATTGCTTGCCAGTCTTGAGGAGGGTGCAAAAGCGAAGGGTATTGTTAAAAACCTTACTGATTATGGTGCTTTCGTTGATCTGGGAGGGGTTGATGGCTTGCTTCATATTACTGATATGGCTTGGAAACGTATTAAGCATCCAAGCGAAATTGTGAATATAGGTGATGAAATTGATGTTCGTGTACTGAAGTTTGATCGTGAGCGTAATCGTGTATCTCTGGGGCTGAAACAATTGGGTGAAGATCCTTGGGTAGAAATTACTGATCGTTATCCTGTTGGTGCGAAAGCGAAAGCAGTGGTTACTAACCTAACAGATTACGGTTGTTTTGCTGAGATCGAAGAGGGTGTTGAAGGTCTTGTTCATGTCTCTGAAATGGACTGGACTAACAAAAATATTCATCCATCTAAAGTCGTTAATTTAGGTGATGAAATTGAAGTGATGGTTCTCGAAATAGATGAAGAGCGTCGTCGTATTTCTTTGGGGATTAAACAATGTCAGGAAAATCCATGGGATGCCTTTGGTTCTCGTTTCCAGAAAGACGACAAAATTTCGGGGAAAATTAAATCTATTACGGATTTTGGTATCTTTATCGGTTTGGATGGGGGTATTGATGGACTGGTTCATTTATCTGATATTTCTTGGAGCGAATCGGGTGAAGATGCCGTTCGTAACTTTAAGAAAGGCGATGAGTTGGAGACGGTTATTCTGGCTATCGATCCTGAACGTGAGCGTATCTCTTTAGGTATCAAGCAGCTAGAAGAAGATGGTTTCTCCGGCTATATTTCTGCTAATGATAAAGGTTCTATTGTTACAGGTACTGTTAAAGAGGTTGATGCTAAGGGAGCAGTGATTACCCTGGCAACTGCGGTTGAAGGGACTTTAAAAGCTTCTGACTTGAGTCGTGATAAGGTAGAAGATGCAGCAACTGTATTGTCTGTTGGTGATGAGGTGGAAGCCGTTATTGTTAATATTGACCGTAAAAACCGCACTATTAACCTATCAGTTAAGGCAAAGGATGCCGCTGAAGAGAAAGCTGCGGTTAGAGAGCATAGTGAAAAGATAGCCGAAGAGGCTGCTCCAGCAACGCTAGGTGATTTGATTAAAGCTCAAATGGAAGGACAGGATAAGCAATAGGTTGTTTTATTTTATTATTTCAAAAGGCCGCTTAGTAGCGGCCTTTTTTTATGTCTATCACTCTTCTTTTTGATTATAAAAATATTGCATATCTCTAAAGTATTGATATTATTAGAATAAATATTACTCGATATAATAAAAGTGCAAGGTAAGCGAGGTGATGATGTGACGAAGTCGGAGTTAATTGAACGTATCGCTGATCATCAAGAGCAATTATCAGTGAAAGACGTAGAGATAGCGGTTAAAACGATACTGGAGTATATGTCACAGGTTCTGGCTTCCGGTGAACGCATAGAAATTCGTGGTTTTGGTAGTTTTTCATTACATTACCGTGAGTCACGTATTGGTAGAAATCCAAAAACTGGAGAGTCTGTGGCATTAGCGGGTAAATATGTTCCACATTTTAAGCCAGGTAAGGAAATGCGTGATAGGGTGAATGATAGCCTGCACCGAGGTTCGGTTGCTTAGAACCCATAGTGGTTTATTTAATTCTATCCGCTCTTGTCAAGAATGCGTATAATGCCGGTTTATTGTTTTCTTAGGTTTGCTCATGGTTAGATGGATTATACGGCTGTTTTTGCTGGTGTTATTCTTGTTGGCCGTTGCCATAGGTATCACTTTAGCGTATGAAAATAATACCCTCGTCCCCATTGTATTGTTAGGCTACTCACTGCCAAAGTTTAGTGTGGGTTTATGGGTGGTTATTGCTTTATTTTTTGGTGCCATAATCGGTTTATTATTAAGCGGTCTTCTTGTGCTTCTTAGTCGGCATTCTCATTATAATAAAGATCGAAAAATTGAACATCTACAAAAAGAAATTAATCAGCTTCGTATATCTGGAATAAAAGGATAGTGCAATGGTTGATTGGGCGTTGTATATAGCGCTTGTTATTTCTTTGGCTTTAGGTTTTTTGGGGGGGTATCGGTCAGCGAAATCTAAGCCTGAGGCAACCTCAAACTCTTTAGACGGTAATTACTTTAAGGGTTTGAACTTTTTGTTAAATGAGCAGCCGGATGCAGCCATAGATGCTTTTATTCAAGCTTTAGAAGTTAATAGCGATACACTGGAAACCCACCTGGCTTTAGGGAAACTTTTGCGTAAACAGGGTGAAGTTGATAGAGCTATCCGGATCCATCAAAATTTACTTGCGCGCCCGGGTCTGAATCAAGCGCAGACTCATCAAGCTCAATATGAATTGGCAACAGACTTTGTTAAGTCTGGTTTGTTAGACCGTGCTGAAGGTTTACTTGAAGAATTAGTCACTAAAGAAGGCCCCTATAAAACTGATGGGTTAAAATGCTTATTGGAGGTCTATAGGGATGAGAAAGAATGGAAAAAAGGGCTTGATGTGTTGCAGCAGCTATCTGGTTCACGGTTCAGTCGCTCTTACAAAGAATGGGCGCCAACAAGAGCACACTTTTGTTGTGAGATGGCTGAATTGGATTTGCAGGCAGGTAACTATTTTGAGGCTCGAAGATGGTTAAAACAAGCTCTTGCTTATGATAGGCAAAGTGTTAGGGCCGGATTGCTTTTAGGCCTTTTGGATATTAATGTTGGGCAGATGCATAAGGGTATCGATCAGTTACAAAAGCTGATTTACTTTCATCATGATTATACTCAGGAAATTATTCCATATTTAACGGATGCTTACCAAAAGCTTGGTCAGTCAGGTGAGTATAGGCAGTTTCTCAGTGCTTTGTACGCTAAGAGTCAAGATGTGGTTGTTTTGATGACGCTGACAGACTTAATTGAGCAGGAGGATAGTAAGTTAGCAGCAGCTGAATATATTGCTGGTGAAGTTGTAAAATATCCTTCTGGAATGGGATTACATAGACTGCTTGAATACTATTTATTCTTTAGTGAGGGTAAAACTAAAGAGTATTTACTGTCTTTAAAGATAGTGATGGAGAAAGTTATTGGAAATGGTATGTATTATCAGTGTTATCACTGTGGTTTTAAAGGGAAGCAATTGCATTGGTTGTGCCCAAGTTGTAAGCATTGGGGGAGTTTGAAATCAAAAAAAGCGGTTGCAGATGCAGTTTAATAGTCTCTCAAAGGTTTAAATTTTTAGTAATGGACGATTAAAGAGGCATAAAGTAGAATTGGCGCCCCCTTGAAAGGATTAACTTATTGAAAAATAAGTGAAAATAAAAGAGATAAATAGACATAAGAAAGGTTGACAGGGTAAGTAGAGGGCTATATTATGCGCACCTCTTGGGCTGATCGGTTCAAGCTACTACTCCGCCTTAGCTCAGTTGGTAGAGCAAATGACTGTTAATCATTGGGTCGCTGGTTCGAGCCCAGCAGGCGGAGCCACTTACTGGCGTCTTTTTTTCTGTTCGGCTGTTAATATATGATTGTTCTAAAGTAGTAAAGCTTTAAGAACAGGTAAGGCCTTCTCATTTTATAAATATTATAATGATAACTTGTTGGACTTAGGTCTCTATGAATCAAGTGCGTATTGAAAAAATAATCGAAATAGCTAAGTATGCTGGTCAGGCTATTATGAAGGTCTACGAAAGTGAAGATCTGGATACTCAGCAAAAGGTTGATAATAGCCCGTTAACACGAGCAGATACAGCTTCCAATCATTTAATTGTCAGTAGTTTAAAAACGCTTACACCAGATATACCTATTGTATCAGAGGAAGAGAAAATAATTTCTTGGAGTCAACGTAAAACATTTAAACAATACTGGTTGATTGATCCATTAGATGGTACCAAAGAGTTTATTAAGCGTAATGGCGAATTTACCGTTAATGTTGCTTTGGTTAAGGAAAATAGGCCGGTATTAGGTATAGTATATGCGCCAGCTAAACATCTTCTTTATTACGGCGCTGATGGTTTAGGTGCTTTTAAGATTGATGGTGTTAAAGACCCTATTCAAATCAAAGTGTTAGATGTTCCTGACCAGCAAAAAACGTGGCGCGTAGTGGGTAGCCGCTCTCATCAAAGTGTAGAATTTCAGTCCTTTTTGGAGCAGTTTTCGAAAGTAGATGTTGTGCATATGGGGAGTTCTTTAAAGCTTTGTTTGGTCGCTGAAGGGAAGGCTGATTTATACCCTAGACTGGGGCCAACAAGTGAGTGGGACACGGCAGCGGCTCAAGCCATTGTTGAAGCGGCAGGTGGTCAAGTGATTGATTGTGAAAGTGGTTTACCTCTCCAATATAATTTGACAGATTCATTATTAAATAATTCTTTTGTTGTGTGTTCCAAACCTTCAATGCCTTGGTATAAGCCTAAGTCGTCTGATGTAAATATAGTTTGGCATGGTATAGGAGTGAGCAAATTCGAGAGGGCTCAGCGGTTTGCTCAGAAGTCGGTTATTATTTGGTTTACAGGTCTCTCAGGCGCTGGAAAATCGACTTCAGCTTGTGCGTTAGAAAAAAAATTATTTTCTATGGGGTATAATACCTACTTATTGGATGGTGATAATGTCCGGCATGGCTTATGTTCGGATCTTGGTTTTAGTGATCGTGATCGTAGTGAAAACATACGCAGAGTGGGGGAAGTTGCTAAATTAATGGTGGATGCTGGCTTCATTGTGCTGGCTTCATTTATATCTCCTTTTGTTCGTGAGAGACAAATGGTTCGCCATATGGTTGAACTTGGAGAATATATAGAAGTGTATATGAATACTTCTATTGAAGAATGCGAAAGAAGAGATCCTAAAGGTTTATATAGAAAAGCTCGTGCTGGACAGCTAAAAAATTTTACCGGAATAGATTCTCCTTATGAGCGACCAGAAAATCCTGAAATTGAAATCACAACAGAAGGTGTTGATGAGGTGGTGAAAATATTACTTCAAGAATTAGAAAAGCTTGGGGTTATTTATAAGGACAAAATAATTACAGTATAGGTAAAGTTTATTGTTGTTGTGAAATCAACGGCTTAGTCAATATATAAAATAACTCGTTGACAGGTAAGCCACCAGTGAAATTCTCAAGGCTTTGCCTTGGGGGTGCTTCGGTGATATGTAAAACATTGACAGATTTTGAAGTTGCTGATAGCTGCCAAACAACTGCTTGGCGGGTGGGCATGGCTTTGTAAAGAATAGATACTTTAGCTCTAAAAGTTAATATGTAGGTATTTTGAATTGGGATGACAGGTGGTTCATTGGTGGGGCTGTTAATTGTCAGTTTTTATTTTACTCTTAGGTTTAATTATTGATAGATAATGATGGGTGATATTGTTGAGCATTTGTTCTGATAAAAAAATCGCTGTTATTGGTCTTGGTTATGTGGGTTTACCACTAGCCATTGAATTTGGTAAAAAGCAGAATGTTGTTGGTTTTGACATAGATCGAAATCGTATTGACGAGCTTTCTTCTGGTAAAGATTCTACTTTAGAAATGAATCAACAAGAATTGCAGGAGGCTGTATATTTAAAGTATTCTGAGAACATTCAGGACTTAGTGGATAGGGATGTATACATCATTACAGTTCCTACACCGGTTGATGAAAGTCGGTGTCCCGACTTGAATCCTCTAATTAAAGTCAGTGAAATGCTTGGCGAAGTAGTTAGTAAGGGTAATATCCTTATTTATGAGTCAACAGTGTATCCAGGTGCTACAGAAGAGGTTTGTATTCCAGCGGTAGAAAGGAAGTCTGGTCTTAAGTTTAATGAAGATTTCTTTGTTGGATATTCTCCTGAGCGTATCAACCCGGGAGATAAAGATCACCGTGTGACTAATATTTTAAAAGTAACGTCTGGTTCAACTCCTGAGATTGCTGAAGAAGTAGATCAGCTCTATCGCTCTATTATTGTTGCTGGAACTTATAAGGCACACTCCATTCGTGTAGCCGAAGCCTCAAAGGTGATTGAAAATGTTCAGCGAGATGTCAATATTGCAATAATTAATGAGCTGGCAATTATTTTCGATAAGTTGGGTATTGATACCCTAGAAGTGTTGGAGGCGGCTGGAACCAAATGGAACTTTTTGCCGTTTCGTCCGGGTCTTGTTGGAGGACATTGTATCGGTGTTGATCCATATTACTTGGCCCACAAGGCACAAGCGGTTGGTTATCATCCTGAAATAATACTTGCCAGCCGTCGCCTGAATGACACTATGGGTGAATATATCGTATCCCGATTGCTTAAGGAGATGTTTAAAAAGGGGATTCAGGTGTTGGGGGCAAAAATTTTAGTGATGGGTCTAAGTTTTAAAGAAAATTGTCCTGACCTACGCAATACAAGAGTGATAGATATCCTTGCAGAGTTGACTGAATGTGGAGTAGAAGCTGATGTATACGATCCATGGGTATGTGAGGAAGAAGCGAAGTCTAAATATAATATTCAGTTAATTAGTAGTCCTGAGAAAAATTTTTATGATGCGATTATTATAGCGATCTCCCATCGTGAGTTTAGGGTATTAGGTGCTGACAGCATTCGTGAATATACAAAAAGTAATAGCGTAATATATGACCTTAAATACACATTGTCAGCAGAAGAAGCTGATATTCGATTGTAATATATATTTAAATGAGTATGGTGGGTGATTATTTAAATAGCAATTAATCCATCACAATGACGGAATCTATGGGTACTTTAGGCAACCACTCTTGCGTTAACCACGGGCAAAAACATCAGAATTAACCATTGAATCAAACATACCAAGCGTCAGAAAAACAAAATCAACGATGGCACCGATAACATTCGTGCGACCTTTGGTATTCCAATTGTGGGCGCCATAGCAGCGTTCTCCCTTTACTGAATAGCTATGCGTTCTCGGCATATCGTGAGTAAAACCACTTTCATTAATATAAATGATGACCTTACCTTCAGCCTCATACGCGGCGGTTTTTTCTTTACACTTAATACGTGCCTTTTCATTTGCTTTTGGATGTTGTCGTGTTTTTTTATAACTGACACCCAAGCGTTTTAGCGGTAAGCGCGAATCGAACAACAGGGTTCTAGTCAGTTGAGTTTTCTGCTGGTTTCCAGGGCAGCAAATTTTCAATATCCTCAAC
>MDLC01000038.1 GCA_001723645.1 Candidatus Endobugula sertula | reverse complement strand
AGAAAAAAATAATGGCTTAAATTATTATCTTTTTGCTAGTGAAGTGAATGGCGTTGATTATAATGCTGCCTTGGGAGTTATCGGACAGTACGCCTGCTTTAGCTGCTTCTGTCAGGTAACTACTATCTGTCAGATCAAGGTTGCGGCCTGTTGAACTACTACACCTAACGGGTAAGTGAGTTGGACCGCCGTATGCAGACCCGCTTGTACGGTGATGTGGGGAAAGCGAGCTAGATACTCGCTCTTACCCGATTATGCATTATTCCTGCTTCGATGGTTTAATGGCTTCTGTTGCATCTGCAGAGGATATTTTACCAAACAAAACTTCAAGCATATATTCGATACGCCCTTCAGCATGGCTAAATTTGTTTGTATTGAAACTATTTGGAGCCTTGTCTTCCACCTCTGCGATTCGTTGCCCTTGATGAAAGGCTTCTATTTTTGCCTTGCTTAAATACAAAGCTAGATCCCATTTCCAGTGACCAACATACTCTATTGTTAATTTTTCCAGATTGTGGCTCGAACCGTCTTTTGCCACTTTATAATTGTAGCCATTCTTAGCCAGCCATTTTTTGATAGTATTTAAAAAGCTCTGTTTAGTAGCCGCGTCTTCTACAATCACAACTTCTGGCTTTTCATTTATTATATCATTTGATATTTGCGTTCCGGTATATCTAGGTGCTGCACATGCAGATACTAGGCTTACTGTTACGATAACTAATAAAGACCTAATACTTTTCATTTTTTCTCCTTATTTAATAGTGTTTAATGCATAATGCCTGTAGCATCGGAAAAACTTTTGCTACGGCTTCGCCTCCGAAAAATTTTTCCGAGTGACTACACTTGTTAGAATTATTTTGGCTGTTACATACTTTTCATGGCTTTTTGTAAATTAACAGCAATCAGATTCGAAAGGTCCGCCGCCATTTTTGGTGATTTTTTAGCTAAAGAGCGCCCAGTATCTGTTTTATAGAAATTATTAATATCTTTCAGCTCATTAACTGATAATGAATCAGACACCAGCTTAATGGCGGGCTCTTTCAAAACCTCCCAGCCCATATAGGTGTTGAAAAACGTTCTGATACTCTCTTTATTTGAATGAGGCTTTTGACTTGATAATTGTTCAACATAAGCTTCAATTGTCATGTCGACAGTTTCTTTAGCTTTTGATAATTTCAAATACTCAATGGCTAGCACCTTGTGATCTTCTTCAGCATATACACTACTAGTAGTCGCTAGAATTAGTGTTACCCCGATAATTAAGAATTTTAAGATATTCATTTTTACTCCCATTTGTATAATTGATGAATTCTAACGCCGTGGTAAACGGCAAGCGTTTTTGCGTTGACCGCTTTGTTATAACAGCGATACTTAAAGTACACGCTGTTGCTTAAATAGAAAGTGTAAGAATACCGAGATTAATGAACTTGATGGATTAGCTTATAGCTACCAAAATGTAGAACACCGAACTTGTCACACTGACTAAAATAACTCGTGGCACCAAGAACGAAGCTACAGAAGTGAATACACGCTTCTGCCTTGACACCGAGACTGCCTAATAATAAACCATTGTTGCTTTAAGCGACAAGCTGTTTTTTTAAACACTATGCCTTAAATCGCTTTATAACTCCTCAATAACCGGCACAGCTGTGCTGCGTCCGGCGAGTTGATTGACTTGTGTACGCCCGACATGGGCATTAACTCATGAGAGGAAAGTCCTCTGTAAGCAAGTCACCGTCGCTTACCGTGTTGTTATTAGACGATAACCACTAAGGGAGCCAACCCGCGAAGGATGGTCAGGAGGAAGCCTGGAGCAAATCCGCGAGCTGATGAACAAAAATATCATATGAGGGGCTTGTCGGATAATGGAATTTGAAAGATAAAATCAAGCTAATTTTGATCAAATAGCGATCTGCATGGCGTTATCTGCTGATAATTTCAGCAATTGCCGCCTCTAAACGACCTGTTGACCGGATAGCAGGCGGATTTATCCTAAGCAGGCAATCACTCAATTTTCTGAATGCTCAATGCCATCACACGCTTGAGATGAAAAACCAGTGCTCGAATGCCTACCTGAAATTGCACTTTCTTTAAACCTCGATAACGAACACGCTTATTGCGATGAGCAAATTTAAACTATCACGCACCAAGGAAAACACATCCATTAACCTTTCTGTTCCCAAGCGTTTACGACAATCACCAAAATAACGGTGATCGGGTATTTTCTCCCCTAGCCCCACGTCACAAAACCATTTGCCGGCCTTATTTTCTTGAAGATAGCGCTCCATCTCTCGGTCGCCCAGGTCTTCCATAAATTGCAACACCAAAGTACGCAAGCCAAATTCGACGCCTTTCTCCTTCCGGCCTTTGGCTGAGTAAAGCGACTGGTAGGGGGCGCTGAGTTCTGAAAAGGAAATGACTTGATCCAACTGGCGATACGGATGCTTCTCCGGAACCAGGCTATCAAGCGTCAGAAATAAACTGTGTTGATCGCGTTTGCTCATAACCATAAATAGGTTCAAACAAAATTTTAACAAATTATCGCATAATTTAGGCTATTAACCGACAAGACCCTTTGATATAGCAGGCTTCGGCTAATGCAAACTCATAGCGTCTAGTGGCTTCCATAACGATGCGTTCCACTTGGTAATAGCTTAACCGCTTGAGAATATTGTTGATGCCCTGTGCATCATCTGCTTCTTGAAAGTGGATCTGTTTCTCATGGATGGTGATATCCAAAATGATTTACTGACATCAATCCCCACATTAATTGTAGACTTACCCTTTTTAGGTTTGCCATAATGTCTCAACCTTGCTAAATTCGAGCTCGGGGCTCATTCGAC
Source organism: Candidatus Endobugula sertula (assembly GCA_001723645.1). Lineage (GTDB taxonomy): Bacteria > Pseudomonadota > Gammaproteobacteria > Pseudomonadales > Cellvibrionaceae > Endobugula > Endobugula sertula. Next base: position 29,845 of record MDLC01000038.1, on the reverse strand, counting down.
TGTTCGAGTTAAAATCGGGGCGGTGTTGCGTCCACGCTTGTTAACGATCTTTATGATCAGGTGCTTATCGGACTACAACACCGGTAAACTAGCTACTACTAGGTTACGGGCCCTACCTTAAACTCAAGTAGGTTTATATGGGACATTATCCATACAAGTTGCTCAAGTTTACTCTGACCACAAAAAGCGTGGCCTCCACGGGAAACACTACGCGCTGTTCCGTATTCCCTTTAGCAAGGTGTTAGTCATTAATCATTAGTAAGGTGTAGTTTTGAAAATAGTATCAATATTAGTGTTTTGTTGTTTATTATCTGGTTGTTTCGTATCCAATCCATATAAATCTTTTAATAGTAACAATCGTCCTAGTGATAGTTGTTTTTTTATCTGATATATACGAAAAAAAAGGTAAAGAATATTCATGTATTTTTTTCCAATCAGAAAAAAATAATGGCTTAAATTATTATCTTTTTGCTAGTGAAGTGAATGGCGTTGATTATAATGCTGCCTTGGGAGGCTCAGTTGTTATCCCTAAAGGGGTGCAATCGATAGCCATTCCTTCAAATTCAAAATCAAATATCAAAGTCCGCTTTATTGGTGTTCGTGATGGTTATGGGTGGTCTACATCTAAAGAGTTTTTGATTTCTGATTTTTTAGTGAATGAAGGCGAAAATTATTTTGTTAAAATGACTTTGATTGATAAGTTTAATGCTCACATTTGGGTGGAAGCTGTCTCTTCAGGGAAGGTTGTTTACGGCAAGAAAATTTGATTTTTTTAAAACTACTAACAAAGTTATCAGCCTGGGGATATAGCTCCAAAAAAGGCATAATCCTCTGTAGCCTTTACTACCCATAGTCTACAGAGGGCCATCACTTTCAAGAGCATACTCATTTTCAACAATAGTCCGATGAGGACTCCCATCAAACGTATGACAAACGTCGTTTACAGCGTGAGTTGCGAAATAAAGGTTATGCTGTGGTGTTGCCAAGAAAAGGCATTATTACCTGAATGGCAGGAATTGACCGCAAATACGCAGCCATGAAGGCTGGCGTTATCTGGCCTGTGTGCTTGACTTGGATTCTCGTGAAGTTGTGGGGTATGCCACGTCACATACGCCGGATACTGCATTGACGAAAGCCGCACTAGATAACGCGATTAAAATGTTTGCCGTTTTACTGGACCACTACGCTCTTTGTCATTCGTGCATAAAGTGCCTACCAGAGGATTAGGTAGCAGCTCCATTGGCACATAACAGCGCTTCATTCATCGACAAAACCTTGACATTATAGATTTCACTGGTACACTGTCGCACCCTAAATTTCATATCATGTGGTCTAATGGCCAGTCCCATGATTCTAAATATACAGATTGATCTTTTAATCACATATATAGGAGCACTGCGGTGGCAAATTCACCTCAAGCTAAAAAACGTGCTATTCAGAACGAAAAGGCACGCAAACACAACGCCAGCTTACGTTCAATGACTCGCACTTACATTAAGAAAGTCCTTAGCGCTATAGAAGCAGGCAATGCCAATGCAGCCCAAGAAGCTTATACAGCTAGCATTCCAGTTATTGACCGCTTGGCAAACAAGGGGATTATTCACAAGAATAAAGCCGCTCGTCATAAGAGCCGTTTAAGCAAAAAAGTGAAAGCATTGTCTGCTTAAAACAACACAATTACCATGAGTGACAAAAGGCCCCTGCAATCAGTGATTGCAGGGAGTTCCTTACAAAAATGACTGTTTATTAGGTCAAGCCTCTCCTAAGTTGTTTTCGCTAATTGCTATTCAAACACTCATAGAACTCTTACCAAGCTGGAAATCGTCTCACTACCTGTTCACCATTGGGGCAAAGAAAAAGCCAAGCTTTTGATAAGACCACCAAAGACAAGACACCAACACACGAAAATAACTCCAACGTTTCCACACTCATGAAGGGAAAGTGTCTACCGCGTGTTTCATAAGGAATTGCTCTTTTTCTTCCCATCTTTAATAGCAGGCCACAATGATGGCTCGTAAGCAGCCACGCCAAGTATAAAATAGTTACTTAAGATTCCCCTATTTTTTCCCATGCCGCCATCAAGCTTTTCATCTGCTCAGGTATTCCAATGGTAATTCTTAGGCCCAACGTATCGCCATACATTTTAGGTCTCACCAAAAAGCCCTGATCTTGTAAATGATTTCCAACGTCCCTAGCACATTCAGGAAAACACCATAAATAATTAGCCGCACTACTCCAATATTCAATGCCAGTCTTCTGAAGCCAAGCTTCAAAAAGCGGCTTGGATGTTTGCATAATATTGTTCACATAGGCAGTCACATCATCAGGATTGGACAAAGCCGCTTTAGCAGCAACAATAGCCATCTGATTAATATCATAAGGGCCTCGAACACTACACAAAGCCGTAATATTCTCCGGAGCTGACATAAGGTAACCGAAGCGCAAAGAGGGCATTCCCCAAGTCTTGGAAAAGGTTCGTGTCACAAAAATATTTGGCAAATCATTAATCGAGGGTACCATCGTGTGCTGACTAAACTCAAAGTAGCATTCATCGATCAGGATAGCTGCATGGGGTGCTGCATCGGCAATGCGAGTAATCATCTCACTGGAAACCAAAGTTCCACAGGGATTATTGGGGTTTGAAACAATAATCACTCTAGTTTGAGGGGTAATCGCTGAAATCACCTGATCTACAGGATAACCACCTTGCTTAGTATATTGAGGCTCCACAATGCTCATGGCCTCTACCTTTGCGCATTGATGATATATCGCGAATGATGGCCCAGGGATAATCGCTTCAGCTCCTGGGGCTGCAACAGCACGAAAAACCAAATCAATCCCTTGATCAGAACCATTGGTAATCATTAACTGGTGACTATCAACACCCGCGTAATCTGCTAAACGCTCAACAATATCACCATAAGAGGGATACATTTGCAAACGACCAGAATCAATATACTGATGTAGGGCCTGCCTAATAGAGTCACCAACAGGAATAGTTCGCTCATTAAAATCTAACAAGGTATAAGCATCCGGGTCCCTTCCTTCAAGAGGTGGCTTATATGCTGAAAGCTGAACAATATGGTTTTTAATCACTGACATACACGCTCCGTAAGACATGGCTCTGACACTTCATCTCTAATGCCTCACAATGAAATCATTAGGATAAAATGTATCAATATAACGCAAAGGTCATGAAGAATAATACTCTAAACCAATACCAGATTATCTCGATGAATTAATTCTTCTTCATTTTTATAGCCAAGCAGCTCTTCAATCTGATCACTGGATTGACCAAGCATTTTATGTGTCTCTTGACTATTGTAATTGATAAGACCTCTGGCAATCTCACGCCCATCAGTAGTCTTACAAACGACCATATCTCCTCGAGTAAAATTACCTCGACTGGAAATAACACCAACAGGCAACAAACTGCACCCCGAATGACTCAATACTCTAACAGCACCATCATCAAGAATAAGCTCACCACGAGATTGTAATTGGCCCGCTAACCAGCATTTACGAGCGGCTTGCGGCTGTTGCTCAGAGAAGAGCAGAGAACCCACTCTCTCACCACTTTGCAATTGAAGCAAAATGTTATCAAGATGGCCTCCAACAATAACCGTGTTCGCACCAGAGCGGGCAGCCAATCGAGCAGCCCTTACTTTAGTGATCATGCCCCCACGCCCTAAAGCCCCACCATCACCGGCCATTTCATCCAATTCAGAGGAAAAAGCTGACACATTATCAATTAACTGAGCCTGCCCATTAAAACGTGGATCACTATCATACATGCCCTCCTGATCCGTCATAAGGATTAACAAATCAGCCTCTATCAAATTAGCAATTAACGCTGCTAGAGTATCGTTATCACCAAAACGAATTTCTTCTGTTACCACCGTGTCATTCTCATTAACGATAGGGACAACCCCCAAGCGCAATAGTGTTTTTAGCGTTGACCGGGTATTTAAATAACGCTCACGATTTGATAAATCATCATGATCAACTAACACCTGAGCAGTATAAACATCAAACTTCTGAAAAACCTGCTCATAGGCCTGAACCAGACTGGTCTGCCCCACTGCTGCTGCGGCCTGAAGTTCATGAACAGTAGCAGGACGGCGCTTCCAGCCTAGTCGCCCCATACCTGCGGCAACAGCACCAGAGGAAACCAATACAATTTCTACATCATTTTGCTGTAAACGATAAATTTGCTCAACCCAACCCTGAATAGCCAGCACGTCAAGGCCATGTCCATGGTTGGTCAATAATGAACTACCAATTTTAACTACCCAGCGATGAGCCTTACTTACGCGGCTCCGTACCACTTGATTTATCACATGCTATCCTCGAAACTATTCTGAGTAAATTATTTCAATATCATCATCGTCGTTATCTAATAATTGACCTTTCGCCTTACGGCGTGCCTGACGATATTTTTCACGTAAAGCCTCAATACGCTCTCGCACATCTTTTTGCATAGAGATTTGGTAAGCTTGCTCTTGCTCTACCAATTCGGGATCATCTTTTTCTGCCTGTCGGATCTCATCCAAGCGATCCATTAACGAATGACAAATAACATCCGTGCCATATCGGCTAATCGCTGCCACACAAAAAACAGGCCCCTGAAAATCAAGCCCTTCAACAACTTGTTGGCAGCGCTCGTGCACCTCATCATCTGGCAATAAGTCCACTTTATTGAACACCAACCAGCATTCACGTTTCGCTAAAGCAAAGCTAAACCGTTCCAATTCCCGAAAAATACTCCTAGCATTACTCAAGGGGTCGCTACCATCAAAAGGAGCCATATCAATAATGTGCAATAATATACGACAACGGGTCAGATGCTTTAAGAAACGAATACCTAGCCCTGCCCCATCAGAGGCCCCGTCAATCAAACCAGGAATATCAGCAACAACAAAACTGCGATGCGGCTCAACTTTTACCACTCCCAAATTGGGCACTAACGTCGTAAATGGGTAGTTGGCAACTTTTGGCTTAGCAGAAGATATCGCTCGCATAAAGGTAGACTTGCCTGCATTAGGCAGCCCCAACAAACCCACATCTGCCAACACTTTTAATTCCAATTTTAGCCGCCTCTGTTCTCCTTCCCCCCCAGGCGAAGTTTGCCTGGGGGCACGATTGATACTGGATTTAAAACGCGTATTACCTAAACCATGATACCCACCTTGAGCCACCAACAATTGCTGTTTATCTTTGGTAATATCACCCAACAACTCATCAGTCTCGATATCAAATATGGATGTTCCCACCGGCACCTTTAGGATGAGGTCATCACCTTTTGCGCCAGTACAATTCTTACCTCTACCAGACTCACCATTCTTTGCACGATATTTAATCTGATAACGATAATCAATTAAGGTATTAAGGTCAGCATCTCCCTCAAGATAAACGCTCCCTCCATCGCCCCCATCACCCCCATCAGGCCCACCTTTGGCAATATACTTTTCACGACGAAAACTTAAACAACCATTCCCACCATTCCCAGCAAAAACAGTAATAGGAGCCTCATCGACAAATTTCATGATTTATTCCCACTTTGGGTTATAAAAAAATACACTTCACACTCATTGTAATAACCTCGTTTCCCCTACCAACTCACTACCTCAATGGCAATAGATAGATAGCAAAAAAGCAATAAAAAAGCCCTATCGTATTTTACGATAGGGCTTTTAATATATACTGCCCTGCCAGGGCAGTATATATTAATTATGCAGTAACGATACTGACGAACTGTCGACTTTTTGGACCTTTGACTTCAAATTTAACTGCACCATCCACCTTGGCATATAAAGTATGATCTTTACCAATACCCACATTATCACCTGGATGTACCTTAGTACCACGCTGACGAATAATAATATTACCCGCTAATACTGCCTCCCCCCCAAAACGCTTAACACCTAAGCGTTTACTTTCAGAATCGCGCCCATTGCGCGTACTACCACCCGCTTTCTTATGTGCCATGAATCAATACTCCTATTGGTTAAATTCTTTCGCCTGAGCGATCCACTGATTATGCTCAATACGACCTTTAAGGTTAACCCCACCTATTGCTCACAATGCGACTTGAGCAAAATAGGACCAACACCAATCAATTTAGACAAATCACCCACACTGTCTACTGAGTTGCCTGCTACTTTAACTAGCGCTGTTTTTTTTGACCTTAGAAATTGCAATATCAGTAATTTTAACATCAGTGTACCATTGGCGGTGGCCCTGACGCTTCATTGAATGCTTACGGCGACGGAATTTAATAATGCGAACTTTTTCGCTGCGCCCATGACCCAATACCTCAGCAGATACCGCAGCTTCATCCACAATTGGCGTACCAATAGCAACATGATCACCATCGATAACTAATAAAACCTCACCAAACTGAATAGTGTCGCCTGTGGCAGCTTCAATTTTTTCTAACCTGAGGACTTCACCCTCAGTAACACGGTATTGCTTACCGCCACTCTTAATGACTGCGTACATAATGATGCTCCATTTAAATCATGGACGATACGAAGTGCTACCTTTTTGCCTTATTATTCACCAAGACATATTAAAACCGCAGCTTAGTTGACTTGCATCGTATGTTGTAAATTCAGGGGTGCGAATTCTACGACAATTTTAAAAGGTTGGCAATCGTTATGGGAAACTATTTAATCGTTTTATTGCATAGGGTCATTAAATGCCCGGACATCAAACATTGACACCAAACACATTTACACTAAGTCCTTGACACTACAGCAGCTGCCCCCTAGCATCGTACACCATGATAACAATATTCAGTGCTTAGCCGTTTTATAATAAGAACCTAATCTATGCAGTTTTTCCATAAGATAGTTGCCGACGACTTTGATTCAGTCAATCGGTTAATACTTGACCAGATTCACTCTAATGTCAACTTGGTTGAGGATATAGGTAATTATCTTATCGAAGCAGGTGGTAAACGCCTAAGACCGCTATTGGTACTGCTGGTTGCCAATGCACTCAACTACACTGGTAATAAACACTATGACTTGGCCGCAATCATCGAGTTTATACACTCAGCAACACTCCTTCACGATGATGTTGTCGACACCTCTGACTTACGCAGGGGTAGATTGACGGCCAATGCTAAATGGGGAAATGCTCCCAGTGTATTAGTAGGAGACTTCTTGTACTCACGAGCATTCCAAATGATGGTGGCGATTGGCAATATGGATATTATGAAAGTGATGTCTGATACGACAAATCTTATCTCAGAAGGGGAAGTACAGCAGCTAATCAATGCCAAAAACCCCAATATTAGCGAAGCAAGCTACTATGAAGTCATCCATAAAAAAACGGCCGTTCTCTTTGAAGGTGCATGCGAAGCGGCTGCCATTCTCAGTCAAAGTGAGAAGCCTATGCAACAACAAATGCAAAAGTACGGTTATCACCTTGGACTTGCCTTCCAACTAGTTGACGATGTACTAGACTATACAGGCTCAATAGAAGAGTTAGGCAAAAATGTAGGAGATGACTTATCAGAAGGTAAACCTACCTTACCACTAATTTATGCGATGAATAATAGCAGCCCAGAAGATACCGAAGTCATCACCCATAGTATCCGTCATGCTGACAACTCACATATTACAAAAATTATCGATATTATTCATACATCTGGAGCGCTGGATTATACCCAATCAGTGGCTAAGGACCACACTATCAAAGCCATCAAACAGTTATACTCCTTGCAAGACTCAGTATATAAAGAAGCCATGATAAATTTAGCTGAGTTTTCTATTTCCAGGTCGACATAGCAGCGCAGTATACACTTAAGAAAGTGCTTATGAAAACATCGACAAAAACGCTTTACGCTCAGCTTCAACAACATCAGAAAACAATGAAAACACTATCATTGCGTAGGCTGTTTGAAGACGATAGTCATCGAAACGATAGGTTCTCAGCCGAAACAAGTGGTATTTACTTTGATTATTCAAAAAACCATATAAATTCTGAAACACTAAAACTACTTTGCAAGTTCGCAGAACATCGTAAACTCTCACAAGCAATGAGTGATTTATTGTCGGGAAAACACGTTAACAACACGGAAAACCGTCCCGCACTCCACACCGCGTTACGCTTTCAAGGAAAACCTAAAACAGAACAAGAGTTTATGGTTGCCGAAGCCAAAAAAAAAATGTCCAGACTGGTCAATAGCATTGAGACTCAACAATGGCTAGGCTTCACAGGAAAACCGATTAATACTGTTATCAACATTGGTATCGGTGGCTCAGACCTTGGCCCGCGTATGATTACCCAAGCATTATCCAACTATAAAAAAAATGTGGATGTAAAATTTGTCGCCAATATTGATGGTGCTGATCTTTGCGATACCTTAATAGGGGCAGACCCAGAAACCACATTATTTATTATTTGTTCAAAGTCGTTCACAACGCTAGAAACTCTGGAAAATGCACACAGCGCCAAGCGATGGATACAACAGCAAGGCTGTCCGGATAAACAATTAAAACAACATTTTATTGCTATCAGTACCAACCTCCCAGCGGCAAAAGACTTTGGTATCTGCGATAAAAATATACTCCCTCTTTGGAATTGGGTAGGCGGTCGATATTCCTTATGGTCAACAATAGGCTTATCCATTGCTTTAGCAATCGGTATGGAACATTTTGAAGAGCTGCTCTTAGGCGCTCACCAGATGGATAAACACTATGCAACAGCGCCACTACAGAATAATTTGCCTGTATTAGCCGGGCTATTGTCATTCTGGTACAGTCAATTTTGGGGATGCAGTTCATACGCAGTGCTACCTTACGCAAAACGATTAAGCAAGCTACCCACTTATTTGCAACAGCTTGATATGGAAAGCTTGGGGAAAAACATTTCCAAGGATGGGGAGCCAATTAATACTCCTACTGGCACTGTTACTTGGGGCACTGAAGGCAGTAACAGCCAGCATAGTTTCCACCAGCTATTGCACCAAGGCAATCAATTAATTCCTATTGACTTTATTATGGCTAAAAAACCAATGAGTCCATTAATTCACCAGCATGCTTACTTACAAGCATGCTGCATTGGACAATCTCAGGCATTACTCAAAGGTAAAACACTCGCTGATGCAGAAACCGAATTGCGCCATCAGGGCTTAGACGAAGCCAGCATCAAAACACTGGCACCCCACAAGGTCATTATTGGTAACAAACCTAGTAATACTATACTGATCGAAGAGTTATCACCACAAAATTTAGGCAGCTTGATTTCATTTTATGAACACAAAGTATACACTCTAGGCGTATTATTGAACATCAATCCATTTGATCAATGGGGGGTAGAGCTGGGAAAGCAGTTAAGCCAACCTACCTATCAAGCTATCATTGGAAAAGAGAGCAATACATTATGGGACAGCTCAACTAACTCTTTAATTAAGAAAGCTCGGTCCTGATCTAAAATCCCTTCTTACTGTACACTACTCCCGATTGTTGCTTTTATTAGGGTTTTTCTCCCTTTCTTGGCGAGCCTTTAAGGTCGGTTCTTGGAGAGCGCTGCACTCCCAGTGCATACTTTTTGTAATCACGTCATCCGACAGTATATTACAAAAAAAAGGTAAAGCCCCGATGGTCTTTGAAATAGATAATGCGTCTCTTTCGGTCGTATTTTTGGCTAACATATCCACAAAAACATTAACGACCCTCCCTCGCTGTTCGTCAGTAAACATCCCCCAATGAACCAAACCAGACTTTAGCAACTTAGACAATACCACTCTATCCCAACGACCAAGTTCTCTTGCTCTATCCCAAAGGAACCAATATTCATCATCAATCTGGCCATCGATTGATTTAGTTTCCAACGATAAAGCCCACGTCAAAGGCCAAGTAGGACGCTTATCAATAGACGAACGTAAATGCTTCATACTTAAATTGACAAATTTTCGTTTCTCCTCCTTCGATCGTATTGGCGCATCCTGTACGTATAAACGCCAGATATACAGTCGCCCCATCGTCTCTGGATAATTAGGATTAAACGAGTTTAAGCGCATTGAACGTTCTAACAACGACTGAGCGTTTTCCCATTCACTAATACTAGGAACATAATTTAAGGTGGCCCACTCCGATTCTTTACCCAGTACACGAAAAGAAAGGAAATCAGCAACCCCCCATGACACAGCCCATAACGCTAGAAAAAGAAAAGGAAGAGCTAAGAAGTACTTTAATTTAGCCAGTAAAACCATATCAGACCTTGGATCATTTTAATGGGACGTTGTTGTTATTTATTGTTGTTATTCAAATTGGCAGGAAACTATTTTCCAGGGATTATCCAAAACGAGCTTATTCGCCATTTTTGTTCCAACGATGGCTGCGGCTGCATCTCTACCTTCATCCAGAATTGGTGGACGGCGTTTCACATTATGGGCATCAGATGCTAATACCGTTACGATTCCCATTTCTAAAAGTTGCCGAGACCTATTCTTGGCAGAAAAACCAAACTTTCCTGCAACAGAACCTGCTGTCACCTGAAAAAGGCAACCTAAATCTACCAAAGGCTGAATCTTCTCAACCCGTCTTAGAATCTCTTTATTGCGTTCAGGGTGCGCGATGAGTGGGCGGATATTTCTTTTCATTAGCCACTCTATCATTTGCTTGATTTCAGTAGGAATGTGATTATGTGGCATCTCAAGCAATACAATGTAGTATTCACCCCACTTCCCCAGAAAAGGAACTTGATGATTGGCGACCATTTGCAACGTTTCCAAGCCAACTCTCATCTCTCCCGACATACCAATAATTAACGGGATACCCGCATCCTTGATTGAGCGTTTGAAACTTTCTAATGATGAACTGATCAACGACACCTCATTGTTCCAGCGACCGGGATGTATATGAGGAGTCACTATAGAGTGTGTAATGCCTTTCTCCACGGCTAATCTCGCGAGCGCCAGTGATTCGTCCATAGAATCAGGGCCATCATCAATACCGGGTAAAAAATGGCAATGAAGATCGATCATTTTTCAATCATCCCAACATAGTATTATTTAAGACTCTTCTGGACCTGTGTAGCCATAGTTTTCATAATATCCCTCTTCATAACCTGACGACTTATTCACCTTATCAATATCTACCTGATTTAATACAACTCCCGAAAACCTAGCACTGGTTTCACTTAAACGACGCAATCCCCGCTTAATCACGGGCGTCGGAGAACCGTCCGATTTTACAACATAAATTAAAGCATCTGCATGGGTTGCAATGACAATAGAATCACTCACCGCCTGTATCGGAGCTGAGTCAATAATTATACGGTCATATTTTTCTTTCATCATTTGCAGAACCCCTTGAAAACGATCTCCCGCAATTTGATCCAAAGGGTTTCCTAAAACCACGCCTGCTGTAATAACATCCACTTCCGTATCACCTAAACGAGTAACACACTCATCAAGTTCCGCAGTACCCGCAATCAAGTTGGAAAGACCTGGAGTCAATAAAGAAATATCCAACGCCTTACCTATTGATGGCCGACGCATATCGCCATCTAACAATAGCACTTTTTCCATCTGACCCAAAGCTTGGGCAAGACACAGTGACACTGTCGACTTTCCCTCATTCGGTACTGAAGAAGTAATAACAGTCACTTTTGCTGGAGCATCCAGTCCAGAAAGAATAAAACTGGTTCTAATCGTCCTTATGGCTTCAGCAAAATTCCATTTTTCATCCGCAAGAAAATCCAACAATGGCGCATCACCTTTATTCTCTTTATCCAAAGGCAAGTGGCCCAGTAAAGGAACATGCAAGCGCTCCTCAACATCCTCAGGCGTTTTAATGGTGTTATCTAAAAAATCAAGCAATAAAACAACTGCTGCTGCAAATATTCCACTAAACAATACTGCAATCATAACAATTTTTTTCTTTTCCGGTTTATCCACATACTCAGCAGGGATAGCCGCATCAACAACTCGGGCATTGACGGACTCTAAATTACCGGCCTCATTAGTCTCCTTCCCTCGATTTAAAAATACCTCATAAACCTGCCTATTGGCCTCCACCTCTCTTTCAAGTTCTCTTAAATCAAATTCTTTACGGTTAACACTCTGCAACCGTCTTTTAACTTCGGCGATTTGCGTTTTTAATGCTTTTTCAGCATCTTTAGCGGCTAGGAAATTCACCTCTACACCACTTGCAACATTACTGACTTGATTTCTTAGCTCACCTTCAACCTCTGTAACATCCGATACCGCCGATAACATTTTAGGATGTTTAGCTCCATAACGCTTACTTAGCTCTGCCACCCGACGCCTAGCTGTAGCCCTTGATTCCACTAAGCCTTGGACAGCAACATTATTTGATACAATGGGTAACGCCAACAAACGATCTAAAGGTAAATTACCCTCAGCCATCTGTCGATATAAAGCTTCTGTATCAGATTTTTTCCGGGTAGCTTCCACTAGACTCTGGGTGAGCTGCTCAAGCTCTGCCACATCAATCGAGCGAACATCACCAGTATCGACCAGTTTTTCACGTTCACGATACGCCTGCAAGGCTTGTTCTGATTTACGTAAGCCTTGTCGCAAATCACTCAATCGATCACTTAACCAAGCGCTAGCTTTTTGCGTTACCTCTAACTTTGCTTCGAGGTGGCTTTCAATATAAACATCAGCAAACACATTCGCTATATCCGCTGCCAATTGTGGGTCCTGAGCAGAAAACCTTATATTAACTAGCTGTGTTCCACGAATGGGAAAAGCGACCAAGGATTTCATCACGGTATCCACAACCTTTTTCTTGACCCTTCTTTCAACAGCATTTTCTTTCGAAAAGTATTCCCCATACCCCCGAATACCATCACTATGCAGTTCTTTATCTAACTGTTCAGTATTTCCAAAGCGCGGATCATTACTTGTCCGTTGATCATGATCACTAGCCAATTCTATACTGTAATTAGTATCTAGAGACTCACTAGGGCTATTTCCTATATTCGGTTGAATGTCAGCATTCACCTCCTGTTTAGTATCAACCCCCGGAGTACGAAAAAGCCCTTGCAACATTTTCCAACTAAAGCCTTTATTGTTGCCATCTTTTGCACGTATATCAAATAAAGGGTGTCGAGTTAACTGCATACGATCAACAACTCGTGAAGCCAACGCCCGTGACTTTAAAATTTCTAACTGAGTGCCAAGGTAGTTTCGATTTCGAGTATCAACCTGATACACATCCTGAAAAGACAGCAAATTAGGTTGTTGATTTTCAATTAATAGCGTGGTGTTTGAATAATAAACTGGAGGTAAAGACAGCGCATATAAAGCAGAAAAAGCGCCTACGACAATAGAAAATAAAATAATCTTCCAAAGGTTACGCAAAATTAACCGATAGTAATGCATAAAATCAATATCAGATTCACTGCCAAAAGGGTTGAAATTAGAACCTGCACCAAGAATTGGAACCGAATTTTTGGGTTGGTTAAAACTAATTTCACTCATAGATAGGATAACCTTTTAGTCAATATTACCTCATACGACAATTCTTATAGCCATCACGCCAAAGGCTGCTACCAGTAAGGTAAAGAAGTATTCTCAATCGCTGCTTAATTCATTAAAAAAAACGCTGCTTAACAGTAATCACATCTCCAGGTTTTACTGGAGAGTTTAAATTCACTCGGGTAGGAGAACGCTTGTTATCTCCATCAGAAATAGTATAGATTTTATTTTGCGCGGCTCTAGCAGTAAAACCTCCAGCAAGGCTAATCGCTTTCCTTACCGTCAGCCCAGGCAAAAAAGCAAAGCCTCCAGGATGTCTGACTTCTCCATTGACATAAAACCGACGATATTCAGCAACGGTCACACTCACTTTTGGCTCAACAAGATAACCATCCTGCAAACCTTTAGTAATTTTTTCCTGTACCTCACTAATGGTTAGCCCAAACACCTGGAGCTCTCCCAAGAATGGAAATGAGATGTAACCCAGATCATTCAATTGAGTTCTTACCGTCAAATCTTCTTCATCGTAAACCTTTATACTCACTACATCCCCATATCCTAATGTATAGGCTGGTGGGACTTTTGCTTCCTCAGAAAAAACATTAGACGATATGCTAATACATAAAAGTAAACATAGCTGATATAAAAATAACAAAAACCGACTATTACCGTTCATACAAATTTAAAATCACGTATATATCCAATTTGACGTTTAATATCATCTTTATTGATGTTAATAAACCAATAGTTATAAGTTAGCACTAAGAAAAAAGGTGGCCATATTACGATCAAATTCTACTGTTGAATCACTAGACCTTTTCTCTTCTACACTAAAAGCCACACCAAGATTTAACCATCGGCGAACGGTATAGTTAATTCCAAATTGTAGGGTATTAGTGTCATCGTTTCTATTCACTCCAGCAAAAGCATCACGGCTTTGAGAAAAAGACAATTGCGTATAAAATGCATCTGACCAATCATGCAACCAAGCAAGCCCAGTTTCACGACGCTTAACAAAGGAACCGACATTATTACTTGGATTCTCCGTCCTGTCGGACGCGGTAAGAGTGAAAGTAGAATATTCATAGGGTGTCCACTCTACTGATCCTTCACCTATTGACTGAGAGGTATCTCCAGTAGTATTTAATAAATCATTATCAGTACGACCAAGCTTTAAGGCTCCCTTCATCAGCCCATTAACGTCCCACTCAGCTCCTACTAGAAAACTACGGTCTTGTCTGTTTCGAAGTGCGTTATTATTAAACTCAGTATCCACATTAGTCACCTGAAATACAGCTCGGGTAACAGCACCTACAGCAATCAACAAGCTGGCACCAATAGTTTCACTGTCGGAATCAAGCACCTGGGTTGCATCAACATTGGTCGTATAATGTAAACGTTGGTTTTGATAATCAATAACAATACGCCCTTTTGAGCCTTCCGCACCAAAAGTATACCTAGCCCCCACACCACGATCTTCATATTCATTTAACTCTGAGAGCCCTATACCTGTCACACTGTCTGGGGATCGGCTATCATGACCACGTTCAAATGTAGTACTTAATTCTAACAAATGGCGAATATCCGCTCGCCAATCAAACCCCAAGTCTATTGTATGATCAGTATAATCATTATTATGGATATCAGAGTAACTGCCATCCTCTATCTCATAATTAAAACGGTATTGAACAACTCCATCACTAGCTACACCAGAAATAGCCGGTTTGATTAGAGTTAATGTTGACGACGTTTCATTACCATTGGTTTGACTAAAAATATTATCATCTTTACTTACATTCAACCCTATAGTGGGCACAATATCAAAAGGCCCTAGATATATAGCCGCAGTCTCATTTTCTTGCTCTTGAGCCATGGCATTTACCATAAAAGCACACCATAACATTGGGTATGAAAGAGTAGATGCTATCGTTTTTTTGCTCTTCGTTACCATGTCTCACCAAAATCGTGTCGTCAATATAATCAAATATGTCATAAAATCACAATTCTATCACGTTGCTCATGAAAGCGGGGGATTTCACCAACTCACAGAACCCACTACACTATCCGATTACATTGCCTTTTATTATTGTAGTTCAAAAAGCATACAATCAAAGCCATCATCTATTTTCATTACCTTTTTAAGCTGAAATAGGCGGGGCGCTTGTTGCTTATACCTTTCAGAAACTAAGAGCGCACAAGCTAAAGCACCACCATCACCCCAAGGGTAAGTCCATAAGTGATAGGCATTAGATAATACGCTTACCTTTTCCTCTCCCAACTCGCCTGAACAGGCGATTTTAGACATTCCAATGAATATACCTTGCCCATCGGCTTTGCTAATAGCTTCTTTTTGCACCCAAAAATACAAAAACAGCTCCTCCGGAATACTAGAGTTAAGGCATTGATGAATCTGCTGCTCAGAACATACCCTTTTCATAATAGAAGGGAGATTGATGTCTCTGGGGAAATCAATATCAATACCCACTTCAGATTGGGTTGATATCGCCATTACCACCCAATTACCACTATGAGAAAGATTAAAAAAAGAGGTTTTAGCCTGATGACAAAAAGGCTTGCCAAATCTGTGGATACCAAAAGAAAGCTCACTTAAAGGGCTCTCCAAACACTGGGATAAGCATAGACGCTTAAGCGCATGCGCCAAAATATAACGCTGAACATCAGCAGGCTGGCGAAACCGCCTCATCCGTTTGAGTTCATCCTCACTAAGAAGGGGGCATAATATTTCACTATTGAAATCAGATAATTTAGCAGTAACGATAACAAAGTCTAAGCTAGCAAGACACTGTATAGGCTGCAGTGTATTATTTTCTGGCATGGTATAAAAACCCCCTACAAAGCATTCTCTTTATGTCACTCACTAAAAAGAATATTAGTCGGCAAAAAAATCACGTAAGCCATTATTCCAAGAGGGTATAGACCTACCAAGTAAAGTCTCCAACTTGCGTGTATTCATCACCGAATAAGCTGGTCGAGGAGCAGGGGTAGGATAGGCGGATGATGGGATACCTTTAATGACTGGAGAAAGAGTCAGTAAACCAGCCTCAAGTGCCTGCTCAAAAATAGCCTGAGCAAATTGAAACCAGCTGACAACCCCTGCACTGCTACAGTGATAAATACCCCATGGAAGGCTGGCAGATTGCTGGTATCTCTGAATCAACTCGATAATCACCTCAACGATATGCCCCGTATAGGTGGGACATCCATACTGATCATCAACAATAGATAAGTGGTCTCTTTTCGCTCCCAACATCAGCATGGTATTTACAAAATTATTACCATTTTTACCAAACACCCAACTGGTTCGAAGGATAACCGCTTTAACTCCGCTAGCTAATAAAGCATTTTCACCTAGCAGTTTGGTCTTACCATAGACATTCAGCGGATTAACAGGAGCATCTTCTGTATAAGGTTCCTTAGCTTGGCCATCAAAGACATAATCTGTTGATATATGTAGTAATACCGCATCGATGTCCCGACAGACATTGGCGAGACAGTTAACACTTAAATGATTAATTTGATTGGCTATTGCAGATTCATCTTCTGCTTTATCAACGGCGGTATAAGCGCATGCATTAACTACAATATCAGGCTTTTGTAACATGACAATGTCTACAAGGGCAGAACCATCTGAAAAATCAACGTCTGCTCGCGTCAAAGGAATAAGGTCATGCTCACCTGAATGAAGTCCTAACACACATTCTGAACCAAGCTGGCCGCTGGCTCCAAATAACATAATACGCATGGCTAAGCGTTGATATCTCTAAGCATTGGCAATTGTTGATCCTTCACAGATAACGATACATCCTGTAACGGCCATTGAATAGCCAAATCCGGATCACTCCATAATACTCCCTCTTCATCATCAGGGTCATAATAGTCCGTGCATTTATATTCAAAATCAGCAATATCCGATAAGACTAGGAATCCGTGCGCATAACCCGGAGGGACCCAAAGCTGTCGATGATTTTGCGCACTTAAAATCACGCCTTCATAAGTGCCATAAGTAGGGGAGTTAGGGTTAATATCAACAGCCACATCGTATACTTCACCCGTTACCACTCTTACCAATTTGCCTTGAGGCTTGGTTTTTTGAAAATGCAAGCCACGTAACACACCTCTGAATGAGCGGGAGTGATTATCCTGAACAAAAGGTACGTTAATATCGGCAAGGGCCCGATAACGTTGTTCTTGATAAGTTTCCAGAAAAAAACCTCTATCATCACCAAATACCTTTGGCTCAATAATAACAACCCCTGACAACGCCGTTTCAATGACATTCATAAATTTAAAATTCCAGTATATCCAACAAATACTGGCCATAACCACTTTTCATTAGCGGCTTTGCCAGCTCACTCATATGCTCATCAGTAATCCACCCCATACGCCAAGCAATTTCTTCAGGGCAGGCAATTTTCAAACCCTGGCGCTGCTCAAGAGTCTGTACAAACTGCCCCGCCTCCATTAAAGAGTCGTGAGTTCCGGTATCGAGCCATGCCATTCCTCGTCCCATCATCTCAACAGATAGCTGGTTTTGATCTAAATAAATACGATTAACATCGGTAATTTCCAATTCACCACGATGAGATGGCTGGATTGACTTAGCAATATCCACCACTTGTTCATCATAAAAATATAATCCTGTAACAGCATAACGCGACTTCGGTGATTCAGGTTTCTCCTCAATACTTATTGCTATTCCATTGTCATCAAATGCCACTACTCCAAAACGTTCAGGGTCGCTCACCGGGTAGGCAAATACCGTTCCTCCCTGTTCACGCTGAGCAGCTCTCTGTAATGATTCACTCAAACCATGACCAAAAAACAGATTATCACCTAATATCAGAGCACAAGAATCGCCATTAATAAATTCTTCTCCAATCAAAAAAGCCTGAGCCAAGCCATCAGGACTTGGTTGTTCAGCATAGGAAAGACTGATACCCCACTGCTCTCCTGAACCTAAAATTTTTCTAAAACGGCTTAAATCTTCAGGGGTAGATATGACTAAAATATCTTTAATGCCCGCGAGCATCAGCGTTGTTAAAGGATAGTAGATCATAGGTTTATCATAAACAGGGAGTAACTGCTTACATACACCAATGGTCACTGGATGCAAGCGTGTGCCTGAACCACCAGCCAGAATGATACCTTTCACACACATACCCTCATCTTATATGTCTATCCATCACGGTCGGCTTGAAAAAATACCATTTCATTCTAACCACGCCCTAAACACTCACCACGATAAGAACCATCCTGAACTCGCTGCCACCATTGTTTATTATTCAAGTACCATTCAACGGTTTTTTGAATACCTGTCTCAAATGACTCTTCAGGTACCCAGGATAACTCACGTTGTATTTTTGCCGCATCAATAGCATAGCGCACATCGTGACCAGGACGATCAGTAACAAATGTAATCAGATCTCGATAATGATGAATACCTTTGGGCTTCTGAGGGACAAGCTTTTCTAAAATATCACAAATGGTATGTACTACTTCAATATTGCGTCGCTCATTGTGTCCACCAATATTATAAGTTTCACCTACCTCGCCTTCAGTCACCACTTTGTATAAAGCCCTTGCATGATCTTCAACATATAACCAGTCACGAATCTGCAAACCATCACCATAAACAGGCAAGGGACGGCCTGACAACGCATTTAATATCATCAAAGGAATCAGTTTTTCAGGGAAATGATAAGGCCCATAATTGTTTGAACAATTAGTGACCAATGTCGGCAAACCAAAGGTTCGTTGCCAAGCCCTAACCAAGTGATCGGATGACGCTTTGCTGGCCGAATAGGGGGAGCTTGGCTGGTAGCTATTTGTTTCTGTAAATAAGCCCTCTTTACCTAAATCTCCATAGACCTCATCAGTGGATATATGGTGAAAACGAAAGCCGTTCTGCTGCTGCACGGGCAATTGAGAAAAGTATCTTCGGGCCTCTTCTAATAGTACATAGGTTCCCATAATATTGGTTGCCATAAAATCGCCTGGAGCATCAATAGAACGGTCAACATGGGACTCTGCCGCCAAATGCATCACTGCATCCGGCTTATGCTGCAAAAATACTCGGTGAATTTCAACAGCATTACAAATATCCACTTTCTCAAAGTGGTAGCGATGTGATGATGCCACCTGCACCAAGGACTCTAGATTACCTGCATAAGTTAACTTATCGACATTGACAATAGAATCTTCCGTATGAGCAATAACATGGCGCACTAAGGCAGAACCAATAAACCCCGCACCTCCGGTCACTAATAATTTCATAGACTTTTTTCCACAGGTCCATTTCTACATATTTAATAAGGCTATTACGTAACAGAATAACTAAAAACATTATATCTGATCATCTCTAAAGATTACCCTCGCCACGACAATAACATCGCTGGTTCTTACTCCTGCAACAGCAGCATACGGTTCACCTTGTGCGTAGGCTCATCTTAAAATCCTCATGTATCTCGCATACACCATTCTCCGCATGATGCTTATTGGCCCTCGACCTCAACGCCACTTGGCGGTCAATGCTTATAGAGACCTTTGTATTAGGTTTTTAGCCTGTGAGGTCGCAATGACACCACCAGAGTAACGCCTGATTAAACCAATAGACAAAGCAATCAATATCCAAAAATAAGCGGGAACAAATAATATTGGGCTACATATAAATAACATAAACATAGTAGAAATACTGACAGACATTAAAATAGATGCCGTATGTTCTGGAGTCTCCACTACATACAAACCACGCAGCACCGTCAACCAAATACCTAAAAAAGCCAACAAGGAAAAGATACCTGATTTCAACATCAAAAACAGGTAAGTATTTGTCACATCAATAATCCCCTCTCCTTGAATACTATTCATCAATATAGGATCCTGTAGAAAAATGGCAGGGCTGGAACCAAAAAGTAAATTTTCTTTAATTAAATGCATGGAATTAAGAATCAGTTCATAGCGATAGTAAAACGTTCCTTGTTCGTTATCAAGCTGCAAAACCAGATCAATACCCCCACTAAAAAACCACACGAGAAATAATATGAAAAATATAAATGCATAAGTTGCTGTTTTTTTAACAAACTGCCTACCAAAAAACCACCATATAAGCACTAAAAAACCAATGAAATTAGCTGCAAGAGGACTTCTTGAGCCAGACGCTTCAACACCTAAAATAATCAAAGCGCCAAGAAATAAAGGGACATATATAGGGCACCTCAATAAACTACGGATTTTTACCGCCACCAAAAAAGATAATGCAAAGAAAAATCCTAGCACTAACGGGTTATTCATAGAAGCAAAGGTTCTTAATTTACCCCCACGCAACTTCATAAGCTTAAATGGCTCTCCCATTGGCAATGTTATTGCGTCATATATTCTATAAAATACCTTTTCCTCAATAATACTTAAGACAGCCAACATCGCAGCAGTATACACAACAACAACCAAAGCAGTATCAACATTTTTAATACTGCGACTAATAACAAAATAGGGTAACCATATATCAATAAATACAAGTATGGAATTTCTTGCCGCAACAAGACTATTGTCATCACGAAAATGAGTAAAACACTCAATAAAAATATAAAACAAGATTAAACGATCAGCGACTCCTGAATACGATTTTGCTGGATCAATAACAGGGATGCCTCTACCCAATAGTCTCAAAAATAATGGACCAAACAAGCATAAGAGCAATACTCGGTTATGATTAAGAATAATCAAAACATCTATACCAGGTAATCCAATAGACCAGCTGACCGCCAAAGGGAACACTGGAAGCAACACTAAATAAAAATAAATTGCATTATCAAGCTCTGTTTTAAGAATATAAACCGATAAAATAGCATAGAGGAAAAATGTGATTTGTTTATTACCAGAAAAAACCGCCACTGCAAAAATTAATATACATAAAGCACCAAACCGAAAAAAACAGTTATTCTTAGTCCAAAAAGAAAATATAAATGATACGCTTGCAAAAGAAAATGCAGCAATAATAAACGCGTTTAACATCGGCTTTGACAACCATGCATTCTAAGCACCCAACGTTAGCAAAGTCATAAGATTGCCCCAAAGTTCACCATTTTGAATACGCCACAGTAAACTAAAGCTGACAACGACAATAAACAGTGAAATAAAATCCATGTAACACCATCGATAACCATGCAGACTGACCACATACATCAGGTAAGGAAATACCAACAAAGGGGTAAGAGCCATAGCAACAAGCATCCCTATGATTCCAAAACTTGAGCTTAACCAAAAAGCCATTGATAGAAAGATCACTCCTTTGAGTCCCTGCACACAAAAACCATGAAATGAGTCTCTGTTAGCCATCAAAAAACTTCTTATGGTGTCGTCAAAGGAATGGCACAAACCTGCAAATACCAACAACTGTAAAATCCACCCTGCCCCAGCATACCGATCATCATACAGTACACGAATCACCGTTTCCCCAAAACCCGATATCAACAAAGACATCAAAAAGGCCAGTAACAATAAGGTAAACCGAGCTTTCAGTATTTTACGTAATGGTTCACCATTTTCAACAACCTGCCGATAAATAGGCATAATCATTTTGTTGCTCACATTGGCAATCACATCTTTCAACACATAACCAAATATAGCAGCAATACTATATATCCCTAACTCATAAGGTGTAATAATCTTTGCCAATATCAGCTTATCCCCCTGGAAGGTCGCATACATAGCCGCAGTGGATAAAAATATCCACTTACCAAAATGCGTGATTTTTTTGACTGAAGCAAGTTCGAAATCAAACCTCATCTTTTGACCCGGCAATAGGGTATGAGTCCAAACCATTTTAAGAAACGCTTGAGCTAGCATGCCTATAGCCAAACACCAAACACTTTGGTAAAACAACGCAGCCACAATCATTAGACCAGCACATAAAATGTTAACGCCCGTTTCAATACAAACTTGAACCCTAAATTCTAATTGTTTTTCAAGCACATACATATTCAAAGATGCACAACCATTAAATACTGAAATCAGTGCACATACCTGTAGCAATAATGCTAAGCCTTCGTATTGAAAATACGCTTCTAATGGAGGTGCAGCAAAAAATATACACAAAAAAATTAACATTCCCCTGCATACTTGCAATGTCCATGCTGTATTTAAAAAACGACTCTGGGACTCTCCCTTAGTATTAATAATAGAATCTCTAATACCAACATCAGATAATAATGTCACACCAATAAGAATAGCACTGACAAGTACCATTAAACCAAACATCTCTGGGGCTAACAAACGGGTTAAAATTAAATTCGATGCTAGGCGAATAACTTGAGCAGCACCATAACCACCAAAAACCCATAGTGCAGAAACCACTTTCTTTGATTTTAATAGATTCACAATAAACGCTTAATAACAAATACTAGCTTTTATACTCAATAATATGAAAGCTTTGACCTCTTAAGCACTTAACGCAAAAGCTTAAAATACCTAAAAGTTGGGGAAACTTGCCCAACACCAATGAGACGGAGTAGGCTGAACCAACAGCATAACCAAACGGCTTGCCCTGAAAAACAAAAATGTGTGCAATTTTCACAGGGTAAACCAATAAAGCACTGAGTGACCACCATTGAAATAAAGGAATCGATAAAACACAGATTATGGGGATAAATAACGCCCACACCAAAATTCTAATAACATCAGCTTGATAATAGTGTTCCTCACTATTACCGTGCATATAAAATCCTTGAGCATAAGCATGACCACTGCGCTCACTTCTTTTCCACCACTGAAGCAAATGGGTCATGTTAGCGTCATGGAGCGTCATATCCGCATCCATGCGTTCAATTCCCCAACCATTCTGCCTCATTCGGAAGCATAGTTCTGGTTCTTCTCCAGCAATGACCGAGTCATTAAAGCCGTTAACATCAACAAGCGCCTGCTTACGACACATAAAATCTCCTCCTGTCGTCTGTGCCATTCCCACTGGTGTATTCCACTCAATATCACACAATTGGTTAAAAATGGTTTTTTCTGGATAACGCTCTTTCCGCCTTCCACAAACTGCAGCCAAGTGAGTATATTGTACTAAATGCTTATGAGCTGAATCGATCCACTGAGAGTAAACTTGGCAGTCGCCATCAACGAATTGAATAAAATTAATCTCTGGATACTTTTCAAGGAGGTAGCGATACCCTGCATTTCTTGCTCTTCCCGCACTAAAGGGAATCGACATATCCAATTCAACTACATCAAAACCTTGAGATTTAACATAATCGACACTACCATCTGTAGACCCTGAATCTACATACACGATAAACAACTCGGAATCAGCCAAGGACTGAATGCAGGTTTGCAAACGTTCGCCTTCATTACGACCAATAACGACTACACCAATATCCATCATCTAAAGCAACGCCTTTACTGATTAAATTCACACTCAGGAAGCTGAATGGTTACCTGGAGTCACTACTGAAACACCTGCAGAAACAACAGAAAAAGCGGGCAGATCTTCTGCAACGACGCTATTAGGACCAATAATACTATACCTACCAACGGTAATATCTCCGACGATAACAGCTCCTGCACCAATATTGACCCCTTGCTCAATAGTCGGTTTAGCCGATATATCCGACATATCACGAATACCAAAGGTTGTATTTTGCCGAATGATCACATCATCACCAATCTCTCTCGCACCAAGAATCATCCCACCAAAGTGTTCTAACTTGACCCTACGTCCCACATGTACAGTGTAGTCCAGTTTAATACCACACAATATTTGAACCGCTTTACGTAGTAAGCGATAAAGTAAGGTCATAGGAAAACGCAGGAACTTATTGTTAATTCCCATGCGCCAGTTACCAAAGCGGTGGACAAAAAGAGCAAAGAATCCTTGAGAGAATAGATCACGGTCGTGTACTTGATAGTCCTCCTTCACAAGAGACCAAAAACCAATATCAGAAGGGTTCATATTACTAGAACCATCCCACAGTGGTTTTGCCTTAGACTTCGAAGACGTCGTCACCGTCTCCTGGCAATGAGTTTTTAATTCTTTTCGAGGTAATTGAGACAAGCATTCAACAGATTTTTCGCGCCAGTCATTCGGCAGGTACCCCAAATGCGCTTCCAGCTTGATGGATATCTGAGCGGACTGCAATGAATCAATACCGATATCAACAACTGATACTGTTCGATCTAAACGCTCTACAGGTATCCCTAGCGATATAGAAAATAACTTTATGATGTCATCAACATTATCCATTTTCGAACCCACCGATAGAGTACGCTGTTTATAGTCAGCAACCAGTTCTCTATATTGCGTCTTTCCCGTATGAGTGGTCGGGATTACATCTACGGGATGATAGCTTATGGCGTTCTTGGCTCGAATCCCCAAAGACTCTAAACACGTTGCCGCAATAGTTTTAATGTCAATTGATCGGATGATGGGCAAATAGGACACCAAAAAACCTTCACCATATAATTCATGCTCAATAGAGGAAACTGCAATACTTCCTCTGGGCACATCCAATGTTGCTTCAATCGCTGACTCCAATTTTTCTGTGAATAACTTTTGCCCACCACAATTGACAAGATTATCCGCTCGCCCCAAAAAGTAAAGATAGCCATTCTCCAAACGACCCAAATCGTTGGTCTCCAACCAACCATCATCGTTGACAACAGGCTCCACATTGCCTTTTTTTATCATTTGAGAGGCAACATGCCCCCCCTTAATTAAAATATGACCTTCACTGTTAATCTTTAAAGCAACATCTTCATACACTTTACCCACACTGTCTAATACAGCCTCATCCGTACCATCTATTTGCAATAGTGAAGTACGAGATGCCTCTGTCAAGCCGTAATGTTGCACAATACGCGCATTAGGGAAAATCTCTCTTATCTTGCATTTTTCTAACCGACTCATTGGCTGACTTCCAATTTCTAACCACTGTAAACGAAAACGCTCAGCTCCCAAAATCTCGGGAGTACGTATAAAAACCCTTAGTAAACTAGGCACCAAAGATAAGCTATTCACTTCCCCTTGAGACAACATAGTCGATACTTCTCGGGGGTCAAAGCCTGTTTCAGGAATAAAGAAACACCCCCCCACAGAAGCCACATGTCGACATCGACCATAACCGAACGAATGGTATACCGGGACACCAATATATTCTTTAACAGACTCATCCATTTGCATCAGTGCTTGCAAACGACGCACAACATTATTTAATGCCGCTTGGGAAATAAGTACCCCTTTGGGAGGACCCTCTGTACCAGAGGTAAAAGAAATATGGGCAATATCATCGGAGTCCGGTAATTCCAAACGAGTACTACACCAACCGCTACCACTATCAGGAGAGATCACAGACTGCACATTAATAGCGCTCATACGCTGCTGATCATCACTCGATCGTAAAGGAATAACAACACGACCATCAGCTAATGCCCTAAAGACAGTCTCAATATAAGCTGTGGAATTTTTTTCTACAATGCCTAATGACTTGGGAAAATACACACTATATACCTAAAATTTTATATTCCATAAATCTAATAAATAAGGTATTTATATAAAACCAGTTACTGTTAGACCTAAACACCACTACTTATAGTGCCAATTTATGGTACATTTATTTTATTATTTTCCAATGACCCTATGTCTAACCCACTTCAACTACTATAAAGACAGAAATAAAGAATACACTGCCTCAATAGTAACTTAACCCTATAGTGAGCAAGAATAAGCCGTGAGTATAACACAAGCAAAAGTTGCTATAATTACCATCACCTATAATAGCAGTCACTTTATTAACGATTATCTTTTATCGATAAGCCCTTTCCTATCCACAAGCTCTCACCACTTAGTGATTGTTGATAATGCTTCTTCTGACAATACCTGTGAAATACTTGAACAGTATATGGAAAACCATCAGTTAACAGGTAATATGACTGTTGTTAAACTCACCCAAAATATTGGTTTTGGCAAAGGTTGCAATAGAGGGGCTGAAGCAGCAAGATCATTTAACCCCACACATCTATGGTTTCTTAATCCAGACACTCGTGTCTTTAAAAATAGTGGCCAGAACCTATTATCATTACTAGAAAACACAGACAAACAAGTTGACTTTGCTGGTAGTGTATTAGTGAATCGTCAGGGAAGTCCCAGATCTGGAGCATTCCGTTTTCCTGGCTTAATGAATGTTTTTCTATCGAATATGCAGCTAGGGATACTCGACAAGCTATTCAAACAATACACAACAGCAACAACAATACAAGACCAGCCCTATCAGGCAGACTGGCTGACAGGAGCATCTTTTATGACCAAAGCGGAATGCTTTTATCAGTTACAGGGGTTTGACCCCTACTACTTCCTCTATTACGAAGAAGTGGACTTATTCTACAGAGCAAAAGCACAAGGGTACTCGGTATGGGCGTGTCCTGAAAGCCAAATATTCCATATTTCCGGCGCTTCAACAGGTATTAACAATCGTAAGAAAATCGCCAAACGGCTACCCAGCTATTGGTTTGAGTCTCGTAGACATTACTATCTCAGTAATTATGGCAAACTATATTTTTTCATCGTAGATATAATATTTATTGTAAGCCATACTATATGGACTATAAGAGCAACAATACAGAAAAAGCGAATCGAAACACCGCCTTATCTTATTAGCGACACGATAAAACATAGTCTCCTATATCGTTTATTAACCAGAAAACATCGACATAAATCCGGGTAACGCAGGCCACCTAGGTAGCGCCATAAAAGTATCATCAGGTCTCACTCATCAAAATCTGACAAAAGAGCCTCTCTCGACGTCAATAAACCCCATGAAAGAACGTTTGATATCATTAACGACAACCCTTTTGATACCGCCTAACCGCTTTTTTTATCTGCAACACATAATAAGCCATCACCCCCAGACAAATGACAACCAGCAACAACTCACCCAATACGTTCAGATAATAATCCATAGTAGGGTTGGTATTTTCAATATGCTCAAACGTAGTGTGAAAAAAGAAAATATCAAAAATACCCGTTCGAGTTTGCTCCTTAGACATTAATCCAAAGGCGTGAATAAAATCGGGAATTAACCCCCAAAGACTCACAAGAAATATAACGGCCGGAAAATACAAAAACCAATTGGGCTCTTTCCGGTACAACCATTGAAAAAAAACACTACTTTTTCTTAAAGCATGGCGTTTTTTAGCAACCCATACACACACCGCCGAACCAACCACAGCCCCTACGGAAAAATAAAAATGTTTCTCAGGCATTCTACCCTCCTCGCCCTAGCCATCCATAGCGACGAACCCGTTTGACCAGACGAATATACTTCCAGATAATCAAACAGTATATAATACCACAAATGACGCCTACCACATGAATATTGCTCAAATAAGTAATCATAAAGTGATTACAATGTATCGAGGAATACAAAAAAATATATTGGACCAAGCGGGTAATTCACACGTTTTTTGAAACAAAAAAACATAAGGGAGAGAAGAAAAAAATCCACACACAAAAGGTAAAAAAGGGGAGTATATTTGGATAAACAAATTTTTCCTTAAAAGAGCCATTGAAATCAGCATAAACCCCGCGCCAATTAAAAAACCAAAACCAAAATGTCCAGCACCCGTTAAAAATTGATTCACGTTACAATCACATCCTAAATAGTCACTTGCAAATAATTAATAAATATCTTTAGATAACAAAGTAAATGGCGTATTCACTAAAATTTTAATATCCAACCATAGTGACCAGTTATTAATATAATCTACATCATAGGCGACTCGATCACGCATTTTTTCCATGGTTTCGGTCTCACCACGACAACCATTAATTTGAGCAAGCCCAGTAATACCCGGTTTAATACGATGCCTCAATAGGTAAGCCTCAATATGCTCATCATAGTAGTTATTATGAACTACCGCATGGGGGCGAGGCCCAACTAAAGACATTTCCCCCAATAAAACATTAATAAGTTGAGGTAATTCATCAATGGATGTTTTACGCAAAAATGCTCCAATTTCAGTGACACGAGCATCACCTTTCGTCGCTTGTTTGACAGTGCCCTTTTCTTCATCATGAAGATACATCGTACGAAACTTCCATATCTTAAATACGGCTCCATCCCATCCATGCCTGTCTTGCTTAAAGAAAACAGGCCCCCTTGAGCCATACTTAATGAATAATGCAATCATCAAAAAGAGCGGTGATAACAATAGCAACAAAAACACAGCAACTATCCGGTCCATTAATGCCTTAAGAAAAATACCCGTCCTAGTAGAAGTAATAGGACTTTCATTAAGAAAAATTAGAGGTAACCCAGCCACTTCACGTATGGAGTGATTCAACAATTTCAACGCATAAATATCAGGCACCCAGATAAGATCAACATTCATATCTAACAATTCAATATGTATGCCTTCAACACTAGCAGACTGGGCCAGAGGCACCGCTATATAAACTCTCTTAATAAAATTTTCTCTGATAATATTCTTGATGTTCTTTAAACTCCCTAATACTGGAGACGCACCAAATTTTCTGCGTTCACCATCACCACAAAAGTTATCTTCATAAGAAACAAAGCCTACAATCTGGTCTGGCAACCACTTGTTATTATTAATACTTTTTTTAAGGTGCTCCGCTAGTCGTCCCCTTCCGACAATAAGGCATTCGGTGCGCTCAACAAAATGATCTCGAAATACTCCTATTGCTCGGTACATAATAGAGTAAACTATTATTTGCACAACAAAACCAATAACAGCCCATAAAAGGAATACTTCCCGAGAAAAATCTTCTGAAACTTTAGTCACAAAACCAATAAACAGCAAGAGTAAAAGAAAGATGCTCCAGGCCACACTGAGTTGATAACACCCCTGAGCAAGAGAACCTGAACGCCGATAAACACCTGACAAACTATAAATAGTAAACTGTAGCAGTAAAGCGGTGATCAATAACACTCGGTAGATTATAGGTATTTCTCCCGTTTTTACATAAACTAGTACTAATAAAAGCCCTGACATAAAAAAAAGATCTACAAGTATTTGAAACGTATAAACTAGAGACTCTCGCTTTTTCAGCAAAGGACCACGTTGGCGGTGTTTTGTATATACTTGAGAATTAGGCATACGTTATAGGCTAGTTTTGTTATAATGACTGCCGCATATTATCCCAACCAACCTACTTCCACCAGCCTGTATTTAATGTCAAAACAAGAAAATATCGAAAGCACTCGAAGCTTCACAAAGCTTGACTCATTAGAGCATCAATGAGATAACGCAACAAATATAGACACCGTATAATACCCGTGGTGCATTATGAAAGCACCACTTTGATATTGTTCATTTTGTTGCCGCGCCTTACGTTATCCCACTGGATAA
>MDLC01000037.1 GCA_001723645.1 Candidatus Endobugula sertula | reverse complement strand
AGAGACTGATCACGTTTAATCGCAGGGGGTGATCATTTTCAATTGGAGAAGGTGTTCATCTTGGAGTGGAATATGCAGCGTTGATTTGTATGGCCGTTATTATGTGTATAAAACAATTTATTTCGTGGTTTTGATACATTTATTGTTATCCGGGTAGTCTATTAATCTCTCCAAAAGGTCGGTGTAAGCAAGACCAGCAGGGTAAAAATTTCTAAACGCCCAAGTAACATGGCAAAACATAGTATCCATTTGGCCGTTGAATTAATATCACCATAATGTACCGCCACATCACCCATCCCAGGTCCTAAATTATTAATACTGGCTCCTATGGCAGAAAACGCTGTCACAACCCCCAAACCCGTTGCCAACAACGCTAAAAACATCACTATAAAACTAATCACATAAACAGCAAAGAATCCCCAGATAGCTTCCACTACACGATCTGGAACGGGCATGCGCCCTACTTTCATGAGGATAACAGCATTGGGGTGAATCAAACGATAGACTTCACGTATTCCTTGCTTACAAATCATCAGAATACGCATGACTTTTATTCCACCTGCTGTAGAACCTGCACAACCTCCCATAAAGGCAAAAGTAAATATCATAAAGGGTAAAAACGTTGGCCACTGACTATAATCAGCCACACTAAAACCTGTCGTTGTGAGTATGGAAATTAATTCAAACGATCCATTGAGCAGACTTTCACTAAAGCCATAAGTGGATGAAAAATATAAATACAGTACGGTAATGACAAGACCGCCACCAATACAACAAAGGTAAAAAATCACTTCCGGGTCTGCAAAATAATGTAACACTTGATGAAAGCGCCAAGCAAAATAATGGAGCGCAAAGTTAATACCAGACAACACCATAAAAAACATGGCAATCATTAAAATTAACCGGTTATCAAAAAAGGCCATGCTATCATCGTGAGTAGAAAACCCTCCTATCGCTACGGTAGAAAAGGCATGAGCCACTGCATCAAATAGCGTCATACCTGCTAACCAGTAGCAAAGCGCACAAACAATGGTGAGCGATAGGTAGATAAAAAAGAGCACTTTGGCCGTCTCAGTAATTCTTGGCGTTAGCTTAGCATCTTTTATCGGTCCCGGTGTCTCTGCTCGATAAAGCTGCATCCCCCCAATGCCCAACATCGGTAAAATCGCCACAGCAATCACAATAATACCAATGCCTCCTAACCATTGCAGTTGCTGCCGATAAAATAAGATGGATTTCGGCAATGAATCAAGACCAGTAATCACCGTTGCTCCCGTGGTAGTTAACCCAGAAACTGATTCAAACACCGCATCCACAAACGTGAGATCAGTCACTTCTTCCAAAATAAAGGGTAAAGAGCCCGCCAAGCTCAGTACGGCCCAAAATAAAGCGGTAATCACAAAGCCATCTCGTGTACGGAGTTCTTGCTGATTATTATGAACCGGGAGCCAGATCAATATGCCAGTAAACAGAATAATAATAAAAGAAATAATAAACGCACCGATGGCTGAATCCTGATAAAGCATTGAGATCATCATGGGAGGAATCAAGGTTATGCTAAACAGCATTAACAGTATCCCGAGAATTTTTGAAACAATGGCAAAATGCATAGTCTAGAGCCTACTAACTCGTTAGCGCTTGTTAAACCGTTAATAACTTGTTTACGCTAGATTAGAAAAATGAAAAGCCCACTTGAAATAATCGTTCAACATGATTGGTAAAAGACTTGTCTACCAGGAACACAATAACATGATCTCCATTTCGAATAACAACATCGTCGTGAGCAATAATAACCTCTGAGGTATCACTGTTTTTACGGAAAATAGCCCCAATGGTAACTCCTTCGGGTAGGTCCACTTCTTCAATTTTTTTGCCGACCACTTTTGAGCTTTTTTCATCCCCGTGTGCAATGACTTCAATCGCTTCTGCTGCACCACGACGTAAAGAATGCACATTGACCATGTCTCCACTGCGAACATGAGAAAGTAAACTACCCACTGTTGCCTGCTGAGGAGAAATCGCAATATCAATTTCACCTCCCTGAATTAAGTCAACATAAGCCGCATTACTGATCAACGTCATAACTTTTTTCGCGCCCAAACGTTTAGCCAATAACGATGCCATAATATTAGCTTCATCATCATTGGTTAATGCAATAAACACATCTGTTTCTTCAATATTTTCTTCCAGTAATAAATCCTGGTCTGATGCACCGCCATGTAGCACAATGGAATGTTTTAGGTTTTCACTTAACACGCGACAGCGATCAAGAGAATATTCCAATATTTTTACGGTATAGTGGGTTTCAATTTTATTCGCCAATCGTAAGCCGATATTACCACCACCGGCAATCATGATACGTTTATAGGGCTTTTCCAAGCGACGTAACTCACTCATGACGGTACGAATATCTTTTCTCGCAGCAATAAAAAAAACCTCATCGTCCATTTCAATCATCGTAGACCCTTCCGGCATTATCGCTTTACCGCGTCGATAAATAGCCGCAACACGAGAGTCTATATTGGGAATATGCTGACGTAAAAAGCGTATCTCCTGTCCTACTAACGGGCCACCATGGTAGGCTTTTACAGCCACTAAACGGATAGCCCCTTCAGCGAAATCCAACACCTGTAGAGCACCGGGGTGCTCAATCAAGCGAAACACATATTCTGAAACCAGCCGTTCTGGACTGATAATCACATCAACAGGCGAGTGTTCATTACGAAAGAGCTTATCTTTGTTAAAAGAATACGCGGAGGAACGAATACGGGCAATTTTAGTCGGAGTATGATACAGGCTGTAAGCAACCTGGCAGGCAACCATATTTACTTCATCATTAAAGGTAACCGCAATTAATAAATCCGTATCTTGAATATTGGCTTGCTCAAGCACTGCAGGATGTGATGCATGCCCACAAACCACACCAATATCTAAGCGATCACGCAGTTCACTCAATCTTTCCATTGAGTTATCAACAACAACAATATCATTATTTTCTCGAGCCAAATGCTCCGCTATAGAAGCACCAACCTGACCTGCACCCAAAATAATTACTTTCATTGCCTTATTCGCTTCGCTATTTGGAGAGCAGGATCACTACCCTTGTTGCGTTTGATTAAACGTGCGTAGTAAAAGCCATCGTGTCCACCTGGCTGTGGTAACAGTTGTCGACCAAAAGGTTGGGGTATCCCCCAACCGGCCTTAATTATACTATGTTCCGCATTATCGTGAGAAACAACAAACTGTTCTATAATTTGAGTATTTTCCTGCGGCAATATCGAGCAGGTTGCGTACAGTAGTATACCGCCATCAAGCAGTAACGGCCAAAGTGCTTCCAGAATAGATATCTGCAACTGTGCTAATGTATCAACCGCTTGCGGTGTACGCAGTAATTTAATATCAGGATGTCGACGAATCACCCCAGTAGCGGAACAGGGAGCATCTAATAAAATGCGGTCAAAACACTGACCATCCCACCAAGACTGTGGATGGGTGGCATCACCACAAATAACCTTTGCATCAATAGATAAACGCTGCAAATTTTCATAAACACGATTTAAGCGTCGCTCTTCCAAATCCAGAGCTGTCAATAGCTTTAAGTCTGTCTGCACTTCCCCTATATGACAGGTTTTACCTCCAGGAGCACAACAAGCATCCAGAACTCTTTGACCTGACTGTAAATCCAGCAGGTAAGGGGCAAGTTGTGCGGCTTCATCCTGCACACTGACAATACCATCAGTAAAACCTTGTAGGGCTGTCACATCGATAGGTTTGTCCAGTGTAATCCCAACGGGACTATAACGGTTTTTCGTGGTTTCAAGACCAGGTAGTTGTTGTTGACAACGAGCAAGATAGTCATCAACCGTCATGCGATTTTGATTAACACGCAGTGTGAATGGAGGGTGTTGGTTATTGGCAGCAAAAATTGCTTCTGCCTGGTCGGGCCAGATTCGACCAATCGTTTTTTGTAACCAGTCTGGGTGTGATTGTTTGCTGATGTTTGTATAGATGACAGTATTCTTTGTCGCGGGGTCTTCAACAGATTTCTGTTCCCGTTGGAATGACCGCAATACTCCATTAATTAATCCTTTTGCCCATTGTTTACGAAAAAAAAACGCAGCATCCACCGTCTCGTTAATCGCAGCATAAGGTGGCACACGAGTAAATTGTAATTGATACAAGCCCAATAATAATAACAATTTAATGTCGTTATCTTTTGCTTTTAGTGGCTTTTTTACATAATTGGATAACACGTTTTCAAGATAAAAATACCAACGGCAAGTGCCATAACTTAATTCTTGTACAAAGCGTTTTTCCTGTTCATCAAAGTCTTTGGTAAAACCATTGATTTCACTCGCCAAGGAGCCTTGTTGCTGCAATAAACGCAACAGTATGTTAACCGCTGTGATACGAGTATTACTTTCTTTAGTCATTTTTTGTTTTTTGTCGCTTAATCTGAAAAACAATGACCAACAACAAAACGATCACTGTACCCATGCAGTAACTCTTTATCACTCACTGCCTTTTTACCGGGAACTTGCAATGTTTTAATACACAACGCCTGTTCACCACAGCTTACGACTAAACCATTTTTATCCATAGAAATAATCTCTCCCGCTGGTTTTTTTGTCGTTACATCAATAATATTCGTTTTAAGAATTTTAATACGATCACCGTTTAAAAAGCTGTAAGCTACCGGAACAGGATTAAATGCCCTGATACGTCTGGCAATATTTTTTGCACTGTCCTGCCAGTTTATTTTTGCTTCCTGCTTATTAATTTTTTCTGCATAACAAGCTAACGTATCATCTTGTTGTTTCGGATTTAACTGGTTGTTCTCTAAAAGATCTAGCGTTTTTAATAATGCCGATGCTCCCAGCTTCATTAACTTATCATGCAACGTTTGAGCACTATCATTATTTTCAATAGAGCACTTTTTCTTTAATAACATATCACCAGTATCAAGGCCTTTGTCCATTTGCATAATAGTAATACCCGTTTCTTTATCTCCCGCCTCAATAGCGCGCTGTATCGGAGCAGCCCCTCGCCAGCGTGGCAAAATGGATCCATGCACATTGAGACAACCATAGCGAGGAGCCTTTAAAACGATTGTCGGTAATAATAAACCATAGGCTACCACCACCATTACCTCTGCTTGATAACCCACCAATATGTTCTGTGCCTGCGTATCTTTTAATGAGATAGGCTGTTCAATAGGTAATCGATGTGCCTGTGCTAGTTTTTTTACAGCACTGGAAGTGAGCTTTTTACCTCGTCCTGCAGGGCGATCGGGCTGTGTATAAACAGCCACCACCTTGTGATCACTATCGATCAAGGCTTGTAAATGGTGGGCCGCAAACTCTGGAGTACCCGCAAAAATAATGGTTAATGACACGTCGATTGGTTTTCTATTATTAGCGTATAGTTAGGTTCTTTGGTGTTGTTTTTCCAGTTTTTTACGAATTCGTTGGCGCTTTATATTGGATAAATAATCCACAAATAATTTACCATTTAAGTGGTCAACTTCATGTTGAATACACACCGCCAATAAACCTTCCGGCTCCAGGGTAAACGGGTTACCATTTCGATCAAGAGCCTCAACCCGAACGCCCTTTGGCCGTTTCACGGTTTCATGAAATCCGGGAACAGATAAACAGCCCTCATCGTAGGATTCGAGTTGCTGATTCTGTATCGTAATCTTTGGGTTAATAAAAACCAAAGGTTGGTCTTTTTCTTCGCTGATATCAATGACAATCATCTGTTGATGAATATTAACCTGGGTAGCCGCTAAGCCAATACCTGGAGCCGCGTACATGGTTTCAAACATATTATCAATAATACGCTGGGTCGTGGAATTGATATCTATTACAGGTTCAGCTTTTGTTCTTAGCCGTGGATCAGGAAACTCAAGAATAGTCAGTCTGGTCATGGTCAATTGATCTATCTCAAAAAACGAGTATGTGTTGGGACTAGTTCCAGTAAAAAACGAAGAATATTTTCTAAAGCTATGATGATACAGGATTTAGTGCTATAAAGGCAGTTGTAAACCATGAAATATCATTATCCTAAATAAATCCGTTAGGTCGTAGCAAAAATACTTACATAGTCTAATATAGAGTGCTTTTTACGGGTTTATTAAAATGATAACGCTTACAAACAAATGATACGTCATCTACTAAACCGTTTGTATTGGAATGAAAATAGGCTCTACTCTATGAAAAAGGTTGTATTTAACCATTTATTCTTATGGTGTTTCAGTTTAGGTGCGGTCCTGCCCACTTATGCTGAAGACGCTTTATTTCGAGAAGGTCATCCTAAAACCTATTCTGTTGTTAAAGGTGACACTCTCTGGGGTATTTCAGAGCGCTTCCTAAAAGATCCCTGGCGCTGGACGGAAGTCTGGGAAGCCAATTCTCGAATTACCAATCCACACCTGATTTACCCAGGCGATATTATTCGTCTGATTGTCATTGATGGCCAGCCCCGCTTAACCATTGAACGTGGTAATGATCGTTCTACTACCACAACCACGCATTCCAATACACTAACAAAAACCTCCTCCGATAAGAAAACATTAAAAACTGTCAAGCTATCGCCTAAAATTCATCCAGCACCGATTAAACAGAGGATTGATTCAATCCCTTTGGAAAAAATTAACAGCTTTCTGCTTGGTAACCGCATTGTTGATAAAGTAACACTGCTTAAAGCACCTCATGTTATTGCTGGGCCAGAACAAAGGGTTATTTTAGGCACAGGCGATAACCTATACGCACGCGGTGACTTCAGTTCTTCAATAAGAAATTATGGCATTTATCGTCAAGGCAAGAGCTATATAGATCCAAAAACACGAAAAGTGCTGGGTATACAAGCCATTTATATTGGATCTGCCAGTAGACGAGCATTTAATAAGCCTGTGGCTACTTTTGCTATCTCCGAATCTATTGGGGAAGTACGGGTTGGTGACCGCTTACTTCCTAAAAAAGAACGCCAAATTATGTCTACATTTTTTCCTAAACCTCTGGATAGTAAAGTAGAGGGAATGATTATGGCAATTGAGCGCGGAATTCAAGCTGGAAAATTCGATATTGTTGCTATCAATCTGGGGCATAATGTCGGCTTAAGCCAGGGACATCTACTGACCATTAATAAACGAGGGGAGCGCATTAGAGACCGTTTTGCCCAAAAAGGCACACCAAAAGTTATAGATCTGCCTAATGAGCGCTCGGGGTTAGTTTTGATTTTCCAAACCTTTGAAAAAATGAGCCTGGGTATTATATTGGAAGCAGATAAAGGCATTAGTATTAGAGATTTAGTCCGCTCCCCCTAAAATATCTGCTATTATAATACGACCTGCCAACCCTAAAATGACAGGAACGAAGGACTAACGGACTGCTAAAATAGTATAGTACTCTCATGGATGAAACATATGGATAAGATGAATAACAAACCTCTGACAAACAATAATACCTCCCTGCCTTTTTTATCTCACTTATTATTGACACTATTACCCAATATTGCTACTAGCCGATTTTGGTCTTTGGTAGAAGCGTTTGGTTCCCCGGAACGGGTATTACTATCACCACCCGCTGAATTACCCTTCCTTAATGAGCAAGGCCGATCACTATTACGGGATTACCAACATCAAGGGGAACACAGTCAGCTCATGCAATCTGCACAACATATTATTCATCATACCGATAAACAGCAAGGTAAGATCATTCATAGCGACCACCACCTCTACCCTCCATTACTTAAAGAAATTCACCAGCCCCCTCCCATACTCTATACCAAAGGCGACTTGC
Source organism: Candidatus Endobugula sertula (assembly GCA_001723645.1). GTDB lineage: Bacteria > Pseudomonadota > Gammaproteobacteria > Pseudomonadales > Cellvibrionaceae > Endobugula > Endobugula sertula. Next base: position 24,976 of record MDLC01000037.1, on the reverse strand, counting down.
ACAATTTATCATTACCTCAGTTGGCACTGGTTGGCTCACGCAACCCCACTCATAATGGTCTACAGAATACCCGTCTATTTGCCTCTCACCTGGCAAAGTGTGGTTTTACTATTACCAGTGGACTCGCTCTAGGCATTGACGGCGCAGCCCATCAAGCGACGTTGAATGCCCATGGTAAAACCATCGCCGTTATGGCAACGGGTATTGATGATATTTATCCCAAGCGTCATCGCTATCTTGCCGATCAAATCCTCGCTGCAGGAGGAACACTGATTACCGAGTTCCCCCCACAAAGCCCACCTAAAGCCGATCACTTTCCCCGGCGCAATCGTATCATTAGCGGCTTGAGTCTGGGAGTGCTAATAGTTGAAGCGGCTATTAAAAGTGGCTCTTTAATAACAGCTAACTACGCACTTGAGCAGGGGCGAGAGGTATTTGCCATTCCCAGCTCCATTCATAATCCTCAAGCGAAAGGCTGCCATCAATTAATTAAACGTAGGGCAACATTGGTGGAAAACAGTGAGGATATTGTAGAACACTTACAGGGTATTCTTCACCATCTGAGATTACCCGCCAGAGGCTCCGCCTTAACCACCGAAAAGTTAAAAAACAAGGTGCCTGAGTCATTAAGCGCAGAAGAAACTCTGATTATTCACCATCTCGGTTTTAAACCAACAACGATTGATCAATTATCCCTGTCAACACGCTTATCACCACAACAATTATCCGTTCACTTAATCAATCTGGAAATCCACGGTTGGATAAAACTCTCTGATTGGGGTTATGAATGCGTATAATGGTAAACTTGTCAATAAATACCCAATAACAAATACTTTTATGTTCTATCAAAAATATAATCCATCAATTGCCATCAATGTCAGCATCATGCGCCAAGGGGGAGTTGTTGCATATCCTACTGAAGCAGTTTGGGGCTTCGGTTGTGATCCATATAATAACAAAGCGGTAAAAAAAATATTCGCGCTCAAACAAAGGGATCCTGGCAAAGGGCTGATTTTAGTTGCTGCGACTATGAAACAATTATCTCCCTACTTAACAAAGATTAACTCCCAGCAACGAGATCAACTAGAAAAAACCTGGCCGGGACCCGTCACTTGGTTAGTCCCTAATAATGGATCGATCCCCTCATGGATTAGTGGTGATTTCAGTTCTGTAGCGTTACGTGTAAGCGCGCACCCCTATGTACATGATCTCTGCAAAGCATTTGGTGGGCCAATTGTCTCTACCTCTGCTAACCCCCAAGGAAAACCTGCTCCTCGATACCGTTGGCAAGTATGCCGTTATTTTAATCAGTCTGTCTATTTAGACAATATTGCTACTGGTTGTGTCGGTAATCGACAGCAACCCTCAGAAATTAGGGACTTAATCTCTGGCGAAATCATTCGTTAATCCTTTCATTTAACTCCGAATCAAGCTCTTTTGGTAAAAGTCGCCTATAATAGCCACTTCATTATTGATTACCCATTGGTACCAAATGATCACACCTAATAAGAATCTCGTCCGCCTTTTTTTATTATCACTACAAGATAACATTTGCCATTCTCTGAATCACCTTGATGGTAAGCATTTTGTTGAAGATACCTGGGAACGCAAAGAAGGTGGTGGCGGGCGCTCACGAGTGCTCACGGATGGCAATATCATCGAAAAAGGCGGTGTTAATTTCTCCCATGTTTTTGGAGACTACATGCCTACCTCCGCTACAGCACACAGACCAGACTTGGCTGGTCGAAGATTTGAAGCCATGGGCGTCTCTCTGGTTATTCACCCACGTAATCCTTATGCGCCAACCAGCCATATGAATGTACGCTTTTTTATTGCAGAAAAGAAAGGGCATGAACCAATTTGGTGGTTTGGTGGAGGTTACGACTTAACACCGTATTATGCTAATCGGGAAGATTGTATTCATTGGCACCAAACCGCCAAAAATGCCTGTGATCCTTTTGGAAAAGATTATTATGCACAGTTTAAAGCATGGTGTGACAAATATTTTTACTTAACACACCGCCATGAAGCTCGCGGTATTGGTGGTTTATTTTTTGATGACTTTAATGAGCTTGGGTTTGAAGAAAGCTTTGCTTTAACACAATCAATAGGCAACAGCTATATTGATGCGTACCAACCTATTTTAGAAAAACAGAAAGATATACTCTATGGTGAGAAAGAAAGACAATTTCAGCTTTACCGTCGAGGTCGCTATGTAGAATTTAATTTGATTTTTGATCGAGGTACTCTATTTGGTTTGCAGACAGGAGGACGAACCGAATCTATTTTAATGTCTTTACCACCATTAGTCCGCTGGGAATATAACTACCATCCTGAACCTGATAGCCTCGAAGCTGAACTAACCGACATTTATCTACAACCACAAAATTGGCTATAGCTCGCATTCAACAGGAGACCATAGTGGCAAAAAATAATGACCAATACGCTGTTTTTGGTAACCCTATTAACCATTCAAAATCTCCTATTCTACAAGCAGCTTTTGCCGAACAAACACAACAAGCAATCAGTTATAGCGCCAGATGCATTGATGTGGATAAATTTAATACCGCTGCAGACCAATTTTTTTCTACTGGAGGTAAGGGTTTAAATATTACCGTACCCTTTAAGCTAGACGCTTTTAACTATGCCGATCAGTTAACAGCCCGAGCTAAAAGAGCAGGTGCTGTAAACACACTCATTAAAAAAGATCACTATATTATGGGTGATAATACCGACGGTGTGGGCTTAATTAACGATATAAAAAATAATTTAAAATGGGCATTAAGTGGGAAAAAAACTTTGGTATTAGGTGCAGGAGGTGCTGTTCGTGGCATTTTGGAACCATTATTAAGTGCAAAACCTGAACTTGTTGTTATCGCCAACCGTAGTGTTGATAAGGCAGAAATCCTGGCTGGTAGTTTCTGTGACCTAGGGAATGTTTCTGCCTGTAGCTATCCTGAATTAAGTGGTTGTTTTGATATCATTGTTAATGGGACATCTGCTAGCTTAGATGGAAAGTTACCGAATTTATCCCGTGATATTTTGCATAGCAATAGCTGCTGCTACGATATGATGTATGCCAATAGAGATACTATTTTTATGCAGTGGGCGAAAAAAAATGGTGCTACAAATACTGCTGACGGATTGGGAATGTTAGTCTGCCAGGGAGCAGAATCATTTTATCAATGGCGTGGTGTTTATCCAGAAACATACGAGGTAATTCAAAAGCTTCGTTTACAACTTTAAGTCGTCTAAAAAAATAAACCAATAGATACCTTTTTTGTTTTTCATACAACAATTTAAAGCCTCAATAACCGTGGCGAATTAACTATGAGCAAACGCTTTAAGTGCAGCACCAACCAAACGATAAGCCACCCATTCATTTTGTGGCTTGGCACCAATAGATTGATAGAATTGTATCGCAGGTTCATTCCAGTCGAGGACGCTCCATTCAAAACGACCGCAACCTTTGTCCAAAGCTATGTTTGCTAGATGTTTTAGCAACAATTTACCCGCTCCTTGACCGCGACATTCGGAGGTAACATATAAATCTTCCAAGTATAATCCTGGCTTACCTAACCACGTTGAATAATTAAAGAAATAGACTGCATACCCAATAGGTTTATCATCTATAGTACAAATCAAACCGTGTGCGGTTGAGTTTTCAGCAAATAATGATTGACGAATATCCTCAGAAGTCGCAATAACTTCTTGTTCAGCTTTTTCGTAAATAGCCAGTTCTTTGATTAAATGTAAAATTAGCGCTGCATCATCTTTAGTCGCTGGACGAATAGCAATCTCTACCATAGTCTCCTCATCAATATTCATCTTAAGCAAGATTAGAATGTATAAAACCCTCAACCATTAACGCTGAAAAATGATAACGCCAATAGTGTTGGTCACTCCCGATGTGAGGTGTTTAAAAAATTATATCGCTTGTAAATTAGCATATTTCAGCACTAACCACTTACTGCCTTCACTATCAAAATTAACTTGTACTCGTGGGTTATTGCCTTGGCTTTCAAAATGTACGATGATTCCGTCACCAAACATTGGGTGACTTACCCGCTGACCTAAATGATGCCCAATATCTATACTTTCATCATGCAAAGCAGGTTTTTTTCGAGAAACCTGCTGATAGCCCAATGGCCTCTGTACCTGCGTTTTTAAACGGATTTCACTAATACAATGATGGGGAATTTCTTTTATAAAGCGTGACATTCGATTATAGCTTTCCGTTCCATGCATACGTCGAGTTTCAGCATAAGAAATCGTAAGCTTTTCCATCGCACGAGTAATTCCCACGTAACATAAACGACGCTCTTCTTCCAAACGCTCAGGATCTTCTGCTGACATTTTATGGGGGAATAGATTCTCTTCAACACCTGCCATAAAGACACGCGCGAACTCCAAGCCTTTAGCAGAGTGTAACGTCATTAGCTGCACCGCATCATCAAATTCATCTGCTTGTGTGTCACCCGCATCTAATGAGGCGCTATCTAAAAACTGTTCCAATAAAGGGGGTTTATTATCAGTATCGGTTTGTGTTGCTACATTATCAGGATCAAAGGCACGGCAGGCATTCACTAATTCTTCCAGGTTTTCTACGCGAGCCTGACCTTTTTCACCTTTTTCATTTTTATGGAACAGTAGTAAACCAGATTGCTTAATCACTATATCAACCTGATCTGCTAACTCCTGGCCTTCTATTGCACGAGTCAGTTGACCAATTAATTGGAAAAATAGGGCAACGGCACTCGCAGCACGCGGCGCTAGTATTTTTTCTGTCAGCATGGTGTTTGCCGCCTGCCATGAAGAACAACCGTGCTCACGGGCAAACAGACGAATCTTTTCTACTGTTTTACCTCCTATACCTCGAATCGGAGTATTGATAATACGCTCGAACGCCGTGTCATCGTGATGATTAATGATTAAACGTAAATAGGAGAGGGCGTTTTTTATTTCCAAACGATCATAAAAGCGCTGGCCACCATAAATACGATAAGCAATGCCTTCTCGCAATAAGGCTTCTTCAAGCACGCGAGATTGCGCATTAGAACGATATAAAATTGCTGAGCTATGGTAGTTATTGCCTTCATTCACCCACTGCTGAATACTTTCTACAATAAACCGGGATTCATCGTGTTCATTAAATGCAGCATATAAACCTATGGGTTCACCTTCATCACCCTCGGTCCACAGCTCTTTACCCAAGCGACTATAGTTATTTTCAATCACAGCATTAGCCGCTTTTAGAATTAACCCTGTAGAACGGTAGTTTTGTTCCAGCCGAATGGTTTGTGTATTATTGAAGTCTTCGCTAAAGCGTTGAATATTTTCAATCTTGGCTCCGCGCCAGCCATAAATAGACTGGTCATCATCACCCACCACACTGACACAGCCATTAGCCCCAGCCAATACCCGAAGCCAAGCATATTGAATGGTGTTGGTATCCTGAAATTCATCGACCAAAATAAACGGAAAGCGTTGTTGGTAATGATTCAGTACTGCATTATTATCCAAAAATAATTCATGAGCTCGCAGCAATAGTTCACCAAAATCAACTAGACCTCCCTGACGACACACTTCTTCATACGCAGTATAAACCTGCAACATCGTTACTTCGTAAGGATCACCCGTTGCCTGAATATACTGAGGACGCAAGCCCTCATCTTTCTGAGCATTGATATACCATTGTGCCTGTCGAGGCGGCCAACAGTTCTCGTCCAATTGTAAGGTTTGGTAAACTCGCTTGACCAACCGTAATTGATCATCACTATCCAAAATCTGAAAGTTCTGCGGCAAACCAACATCTTTCCAGTGAGCTTTTAACAGACGATGGGCAATACCATGAAACGTCCCAACCCACATAGACCGAGTACTACCAACAACAGCACCTTCTAATAGCGTTTCAAGGCGCCCCCGCATTTCCCGGGCCGCTTTATTGGTAAAGGTCACCGACATAATACTGTAGGGAGACACATTTTCTACCTGAATTAACCAAGCAATGCGGTGTACCAACACCCGAGTTTTACCACTGCCTGCTCCCGCTAAAATCAGTTGATTAGCCGCTGGTGCCGTAACAGCTTTACGTTGGGCGTCATTTAAATCATTTAAGAGATAGGAAACATCCATTGGTTCTTATACCTGGGTGCTTAAATCTGGTTTTTGTCTATGAAGAATGTCTTATTCTACCAATACTGTAAATTTATTCAGCATTTATGTGAGGGAAATTCAATACTTCTAGTGCCTGTTCAACAGCAGCATAAACCCATAATGCATTTCATTTCCATAACGGCACATTTTACACAATAATAACCAAGTCCTTACTATCATTTTTAATGGTTAAAAACTATTCTACGGTAACTGACTTAGCTAAATTTCTGGGTTGATCAACATCCGTACCTTTTAGTACAGCCACATGATAAGAGAGTAGCTGTAGAGGCAGTGTGAAAACGATTGGACACAAACCATAGGGTACTTTAGGAAGATGAATAACAATGCATTCTGCGGTGTTTTTAAAATTAGTTTCCGTATCCGCAAAGACAAAAAGCTGTCCTCCACGTGCTTGCACCTCTTCCAGGTTGGATTTGAGTTTATCTAGTAAGTCATCATTGGGGGCAACAGCAATAATAGGCATCTCACTATCGACTAAAGCCAGTGGCCCATGTTTAAGTTCTCCTGCAGGGTAAGCTTCTGCATGAATGTAGGAAATTTCTTTTAGTTTCAATGCCCCTTCCAGAGCAATCGGGTATTGCATTCCACGACCCAAAAACAAGGCATGATTTTTTTCAATAAAGGCCTCACTGATTTTTTCAATATCTTTATCCAGTTTTAGCACATCTTCACAAAGTGAAGGCAGGTGTCGCAATTCCTTTACCATCGCTGCTTCTTGTTTTTCACTTAAACCATGACGGCGCCCAAGTACTATAGTTAATAGTTGTAAAACGACCAACTGTGTAGTGAAAGCTTTGGTCGAAGCGACCCCTATTTCCGGACCCGCTGCTGTCATTATTGACAAGGTTGATTCACGAACTAAAGCACTGTTAGGTACATTGCAAATCGCTAAAGAAGCAAGAATGCCTTGTTGCTTGGCTTTTTGTAAAGCCGCAAGAGTATCAGCCGTTTCGCCAGATTGAGAAATAGTCACCACTAAAGTATTTGCTGGAATAAAGGCTTTACGGTAACGAAATTCACTGGCAATTTCTACGCTGCATTGAAGATTTCCCAAAGACTCCATCCAATATTTAGCAACCATTCCCGAATGGTAGCTAGTACCACAAGCGATGATTTGTACATGTGCTACTTGATCAAAAATCTCACTGGCTGCGGAACCGAAACAAGCCTCTAATACCTGTGTTTTACCTAAGCGACCCTGAAGCGCCTGGCGAGTAGCCGCTGGCTGCTCATAAATTTCTTTTAACATGTAGTGGCGATATTGACCACGACTGGTAGATTGTTCACTACTGGTTAGTTTAACTTTTTTTCGCTCAACATGATTGTTTTCACTGTCATAAATACTAATATTGCCAGCGGTTACTTCGGCCAGATCACCTTCCTCCAAGTAAATAAACTGGTCTGTAACTTGTCTTAATGCCAACTGATCAGAGGCAATAAAATTTTCTTCTATGCCCAAACCAATGACTAAAGGGCTGCCCTTTCGAGCAACAACTAAGGTATCTGGTACATCTTCACAAATAACACCCAATGCATAGGCACCTTCACACAGAGCAACACTTTGTTTAACCGCTTGTAATAAATCATTAAGTTGCTTAAAAAAATCATTGATCAGATGAGCAACAACTTCTGTATCTGTTTCGCTAATAAAGCGATAGCCTTTGGCAATGAGTTGTTCGCGAAGTTCTGTATAGTTTTCAATAATTCCATTGTGAACAAGGGTAATTTTATCGGAACTATGTGGATGTGCGTTCTTTTGTGTGGGCCTGCCATGGGTAGCCCAACGAGTATGAGCGATACCTAATTGACCTTTAGTAGGCTTATTACTAATGGCTGTCTCAAGATTAATCACTTTCCCTGTTTCTTTACGAATTTCTATGATGCTATTATCCAATATGGCCATGCCAGCTGAGTCATAGCCTCGATACTCTAAGCGACGCAGACCTTCTAATAGAATTTCTGTTACGTTGCGTTGAGCAATTGCACCAACAATACCACACATAGTCTTTTCCTTGCCTTTAAATATTTTTTTGTAGAGCCAATAGATTATAAAATATCTCGTTTCTCTTTAAGAGAATTTACCACTGATAAGCTGTACTATAATGGTTGCAATTTATTTTTTTATTGGGCGCTGCCATTCTTTATGCATTTTTTGTGGTGAACGCGTGAGTGAAAGAGTGTTTTTTTCTACAGAGCAATTAATTGTTGATCCTGCTCCAATAGTCACGCCATCTTCCAGATTAACCGGAGCAACCAGTGCTGAGTTGGAACCAACAAAAACATCATTACCAATGGTTGTCTGATGTTTATTAACTCCATCATAATTACAAGTAATCGTACCCGCACCTATGTTCACATCATCCCCCAATGTTGCATCACCTACATAACTTAGGTGATTGATTTTACTGCCCTTGCCAATAAGTGCTTTTTTAGTTTCAACAAAATTACCAATTTTCGCTTGTTCAGAAAGTTTTGTTCCAGGTCTTAAGCGAGCAAATGGACCAATGGTACAATCTGCTTTTACTTCACTATCTTCAATAATAGTGTTGCCTTTAATAACCGTGTTATCACCTATCACAGAATTTTGGATAATGCAGTTTGCACCAATACTAACATTATGGCCAATAGCCACTTCACCTATCAGTAAACAATTGATATCAATAATAACATCCTGGCCAACAGACACATTGCCTCTACAATCAAAACGGGCAGGGTCTATTAGAGTAACACCTTCGGCCATTAGCTTTTTAGCTCTATTGAGTTGGTAGATTCTTTCAAGTTCTGCCTGTTGGCGACGATCATTAACCCCCATTACTTCCCATTCAAAATCTGGTTGTTCAGTATTAATCTCGACTCCCTGTTGCTGTGCCATTGAAATGATATCTGTTAAGTAATATTCACCCTGTGCATTGTTATTGGATAGTTCAGGTAACCATTTCTGTAGATGTTGGGCACTAACTGCTATAACACCCGTATTAACTTCATTGATAGCTAGCTGTTCTTCTGTCGCATCTTTTTGTTCAACAATCGCGGTAACTTTGTTACTACTATTTCGAGTAATTCTCCCATACCCTTTTGGTTGATCTAAATGCATTGTCAATAAAGCTAGGCTATTTTTGTTGACCTTATTAATCAGTCGCTGCAAAGTACTCCGACTGATTAGGGGAACATCACCGTAAAGAATGAGTACAATAGAGTCTTTGCGAAAGTGGGGTAAAGCTTGCTGCACAGCGTGCCCTGTGCCTAATTGATGTTCTTGAAGAATAAAAGTATGCTGATCTGATAACTCTCTCTGCACCTTATCGGCTTCATGACCAACGACAATGTTCAGCGGGTTGTTAGTTAATGCTTTTGCTGTATCAATAACATGTTGAATAAGTGCTTTACCTGCGATCGGATGCAATACTTTAGGTACACTGGATCTCATGCGTGTGCCTTTACCAGCAGCTAAAATCAAAATATCTAACATAATCGTGTTTTAAGCATTAAAGGACCGGAAAAAAGAGACAAGAAAAATGGCGTTTAACTGCTTATTTCCTTTCTCAATAGAAAAGGGTAGCTAATGCTACCCTTTTTTTGTTTAACTTTCATTAATAAAACTAATCTGGCTTACGGCGCTTATTTACCCAGCTTCTTCCGTATGGCCTGTAAAGTTCTCAGTTGTGCAGAAGCCTCTGCCAACTGCACAGCAGCCGCAGAATAATCAAATTCCCCACCTCTATTCGTCAGGTTTTTCTCAGCTTCTTCTTTAGCCTGTAAAGCCGCCGCTTCATCCATATCTTCTGCACGTAAGGCGGTATCAGCAAGTACCGTCACTGTATGGGGCTGTACTTCGATATAACCACCAGAGATATAATAAACTTCTTCATCGCCTGATTGGGTAATCACTCTGATAGGCCCAGGCTGTAATCCTGATAATAAAGGAGCATGACCATAGGCAATACCCAGGTCACCTTCCGTACCTGCAGCAACGATCATTTCCACCAAGCCCGAAAAAATCTGTTGTTCTGCACTAACGATGTCACAATGGACTGTCATCGCCATAACTTAGCCTCTTTGATAAAAACTCGGGTCAGATCAACATGTCATGGTCTTCGCCACAGTTCTGTTTAGGGTTAAATCGCTAAATATTGATCTGGCCCCAGCCTTTTACATATTTTTCGCTTTTTCTATTACCTCGTCGATACTACCAACCATGTAGAACGCTTGTTCTGGAAGGTTATCGTACTCACCAGCCAAAATCCCTTGAAACCCACGAATAGTTTCTTTCAAAGAAACATATTTACCTGGTGAACCGGTAAACACTTCTGCTACGTGGAAGGGCTGTGATAGGAAACGTTCGATTTTACGTGCACGGGATACCGTCTGTTTATCTTCTTCTGATAATTCATCCATCCCTAAAATAGCAATAATATCTTTCAATTCTTTATAGCGCTGTAAAACACTCTGTACACCACGAGCTACTTCATAGTGCTCATTACCAATAATTAATGGATCAAGTTGACGTGATGTTGAATCCAGCGGGTCAACTGCAGGATAAATACCTTTGGCTGCAATATCACGAGAAAGTACAACCGTAGAATCCAAATGAGCAAAGGTGGTGGCTGGTGATGGGTCAGTCAAGTCATCCGCAGGAACATATACCGCCTGAATAGACGTAATAGAACCAACTTTGGTTGAAGTAATACGCTCCTGGAGAACACCCATTTCTTCCGCTAGAGTAGGCTGATAGCCTACTGCCGATGGCATACGACCCAATAGTGCTGATACTTCGGTTCCCGCAAGAGTATAGCGGTAAATATTATCAACAAACAAAAGAACGTCTTTACCTTCATCGCGAAATTTTTCCGCCATGGTTAAGCCTGTGAGTGCAACACGCAGACGGTTACCTGGGGGCTCGTTCATTTGACCATAAACCATAGCCACTTTTGACTCACTAAATGTCTCTACGTTAACAACACCAGCTTCCTGCATCTCATGATAAAAATCATTACCTTCACGAGTACGCTCACCAACACCAGCAAATACAGACAATCCGCTGTGGGCAGTCGCAATGTTGTTAATTAATTCCATCATGTTGACAGTTTTACCAACACCCGCTCCGCCAAACAAACCAACTTTACCACCTTTAGCAAATGGGCAAACCAAGTCGATGACTTTAATTCCCGTTTCAAGCAATTCTTCGGAAGCAGCAAGCTCATCATACGCTGGTGCTTTACGGTGAATAGGCATACGCTCTTGTTCACCAATAGGACCACATTCATCAATAGGGTTACCTAATACATCCATAATACGACCCAATGTTTCAGTGCCTACGGGCACTGAAACTGGTGCCTTAGTATTAGCAACTTCTAAACCACGTCTAACACCTTCAGATGAACCCATGGCAATCGCACGTACAACTCCATCACCTAACTGTTGTTGCACTTCAAGAGTTAAGCCTTTGTCGTTCACGGTCAGGGCGTCATAGACCTTGGGTACAGAATCCCGTGGGAATTCCACGTCGATCACAGCACCAATAATTTGTACGATACGTCCGCTACTCATTTCCGAGTCCTCTACATTTATACTGAGATGTTTATTTTCTAATGTACTTTATCTGTAAAACTCACTACAGAACTTTATTTTTCAGCCGAACACCTGATGCTTGACACTTTTTTAGAGCGTCTGGCCCGGCCTTTAATGGGTTAAACTGCTGCTGCTCCACCAACGATTTCAGAAAGTTCCTGAGTAATCGCCGCTTGACGGGCTTTGTTATACACTAATTGCAGGTTATCAATAATATCACCTGCGTTGTCTGTCGCGTTTTTCATAGCAATCATCCGTGCGGCTTGTTCACAAGCCGCATTTTCTACAATAGACTGATAAACTTGTGATTCAATATAACGAATCAATAAGCCATCCAATAATTCTTTTGCACCAGGCTCATACAAATAGTCCCAAGCATGTTTAAGCTTACTATCGTCGTCTGCTTGTAAAGGTAATAACTGACTAACCGATGGAGTTTGTGTCATCGTATTCACAAACTCATTACCAACTAGGAATAAACGATCAATAGTACCTTCGCTATATGCATCGAGCATGACTTTAACCGTTCCAATAAGGTCAGCAACTGAAGGTGCTTCACCAATATCGCGAACGGCAGCTACCACATTGCCACCGTAACTATTAAAGAAAGCAGCACCTTTTGCACCAATCAAACAAAGATCTATGTCGATTTCCTTGTCTGACCATTCTTTCATAGACTTAATAGCTGCTTTAAAAGCGTTGATATTTAAACCACCACAAAGACCGCGATCCGTCGAAACAATAATAAAACCAACACGTTTAACTTCACGTTCTTGTAAATAAAGGTGTTTATATTCCGGATTAGCATTCGCCAAATGACCTACCACGTTACGAATACGCTGGGCATAAGGCTTACCTAACTCCATACGATCCTGAGCTTTACGCATTTTACTCGCAGCAACCATTTCCATCGCGCTAGTAATTTTTTGCGTACTTTTAATACTCGATATTTGTGTACGTATCTCTTTTCCGGCTGCCATTTTTACTTTCCGACTGCGGTGGTTTTTATTAGGTGTTAAGCACTCGATGTTAGATATAAAACACTTCTAACCTCTAAGTTTACTTACCAAGTTTGCGTTTCTTTAAACTTTTCTATCGCTGACTTAAAGGTACTTTCTATCGCACCGTCATAAGTACCGCTTTCATTGATCTTATTCATTAGATCACCGTGTTCACTCGCCATGTAAGACAATAAAGCTGACTCGAAGTTACCAATTTTCGCAACGTCAACATCGTTTAAATAAACTTCATTAGCGGCATAAAGCACAATACCCATCTCAGAAATTGAAAGAGGTGTATACTGCTTTTGTTTCATTAATTCTGTCACTCGTTCGCCGTGATCCAGTTGAGCTTTAGTGGCCTCATCAAGGTCTGATGCAAACTGCGAGAAAGCCGCTAATTCACGATACTGAGCAAGGGCAGTACGAATACCACCTGATAATTTCTTAACAATTTTAGTCTGCGCCGCTCCACCTACACGAGATACTGAGATACCAGCATTCATTGCTGGACGGATACCTGAGTTAAACAAATCGGTTTCCAGAAATATCTGACCATCGGTAATAGAAATTACGTTCGTAGGTACAAAAGCAGATACATCGCCAGCCTGTGTTTCAATAACGGGTAGGGCAGTTAATGAACCTGTTTGATTTTTCACTTCACCGTTAGTGAAATCTTCAACATACTTAGCACTGACCCGAGAGGCACGTTCCAACAAGCGCGAGTGCAAATAGAATACATCACCAGGATAAGCCTCACGACCTGGTGGACGACGCAATAATAGGGAAATTTGACGATAAGCCCACGCTTGTTTAGTTAGATCATCATAAATAATTAATGCATCTTCACCACGATCACGGTAGTACTCACCCATACTACAACCCGCAAACGGTGCCAGAAACTGCATAGAGGCTGGATCAGAAGCAGATGCGGCAACCACAATAGTGTGATCCATTGCACCGTGCTCTTCCAATTTACGAACTACAGAAACAATTGATGAGGCTTTTTGACCAACAGCAACGTAAATACACTTAATACCTTTGTCTTTTTGATTAATAATGGCATCAACCGCAATGGCTGTTTTACCCGTCTGACGGTCACCAATAATCAACTCACGTTGACCACGACCTACAGGTACCATAGCATCAATGGCTTTAAGACCTAGTTGCACTGGCTGATCAACCGACTGACGAGCAATGACCCCTGGAGCAATTTTTTCAATGGCATCTGTCATTTTTGCTTCAACAGGGCCTTTACCATCGATAGGATTACCTAAAGCATCAACAACACGGCCCTGAAGCTCAGGACCAACAGGTACTTCCAGAATACGGCCTGTACACTTACAAGTCTGGCCTTCAGCAATGGTTTGATAATCACCCAAGATAACCGCACCTACGGAATCACGTTCCAGATTAAGCGCCATACCATAAACGCCACCTTCAAACTCGATCATTTCACCGTACATCACATCGGCAAGGCCATGAATACGAATAATACCGTCAGTAACGGAAACAACGGTGCCTTCGTTCTGGGCTTCGCTGCTTACATCGAGAGAATCAATACGATTCTTAATAATTTCACTGATTTCTGAAGGATTCAGCTGCTGCATGCTCTGTTCCTCTTACCCCATAGTGGTAGTTGTCATTTATACGTTTAAAGCTTACTGGGTAAGCTAATGTGTTCAGTCTATTGTTGCTAATTAATCAGCGATAAACCTCTTTATAGGCTAATAGTCTCAGCCAGCTTGGCCAAACGACCTTTCACTGATCCATCAATCACCGTATCGCCAGCACGAACAACGACACCGCCAATCAGGGCCTTATCAATATTGGTTGATAAGGACACTTCACTCGCTAGCGTTTGTCTCAGTTTTTCTGACAGCGCTTTTTCAACTGTACTATCCAATTTAAATGCTGAGCTAATCGTGATATCGGCAAACTTTTCTTGTTGAGACTTAAAGCTTTCAAAGAGCTGTTGTACTTCTTTTAAAAGCCCTAAACGTTTGTTGCCCGCCATCACAGCAACAAAGTTTTTTACCTTTTCATTCAATTCATCACCGCAGAGTTCAAGTAACGATGTGGCTTTTTGCTCTGATGTGATGGTAGGAGAATCTAACAACTCTTCTACGGTAGGCTGTTGAATAACACTGGCAACCACTGCCAGCGACTCTGACCATGCCGTTAATGCTTGATTGGCACGAGCATATTCAAATGCAGCTTTTGCGTAAGGGCGAGCGAGGGTAATAAGTTCTGCCATGCTATGCCTCTCTTACAACTGGGACGCTAATTTGCTGACTAAATCATTATGTGACTTAGGATCAATTTCTTGCTCAAGAATTTTTTCTGCGCCAGCAATAGCTAGTGTTGCTACACTACCACGCAATTCTTCTTTAGCCCGGTTAGCTTCCTGCTCTATTTCTGCTTTAGCAGCAGTGATTAAACGGTCTGCTTCAGCTTTTGCCTGATCTTTTGCTTCATCAACAATTTGTGTCGCCCGCTTATTGGCTTGCTCAATAATCTCGGCAGCTTGTTCTTTTGCTTCTCTAAGTTGCTCACCCGCTTTTTTGTGGGCTAACTCTAAATCTTTATCCGCACGTTCAGCCGCTTGCAAACCATCAGCAATTTTTTTCTCGCGCTCTTGCATCACACCAATGAGTGCCGGCCAGACGAATTTTGCGCAGAACCAAACAAAAACAAAAAATGTAATTGTTTGACCTATTAATGTTAGGTTGATATTCACACCAACACCTCTCGTTATTGTTTAGGTTATTTGGACAGCAATTAACCAGTAAAACCAGGTGCAACAACGAAAATCAGGTACATACCAATACCCACACCGATCATAGGTACCGCGTCCAATAGACCTGCCATTAGGAACATTTTGCCTTGTAATGCTGGTGCTTGTTCTGGCTGACGAGCAGCACCTTCAAGCAATTTACCACCTAAAGTACCAAAACCGATAGCGGTACCCAAAGCACCCAAACCAATCAATAATGCACTTGCTACATATACTAAACCAACGGCTTCCATTATCTTCTCCTACAAAGTAATTGAATGTTAAAATGTTATTGATATTATTACTCACAGGTTTTTTGTTGTAACAAAACCTGAAAATGTAATTAATGTTCATCGTGATTATCGTGAGCCATGGCCATATAAACCGTGGTCAACACCATAAACACAAACGCCTGTAGTGTAATAACCAGAATATGGAACACCGCCCATCCCCATTGTAATACACCACCAAATAAGCCAAACACAAAGCCTGCACCAAACATAAGAGCAATCAGAATAAAGATCATTTCACCAGCATACAGATTTCCGAACAAACGGAGGCCCAGTGAAATAGGTTTAGCGCTTAAAGAAACAAATTCTAGAATAAAGTTGATAGTTATCATCAATGGGGCTAGAACAATAAAAGCACCCTTGGTAGGTGGAGAAAATGGGTGGAAAGTGAGCTCTTTAATAAAGCCTATTAACCCTTTTTGCTGAACACTAAAGAAAATCATTAATATAAATACGCCAACAGCCATACCTAAAGTGGCATTGGGGTCAGTGGTAGGAACCACTTTAAAGAAGAAATGGGAATCACCAACCACCGCATTGGCAACAAAATAAGGAATCCAGTCTACTGGGATTAAGTCCATAAAGTTCATTAAGAACACCCAACAGAAGATGGTTAACCCCATGGGAGCAATCATGCGGTTCCTATAATGAAAGGTATCTTTAACGGTGCTATCAACAAAGCTAACGACTAGCTCAACAAAGCTTTGTAAGCCTTTCGGTGTATCACTAGTGGCTTTTTTAGCGATGCGGGAAAATATAAAAATAAACAGAGCACCCAGAAAAATAGACCATCCCAGAGTATCAACATGGACGGCATGAAAGCCCATATCTTTTGCTTCTTGAGCAGTGTGTGCTGAAGTCCAGGTTGCTTCTGTTAAAACAGTACCATCATAGCGGGTATAACCCACAGGTAATTTTCCATAAGTCCAGTTTTGCAAGTGATGCTGAATATATTCAGTCGAAGTCTGCCCGCCAGCCATACTCTTTACTTACCTTATGTTTTCTATTTGACCTTAATGACACGATTAAAACTCAATGTGTCAATCAAGTATTTATATTATTGGTGCTTATCCAGTTTATGACTGAATTTTCGCAAGCTGTAACCACTGAACAACGGTTAATACTACATAAACCATAAACAACGCCAATACATTCAATGGGTTAACGAGTGTAAAGACCGCTGCAAACCCTACGCTCGACAATAAAAACTTACCCACTTCACCTCGATAAAAACCTAACAATACCTGTTGGGTAGCCTGAACTCCTCGAAAGCGAAATGCATATACGGAAAAATACATATTGGGAATGATATAAATCAAGCCCCCAACGAGTATGGAATATGAGATAAGCGGACTAAACCACCAAAACACAAGAGTCGCTATCAGTAACAAGAACCCTTGTTGTAACCACAATCTGAGTAATATCCGATAAGTTATCTTAGCCATAATGCACGCTCATCATGTACAGTTTATGGTCAAGAGGCTTACTGCTATTTTTACATAAACACTTATATTATCAGTAGTATCTGACGATTATAAACTTATCTGATCGCCAACACCTTACATTACTCTACAACCTGACTCTTTATACCTCATCTATTATATCCCACTGCTACCGCCTCTTTTCTATAACCCTCCGAAAAGCAGCGTGCGCGATTATAGGATGTCACGCTCTATGATTCAACAATATTATGCAAACAATTGGTGTTTTTTTGGCGATGAGTTTTGCTCAACATAAGAAGTATTAGATGTAAAATCCCCAAAGCTTTTTGCTTTTTATCTATTATAGAGATTGATCAAGCCGTGTAGTTTAGGTGGCTAAGAATTCCATCCAGCTCATCAAGGTTGTTGTATTTTAGAATTAATTTGCCCTTACCTTTAGCATTGTGTTGCAACATGACCGGAACCCCTACTTTCTCCGACAAACCTTCTTCTAGCTTTTGCAAATCCGACGTTTTTACCTTCCCTTGCTTCACCTGTTGTTTAGATTCGAGGACACGTCGAACCAAAGCCTCCGTTTGCCGAACAGATAAATTTTTAGCAACGACCTCATTAGCAATCTGACACTGCTTAGGCGCATCCAAGCTTAATATAGCACGAGCGTGACCCATTTCTATATCACCATACTCCAGTAATTTTTTCACGCCATTGTCAAGTGCAATGAGGCGTAATAGATTAGTCACAGCGGTTCTGGACTTACCTACAGCTTCGGCAACCTGTTGATGGGTAAGTTCGAACTCGTCTTGTAAACGCTTCAAAGCAATGGCTTCTTCGAGAGGATTGAGGTTTTCACGCTGAATATTCTCAATCAATGCCATAGCAATCGCTGCTTCATCTGGCACATGACGAACAACAGCAGGAATTTTATCCAACCCTACCAATTGAGACGCTCGCCAACGACGCTCACCAGCAATAATTTCGTATTTATCCTTAGAAACAGGACGAATAACAATAGGCTGCATGACACCTTGAGCTTTAATCGACTCCGCTAATTCTTCTAGTGTATCTGGATTGATATCACGACGTGGCTGATATTTTCCACGCTGAATCAGTTCAACGGGAACATATTTGAGCTGCTCATCAACAGCAAGCTCTGAAGATTGCACTTCCTCTATTGTTTCATGTACATTATTTATAGTATGCCCACTGAGTAATGCGTCCAAACCACGCCCCAAACCTTTGCGTTTTGATGCCATAACAAACGATGCTCCCTAAATGATAAAAATAAATAATCAAGGATGAGTTACTTGCCGCAACATGCGTTCACTGCGACGAACAAACTCGCCCGCCAAAGCCAGATAAGCAACAGCACCTTTTGAGTTTCTGTCATACACCAATGCGGGTTGCCCAAAACTTGGCGCTTCAGCTAAACGGATGTTGCGAGGAATACATGCTTGGTATAGCTTGTTACCAAAATATTCTTTCAGTTGGTTTGATACTTCAAGTGTCAAACCACTACGAGGATCGTACATGGTACGGACAATACCTTCTATCACCAGAGAAGGATTAAGCTCTTGTTGAATTTGATGAACAGTTTTTATCAGCGCGGATATTCCTTCTAATGAATAGTATTCACATTGCATAGGAATAATGACTCCATCACAAGCAACCAGAGCATTCAATGTCAGCATATTGAGTGATGGTGGGCAATCAATCAATATGTAATCATATAAATCACCCATGTGTACCAATGCCTGACGTAAGCGAAATTGTTTTTGGGGCAATTCAAGCAGTTGAACCTCTGCCGCAGTGAGATCACCATTGGCACCAACGACTGAATATTTTCCACTAGGAGAAGAGCAAGAGACGTCGGTAATACTTTGATTGTCAACCAATATATCATAGGTTGATAACGTCATATTCTCTTTATCAATACCACTACCCGTGGTGGCATTTCCCTGAGGATCAATGTCTATCAATAATACCCGTTTCTTGATAGCAATCAGAGACGCAGCAAGATTCACACAGGTGGTGGTTTTACCAACACCCCCTTTTTGATTGGCAATAGCGTAAGTCTTACTCACAATTCAGGCTTATCCCAGTTAATAACCGCCTCAGAGGTCACAGGCTTTAATATCAATAGGTGCCGTTCACCTTGCTGTTCGGGTATATTCAATGACTTTGAGGATTCGACAATAGCGTTTTTTTCACAATCTCTCAATTCATTTTCTGGATAGACACCTTTCATAGCCCAAAAACGACCGTGTTGGTTCAGCAAATGACCGGTCCCCTTCACCATATACTGTAAACTGGCGAAGGCACGACTTACCACAATATCAAAGCCCTCATCGGGTTGGTATGTTTCAACTCGTGTATTTGCAATCGTCAGATTATTTAAATCTAACGCCATTTTTACCTGAAATAAAAATCGTGTTTTTTTCCCATTACTATCGAGTAATGTGATTTGACTGTCCGTAAAAACAATGGCGAGAGGAATACCTGGCAATCCGCCTCCGGTTCCTACATCAATAATGCGTTGTTTATCATGCGCTTTCTCTAACAAGGGAACCAATGCTAAGCTATCCAGTAAATGGCGCTCGACCATTTTCAGAGGATCGCGAACAGCTGAGAGATTATAAGCTTTATTCCACTTCACAAATTCACTAAGGTAATGAAGCAAAAGCGATATTTTTTGGTCATCCAGAATAACATCCATTGCCATTAAGCCTTGACATAATTTTTGTTTGCAAACAGCAATATCTATCACAGAATAGCCTTCATATGGTTAATCAGCGATGGTGAGTGATAACTTACATAAGCTTTCACGACGCCTATACATCATCCAAAGTAACCCGCTGACTGACTTTCAGTAAGCCACGCTTCTTTAAGTAAATTAATAGTAAAGAGATCGCAGCAGGCGTAACACCAGGAATACGAGCAGCACGTCCCAGACTTTGCGGACGGGAAGCTATCAGCTTCTGTTTGATTTCATTCGATAGCCCTTCAACGGTACAGTAGTCAAAATCATCGGGTAATGGTGTTTCTTCGTGTCGGCGTAGACGTTGAATTTCTTCTTCCTGGCGATTGATATAACCCGCATACTTTGCACTAATTTCAACTTGTTCTGCTACTTGATCATTCACGGTCTCATCCACGGAAAATAAATCCTTGATATCTGAGTAATTGAGTTCCGGACGCTTCAATAACTCCATTAAATTGTATTCACGACCAATAGGAGAGCGTGTTTTTGTATTCAGTTGCTCCGCCTGCAGGCTACCTGCCTGGACCCAGGTGGTTTTTAAACGCTGTTCTTCCACAATAATAGCTTCTTGCTTTTCATTAAACTCCCGCCAACGAATATCATCAATTAACCCTAATTCCCTGGCTTTTTCAGTTAAACGTAAATCTGCATTATCCTCACGTAGTAGTAATCGATACTCTGCACGACTGGTAAACATCCGGTAAGGCTCCTGTGTTCCCAGAGTGATCAAATCATCTACCAGCACACCTATATAGGCCTGATCACGCCTGGGGCACCAAGGTTCTTTATCCTGAGACCGAAGTCCAGCATTTACCCCCGCTAATAGACCTTGAGCTCCTGCTTCTTCATAGCCCGTCGTTCCATTAATTTGTCCAGCAAAAAACAATCCATTGATACAGCGAGTTTCCAAACTCGATTTTAAATCTTGAGGATTAAAAAAGTCGTACTCAATAGCATAACCAGGCCGCATAATATGCGCGCTTTCAAAGCCTTTTATAGAGCGTACTAACTGTAGCTGCACATCAAAGGGCAAGCTAGTAGAAATACCATTAGGATATAGTTCGCGAGTATTTAAGCCCTCAGGCTCAATAAATATCTGATGGCTGTCTTTATCAGCAAAACGCTGAACCTTATCTTCAACAGAGGGACAGTACCGGGGCCCGACCCCTTCGATAGCCCCTGTGTATAAAGGTGAACGACCAATACCTGAACGAATAATCTCATGGGTTTTTTCGTTGGTATGAGTAATCCAGCAACAGATTTGCCTGGGATGGTCTTTCTGTTTCCCCAGATAAGACATTACTGGTAAAGGAGAATCGCCCCATTGTTCCTGCAAATGGGTAAAGTCCACAGACTTTGCATCAATACGCGGCGGAGTTCCGGTTTTTAAGCGATTGACCGTCAAAGGAAGTTCTCGCAAACGATCAGCTAAGGTAATGGATGGGGGGTCGCCAGCTCGACCACCGGAATGATTTTCTAAACCAATATGAATTTTACCACCAAGAAAAGTACCTGCCGTCAGAATAACAGATGGAGCATAGAACTTAATCCCCATTTGGGTGATAACTCCTTTGACTCTGTCACCTTCAACGATTAAATTATCAACTGACTGCTGAAAGATCTGCAAGTTCTGTTGATTTTCTAGCATCTCACGAATAGCGGCTTTATAAATTACTCTGTCTGTCTGAGCACGTGTAGCTCTGACCGCAGGACCTTTACGTGCATTGAGTATACGAAATTGGATTCCACCTTTATCCGTAGCCAGAGCCATAGCCCCACCCATCGCATCAATTTCTTTCACCAAGTGACTTTTGCCAATACCACCAATGGCTGGATTACAGGACATCTGACCCAATGTTTCTACACTATGTGTGAGTAAAAGCGTCGAACAGCCCATTCGTGCTGCGGCAAGACAAGCTTCCGTTCCTGCATGACCGCCGCCAATAACAATGACATCGTAATGGTGTGGGTAATCCATCAGAATCTCTGGTGTTGGGAGTTAAATTAAGAAAAAGCGCTATTATAGAGATTAATGACTCGTTGAGCAAAAGATGTTCAGCCCATCAGTATTCGTTAAACGTTATTTGAGTAGGGAAGAAAATGTTATTGTTGGTTTTATTCTACTTAAGATAATTAAATAGATATGTATAGATATATATTACTTATTATTAATGTTATTACTAGACCCAACAAATTCTGTTGAAAACCCAATTTTTCGTATAATAATCAAATAGTTATACGTTTTATAACTGTTCTGATAAAAACGTATTATACTGCGTATACATTGGGTGCTGATCGTAGATAAAAGAATATAGCTTTTACAGGCTTGCGATGTTTGGAAGTATAGTGCTTTTTTCTATAAAGTATATTCACAAGGTATACAAAGTCATAGGACTTACTAACAGAAAACAAACGTTTCTTAATGGCAATGTTGTTATGGATCAAGATGTTATCTTTAAAAGCTGTGAATAAATGTTAATAACTTACCGAGAAAAATTGATGTTTCGATAATGTTTGTGGATAAGACAAGGCTTTTCTGTGGAAAAACTGGTTTTCGCGATAATAATACAGAGCGTCTCAAAGAGATACAATCAATTGATCACGAACAATGTGTCCTTTCTTATCACTTTTTACAACACTGGTTTGAATTATCTGATCCAAGTGCAGAAGAAATACTCTATGATTCACGAGCGATGTGCCAGTTTGTTGGTATCGATGTAGGCAAAGTGCGCCGACGAGATCCAGATATGGAGTCCACTAGAAAGGTAATCAGTGGTACTTTGGCATGAAAGCGCATATGACTGAAAAAGAACGTAATGCCAATCGTAAATAAATCCAGAATTCGATCCAAGGTTGAGCACTTGTTTGGTATGATCAAACAGCAGTTTGGATATCGGAAAGTGCGCTATAAAGGTTTGGCTAAAAATGCGCAGGCGGTATTTATGAATTGAATGTAATACTGTCTAGGTTGGCCCATTGACAAATATGCCAGTAAATATTTATGGGGTAATCAGATGTGCTTATATTCTTGTTTGAACTGCTCAAATAAATATTGGTATCTATTGTACTGGTTATGACTAGTGTCTAATTTACCAACCCTTTCAAAACATTTTTTACATGTTTTATAAGAATCAAGTGTTTTTCTATCGGCCTCATTTTTGGCTAAAACAACCTGTACCAAATTTAAATTAACCCCTACATGATTAGGGAACATTTTTATAGCTTCTTTAAAAATACTTAACGCTTTATTGAAATCTTTTTTTTGATAAGCACTAATACCTTTTTTCGATAAATCTGCAGCACGGGCTTTGCCCATAGGGCTGATCGGCTCTTCACTGATTTTATCAATATTTTTCAGAACCTCTAAATCATCCTTACACTGTTTAGATAATAAATGTAGTTCCTTATATCCTAGCTGCTTATCACCAAGCATGATTTGAGCACGGGCAAAGTCCAAACGTACATCGACATCTTTATACTCCATCGTGCTAAGCTTTTCTTCTGCACCATTTAATAGCGAAATTGCATGATTCATTTTTCCTTGGCTAGCATACAGTTGAGACTCTATTAATTTAGATTTAACTTTATTTTTTGGTTCCGGAAATCGTTTACTCATTCGCTCTAATAAATTTAGAGCTTTTTTAGTTTTATCGATAACATCTCGTGTCATTTTATTTTTTGTTACGTCAACTGTTTTACGTGCAAGACTCAAATAATCTTCTTCACTTGCATGGCATGAACCATAATTCCAACGAATTGATTCTTCGTAAGCTTTTAAACACGTTTCATCATCATAATTTTCTTCTGCTAACTTCGCCAAACGACGATGGCGAATAATAGATTTTGGTGACAGTGTAGTAGCCTGTTCTGTCGAATGTTGGGCTTCTTTGTATTTACCTACTTTTTCATAATACTCTGATAATAAATCATGCACCTCAATATAACGATGATTCTTTTTAAGAATTTCTGTAAGAATACCTTCTATATCGTCAAGCTCTTCTGTTTTCATCAATGTTTTTGCCAAACCAATTTTCGCCCAAGAAAAATCTTTTTCTTTTAATATTGATTTATAAATTTTTTGTGCTTCCAGAGGTTCTCCCATTAGCCAATAAATCTGTGCTTTGTAGCGAATACAATCCCATATATAACGGTGCTTAGATTTTATTTTTTCATCACAAAGCTTAATAGCACGACTATAGCTTTTACTATCCATAGCAGCCTTAATTTTATACAAGTCTTCATGCTTTAATAGTGCTCGATCCAAACGAGTGCGCATTAGCTGTTGCGAAATAGGTTTGGTAATATAGTCATTAGGCTGGTTTTCAATAGCCCCTAATACCATTTCCCGAGATGTCTCTGCAGTAATAATAATAAACAGTGTAGTGTACTTCAGCATATCCATATAGCGCAGTTCTTCAAGTACCTGCTGACCATCCCTAGATTCATCCAGATTGTAGTCACAAATAATTATTCCATATTGGTGAGACTCACAATGCTGTATAGCTTGATCGGCTGTTGCAGCCATATCAATGTCTCTTACACCAAAAGATTTCAACATACGCTTGTAGAACGTTCTAACATCTGTTAGATCATCCACAATCAAACAACGCTTTTTTTCATAAATCTTAATAATGTCTATCTGCTGCATTCCTGGCGGCTTTTTTAATAGTGCACTCATAGACTTTCTACTAATCATCATCTCATTGACAGTCTTTTATTAAGTATATGCAATATTTTAAAAAATGTAGAAAAAATAGAAAATTAGGCTTCATTAAAGCCTGAATAACAGGAATGCTTGAGAAATCACAGTGTTAAAGTCGAGCAGGATGTATAAATGTTGTAACATTTTAAGGCTTCCAACATACTGCTTGGTGCTGAAAGATAGCCTTATGCGTATTCCACTGAAGATGATCACCGCCAACGATTAAACATGATCGCTTTTTCTTCCTAAGCATTCAGAATGTTCT
>MDLC01000036.1 GCA_001723645.1 Candidatus Endobugula sertula | reverse complement strand
AGAACATTCTGAATGCTTAGGAAGAAAAAGCGATCATGTTTAATCGTTGGCGGTGATCATCTTCAGTGGAATACGCACTTTTAACATTCGCTGGTTTAATTTACCCCAACTAGGTAAGTTTTTTGCGGGGTTACTCGTTGAAAATTTTTTAGAGGATTTCGCCAGCCAAATACCATCACCATTAAAGCCATAAACAGGCAATAAATCTTTTCTCTTCGATGCAGGCAATATGGTTTTATTGATATTATCCAATATCAGAGGCTCAGCGTTAGGTGACGCATAATAAACTAATACCATATGCGCCAAATTATAATCCAGAGCTTTCACATAGGTAATTCTTAACTTGCTAGTTTTAATCCCCATATTAGTTAATGAGAAGTATTTACCAATCGAAAAATCTTCACAATCACCCGCATTAGTGGCTAAAGTTTCCACAGGCGTTGCCCAATAATCTTCAACTCCCCAGTGCTCTATATCCCATTTCCACTGTACTTTATTAAAATAATTATTGGCCGTCCATATCGCTGTCCTATCCGTTAACGATTCTTTAACCGCTAAAGCATTTATCATTCCTGTCCAATGGGAGACTCTTTTTCTGGCACGTTCACCATATTTTTTCTCTATGGCAAGTAATGCTTTATCACTCATATAACGATAACTAGGCATCGCCTGGGAAAGAGTGCTGCTCAATAGTGTGGCCCCAGAAACAATAACAGTCACAACATCCCAATGAAAAGAACCACGTTTTTTCATAACTATACAAACTAGAGTTCATTATTTTTTGAGTATAGACGACAGGAAATAAGCAATTTAGAACGAATAATTATAGTGATGAGATAAAGAAGCTACGTAATCAGTTTCTCTCCAATGGTAGCAATGAAATAAATTAACAAAATTAATTGTTTTATTGGCATTGATAGCCAAAACATTTAAAAGTTCATGATGGGCACTCAAAGGGACGTAGCAATGCGATTGGCGCTCTTGCTGGATTGGCGTTTTTATCAATGGGTGACAGCCTAGCTCGTCAGCTATCACTTTTTGCAGTTTCGTTCTCAAGGAAACTACATTGAAATATTGGAGAGAACCTCACAAATCACTCTGCGCATTGTCACTGTCACAAGGAGAGCCCACTAATCTACGAGTTGTTTGATAAACTCTTTTTTACCCGCGTACCCCGACAAGCGATGAGGACTTGGACGACCTTCTTCATCTAAAGCCACAAACACTATTGTCTCAATGTCAATTAATATATCTTTAGACATTTTATTACGTACCGAACTATGCAGTGTTAATGACGTACGACCAATGTTTACAGTTTCAACACCAATCTCTATCACATCACCCAAAAAGCCTGGGTTAATGAAATTAATCTCACTCATATATTTAGTGACAATATGTGTGGTGCCTAACTGGCAACAGCTATAAATATAGCACTCTTCATCAATCCACTCCAACAGACGTCCACCAAACAAGGTGTTACGGCCATTTAAGTCCTCAGACTTCACTAATTTTCGAGTATGATAACGCATGATAGAATTCTCTGTATTTTTTAATAAAAGACTGCAAAAACTAGACTCTTTCAGGCTTACGAGTTACCAATAAGCGGACCGCACTAACCTCCAGTTTACAATGCGCTTTTATGGCTATAGCCATATCACTATAATGTTGCTTTTGTTGCTCAACATCTGCCGCACTCACATAGTCATTACGTTCTTGTAATTGTTCCATTCGTACTTGTTCTAAATGACTACGCTGCTCCAGATCACTGAGTGATTGTTGAATAATTCCCTGCATTTCTTCCTGAGCAATTTTCTGCGCTTGCTCAAACAACGCTTGTATTTCTTTTTGGTAATCTCTTACAACTACTTTACGAATAGGTTGCGAGGCATTTTCGATAAGCTTAGCCAAGGTATCCTGTGGCAAAATACCTTGCAGATTCTTATGATCCCCTAAGGTTACAACAACACGTAATAGGGATTTGGATAGGTAGGAATTCGCCACAACGGCAACACTATCTTTAATTGTAAGCCTAAAGATCACTTCCAAAAAAAGCATACCGGGTTTTAAGGCTTTATTTGGAAATAAAGCCACAGTAGCAACACCCAAATCAGAGGTTGTAATTAACTCAGTTAACCCCTGCATTAAAGGGTGGTCCCAAGTGATAAACTGTACATCTTCACGTGTGGTTGCGGTTGTACGATCAAAGGTAATTTCACAACCTTCAGCGGGAATCCCTGGAATCATGGGCACCAACATTTGTTCTGAAGGTATTAAGCTGAAACGTGACTCGCCTAAATACTCCATATGTATATTTAACAAGTCCGTTGCCATGACCAGCAGATTTTCCGGATTATTCTCTTCTTCAAACCTTCTCACTGTGTCAACAAGCTGATTCGCTTGAGGCTGTCGACAACTATTCATTTCCAATAGGCGATCACGACCATTTTGCAACTGCTCCAACCATTGCTGGGTTTGCTGTTTCACTTTCTCCCCCACCACCTTCGGGTTTTGTTGATACTGTCCATACCACTGATCATGCATCACACCTGCAGCCGGGTTGGTTTTTTCAACGCAGTTTAAAATACTGTGAAACCAATCTAAACGCGCCTGAGAAACAGTATTAGTGACACAAACATGAATCTTGATGACATTTTTTTGCCCAATACGATCCAAACGACCGATACGTTGTTCCAACACATCAGGGTGCTCAGGTAAATCCCAACAAATTAAGTGGTGGCAAAACTGAAAATTACGCCCTTCACTGCCAATTTCCGAACATAAGAGTAAGGGAGCACCTTCTTCTTTATCAGCAAAATAAGCCGCTGCACGATCACGTTCAATCAAACTCATACCTTCATGAAACACTGGACAATCAATACCCATTTTTCGATACAAGCTCTCACGGATATCCAGTACATCGTCTTTATCATGTGTAATAAAGAGAATTTTTTCATCCTTATGCTGCTTAAGAAATCCGGCCAACCAATTCAAGTCAGCATCTACTTCATCAGGCAGTACATGGGTAACTAATCGTCTGTCAGGAAAACCCGTTATGGCAGTACGGGTATTACGAAAAACAACGCGCCCAGTACCATGGCAGTCTAGTAATAAATGAATAATGTCTGCTTTATCTTCGGCTTTAATATCTGCGATATGAGGAAATAGGGTGCTAAGCCTCTGCTGTAAAGACGGCTCAACGATCTCGCTTTCTAGAAGCTGTGTAACATCATCGGCCAACGATTCATAATGATCATATTGTTGTTGAAAAGCCGCAAAATCGTAAAAACGTGCCGGGTCCAATAATTGTAAGCGCGAAAAGTGTTGTTCCAACCCCATGCGCTCTGGTGTTGCTGACAAGAGCAATAAATGTTCGCAGGTTTCACCAATGGTTTTCAGTGTGTTCACTACAGGGTTGTCAGCCATTAAATTAAAATGATGAGCCTCATCAACAATCGTCATATCCCAAGGTGCATCTGTTAATAGCGTGTCACCATCCAGTACCCTATGCGCTACAATAAACACACGAGGTTCACTAAGATCAACGTCTTCTCCCCATAAAACAGCGTGAATATTAAAGCAGCGAACCAACTCAACAAACCACTGCACACGCAATGCATCCGGGACGAGAATCAGCACTCGTTGTACCTGTTCTTGCAATAATAAGCGCTGCAGGATTAAACCTGCTTCAATGGTTTTACCTAAACCCACTTCATCGGCTAACAACACACGGGAGCGCCCTAACTGGGTTGCCGTTTCAGCGACATAAAGCTGGTGGGGAGTTAGGGTAATTCTGGCACCCTGTAAACCAATGACATCCGAACGTAGCCAACGATGATAGGATTTAGCCAATTCTGTTCGCAAATCAAACCACTTGGGTTTATCTAACTGGCCCACGAGCAGTCGTTTAACTGGATGATTAAACTCAAGCGTCGAGGCCAAACGTGTCTCCGGTATTGCCTCACCATCATTTGTTAAATAAATCACCAGATTATTGATTGCCTCAACTTGAGCAACAATATGCTTCTCACCATCTATGGCCTCAATATTGTCTCCAACAGTGAATAAAACACGAGTTAAAGGGGAGTTATCTAGGGAATAACAACGACTATGATCCATTGCTGGGAAATCAATAGTTACACTACGGGTATCACACTCGGTGACAATACCCAGACCAAGGGAGGAATCGGTATCGACCATCCAACGTTGGCCAATTTGAGGGGTGCTCATAAAATTAGAATTCCGAACCATTCAATCTGAGGGGGCTTCGGAGCGCATTGTAGCGGGTGTTCGGAGAAATTGCGAGCTGGATATTTCGCCACCAACCATTTTCCAACCTATCAATACTACGATACTATGTCATAATCATAATATTGTTTATAACGTACTCCCTGAAACTTCGTGAAAAAATCTTTGCCACCAAACACACCGTTAATCTGACATGTAAACAGACTAGCCATCGGTTTGATATACTGAGTTGACAAATTACCCGGAAACAGGTTTTAGGCGATGTCTGTAGCCTCAAACGTCAACGGCTGACTAAAATTATCTGTCGCCCTCTAGTTTTCGATCTATAGATAATATGAATTGCTTGCTATCGAGAGTTCATGACACTATTAAAACGTGTTTAACGGAAAAAACTTATTTTTACATAGCCGTTATATACCGCTAAAACCTGTTTTGATTAAAAGGTCTAACTCGCTGATTTATTTATATCATTTGAAAATTATGTTGACTGTCTGAAAGCGCATGGTATTATGCGCAGCTCCTGAAGCATGGCCAGTATTCAGTGCAGACTGTTTGATTTTTCAGTATTACTCGGAGTGTAGCGCAGCTTGGTAGCGCATCTGGTTTGGGACCAGAGGGTCGGGGGTTCGAATCCCTCCACTCCGACCACTACTTCTAAACATTAGAATTTTTTACCGCCAAGTGGCACCAAGTTCGTGAAAGTAGAGTAAGAAAGTGTTGTGCATAAAACTGCAGCTTACACAAAGTAAGTGAGAATTTGAACATGCAGCTATTGAGGTAAAAGGCAACTTTTAGAGATGCCTAATTAGACAAAAATCAACGTTGAAGCTGGAGTTCCGGGGTATAGCGCCCGTAGCTCAGTTGGATAGAGCATCCGCCTTCTAAGCGGACGGTCAGAGGTTCGAATCCTCTCGGGCGCGCCATTCTATAGCTTCTCGTATTTACTATGGTGACTGTAGCTCAGCTGGTAGAGCCCCGGATTGTGATTCCGGTGGTCGTGGGTTCGAACCCCATCAGTCACCCCATACTTGCTCTTTAGAAGCAACAGGTTATATCTTAGCTTATTGAGGGGAGAGAAAACTTTTCTCATTCTTACGTCCGCTTTCTATCCACCTAGTAATGCTAGCAGATTGTGTTGTGTCCTTCTTGCAAGTGCTCAGGCGATAGACCTAGAGGTTCAAGTAACCAAACATGCCTTTGCCATCATTGCTAAACGTTGGGAGGTTGAGCGTTCATTTGAATAGCTAGAGAAATGTCGCCGTTTATGAAAAACTGCAAACGTCAACTCAATGCCCGACTACAGTATGTGAATTTGGCTTTTCTTGGCTTGCTATTGCGGCAGCATGAAAAAATACTGAATAGGTTCTAACACTCCCAAAATATATACCCTACCCCCCGTTATACCAATAGCTAACGATTATAATATAAGCCTGTATTTATAATGAGTTCAGCAATTTTTGCGCATCCTGTTGCTGGTCTTGATTTCCTTCTTCCAATACCTCACCTAAAATATCCTGAGCACCTTCAGTATCACCCATATCGATATAAGCACGAGCCAAATCGAGTTTAGTTTCAACCTCATCAACATCGTTTAAAAATTCTAGCTCTTCTTCTGTTAAATCATCATCAGAAACTTCAGGCTTAACCACTTCAGGCCCTAGCTTAACAGCAGCTTCTGACTGACTGGAATCCTCTTCTAATACGGCTGTCATCGCATCGATTTCTTTATCCAGAGAGTCTATATCAAGATCTTCTGGCGGAAGATCTAAATCAAAATTATCGTTAGTCTCTGTTTCTACTTCAATACCAGTATCAGCTACCAACACATCATTTTTGGAGGTGGCATTGATATCGTCGATGTCTGATGCCAACTCAACCTCATCTTCAACTGGATTTCCAGATAAATCACCATCAATACTGATACCATCATGATCTTGCCCAATACCACCCTCATCAACTATTCCTTCACTCAACATAGCAGGAGAGTCATCACCATCAGAATCCACATCCAACAGCTCAAGATCAAGAGCACTCTCAATATCTAACTCATTAAGCGATAAATCGATCTCATTTTCATCGTCATTATCCAAAGCAGAAACGTTATCGTCTTCAATATCACCTGAGAGGCTCGATAGAAAATCCTCACCCAAGTCTAGCTCATCATCCATATCATCTGTTTGAAACTCCTCATCCGGTAATGCGGACTCTCTATCAGAATCAGATGGCAAGTCATTGAGTAAATTTTCATCGATTTCAAATTCAACACTGGCCTGCTCTGCATTATCGAGCAATTCTTCTGCAGTATCATTGGCCAGACTCGATATATCTCCACTCAACTCCCTTTCGAATTCTTCTTCACGGTCTTTTTCTCCAACCTTTTCACTGAGTGAAAAATTATCTTGTTTATCCAAAGAGTCATTTCTTTCAAAATCAACACTCTCAGTATCTCCGGCAATAAGTAAGTCGTTATTCAATTCCAGACTATCATCTTCACCATCACTAATAACGGACACTTTTGGCTCTTCATCTTCATCAGCTAAATTCTCTTCCCCTTGCCTTTGAGGTTCGGTAGCCTCATCAACAGACAGGCTATCGATTTCGCCTAAACCACCATCATCTAATTCTATTTCACCGACCTCTTCAAACGATTCATCATTATCCAGGGAAGAATCGTCATTATCGACAACACCTAATTTATCAAGGTCATTTGCTTCATCTACAAGGCTATCTGCCTGACTAAAATCCGGATCATCCAGCGAATAGCTATCGACATCAAAATCACCAATATTGCTGATACTCTCACGAAGAATTTTAGCTTGATTGTTCGAGGCAATATCACCTAAAGGGAGTAATTGAGCATATTGGTCATCAAACGCTTCAGCATTTTGAGTTTTGGCATATATCTTTAACAAAACGACTCTGGCTTCCGCATTATCCGGGTTTTGTTGGATTTCCTGTTGCAACAAACCTTCTGCTTTCTCAAGCTGTTCCAACCCTAGATAAATCTCAGCTTCCGTAACAACGTCACCCGCTTCACCCTTATCAAGGGCTTCATCCAGTTTCTGGAGTTGATCATCCAATACATCCAAATTATCATTCCCATCCAGGCTAACAGCGGCTAAGCCATCATCTAGTGCTAGATCATCCAACTCCAAATCACCATTGTCGTCAACATCCCCTCCATCCTTACCTTGTCTAATTCGCATGATAATAAGAGCAGTCAATAATACAGCCCCCAAAACACCCACAATTATCATCAAATGATCCGTAATCATACGCGTTATTACTTGTAAAAATGGCTCGCTTTTCTCAGGCGCAAGTTTATCCGCCGCTTCCTGATTAACAGACACCTGAATCGGTTTCTCTTCAGTAAACGGTTGTTCTTCCGAAGTCTGACCCGTTGCCAATTCTAATGCCTTCAACTGATCATTCGTTAATTGCATCAATCCTTCGAGAGTGTCGATCTGATTCTCTAACTCACTAATACGCATTTTTAAATTGCTATTTTCGCGACTCGCTTTATCAAGTTCTTCCTTAACTATAGCGAGTTCATTTTGCAATGATTCACCACTGCCACTGATACCATTGCCTTTAACCTCATGACGCTCCGAGTTGTTAGCTGATAATAACGTTAAGCGGCCTTGCTTTTGGACAGAAGCAGGTTTTGCCACAGGAGTAGCAGGCACTACCGATAGTGTCGCCTTTTGCTGAGTTTCTCTCCAAGCTTGATTTTGCCGCTGAACAGCAGTAACAGCCTGTCTGAAACTGGTATTTTGTATTTCAGATAAAGTGGGAGCTCTTAAAGTCTTTCCTTTACGTAATAGGTTAATATTATCGTTAATAAAAGCATCAGGATTGACTGCCTGCAATGCCAACATCGTTTGTTGAACACTGACCGAACTATTCGGTCGTAGCTGTGACGCAATACGCCACAAGGTATCCCCAGCTTGAACATGGTGTTCCTCTTGTACTACTTTAGTTTCAGGCTCTGCAGGTACTGAGGTATCAGGCTCATCAACAATAGAGGCAGACTCATCAATATCCAGTTGTTTACGCGACTGCCCAGTTAGGGAAACTGGAGCTTCCTCAGGAGTAATAGAGCGGATGACTTCTTTAGTTGGGGAAGACGTTTTTACCTCTTCAGGCTCTGATGGCAACTGAATGGGAAAAGATGATTTACGTTCTGCGGCTTCACGTGAAAGTTGACGTATAAGAGAATTAGCCGCGTCTGTTGCAGAAGAAAATTGGGGCTCTCTCCGAGATGGTTTTTCTATTGGATGAGATGTCTCTGGTTCAGGGCTTTTTACCTTTGATTTCGATTCGGTCTGAGCAACAGACACAGGTGGTGGAGTTTGAACAAGTTGAGGCTCCTGCACAGATGGTGGCTCAACAATAGTCGGAGGAACAGACTCCACTGGAGTAATAGAAGGCGTAGATGTCTCATCCGCAAACACAGGTAAATCTAACAGAATAGTATATTCACGTAATAAACGACCGCTAGGCCATTGTGTATTAACAAGAAAATTAAGGTAAGGCTCTCGAACAGGCTCCTTAGAGGTCACCTTAATATGAGGATTATTCGGATTATCAAGAGAAACCGTGAACGATAATTTAGTGAGAAAAAACTCACGCTCAACACCTATACGCGCAAAGTCTTCACTAGACGCCAATGCCACTAAAATTTCTGACTCGGTTAATCCCTGAGGTTCTAATAGACGGATTTCTGCATTCAAGGGCTCATTATAGGCAGACTTAACCATCACTTCACCAAGCCCCAAAGACCAAGCAAAGCCTGTATTCAACAAGCCCAAAATCCCAATGATGAGTCTGATTAATTGACGAAGATGCATGGGTTTACCCTTATCATTGAGTCATTTAGCATTAATTTAGACAATCTGATTATTTATATTATTACAACGGCTCTTAAAAAATACATTTATATGATGTTAGTACCACTTCATGTTGGGTATTTTCTCTCATACTGTATAAAGAACGCCCAAAAATCTCGAATAAACCTTCACTATATGAGCTAAGTATTCATTATAAAAAGCTTTTTTTCAACTCTTCGGCAATCATAATTGTATTTCGTGCTGCACCTTTACGTACATTGTCTGCGACCAACCATAAGTTGATGCCTCGGCTATGCCCCATATCATTACGGATACGACTAACAAAAATTTCACTTTTCCCCGCAGCTGCAGTAACTGGCGTTGCAAACCCCTCTTTCTCCTGATTATCTAACACAATGATTTCATTGCACTTTTCTAATAGTTTCCGTACCTCATTAGCATCAATAGGATCACTTGTTTCTATTGTCACCACCATACTATCTGCATAGAAAACCGGCACTTGTATACAAGTCACATTAAGCTGTAACTGTGGATCAACGATAATTTTTTCCGATTGCTTAACAATACGCAATTCACGGGCGGAATGACCATTTTCATCCACTCCTCCGACGTTTGACAATACATTAAAAGCGATTTGTTGATTATAAACTTTAGGGGCAGCGCCTTGTCCATTCAGCAAGCTTGCCGTCTGAGCTGCCAATTCATGTAAGGCTTTTTTACCATGATGGGAAACTGAATCACAAACCGTTACATTGACACGATAAATACCACATTGATCATAAATTGGCTTCAATACAGTCCATAGAAAAATCACCGAACTGTCAGGATTAACAACAACAGAGGGACGATTGCCACTGGTCAGTTGGTCATTGTTAACCCCTGGAATAACCAGTGGCGCACTATCAGCAAAAGTCTGGCTATTATCAATCACCAGACATCCAGCAACTTCCGCTTTTGGAACATAGAGGGACGATACTTCATCTGTAGCCACAAAAATAGCTAGATGCACCTGTGAAAAATCAAAGTCCTCTAAAATACCAACCATCACCGGCTTATTACGAAACATTAAGCTCGTTCCCGCCGTACGTTCACTTGCCAGTAGATAAAGTTCTTGAACAGGAAAAGTACTTTGGTCTAATAATTCAACAATCGCTTCACCGACAGCACCTGTTGCACCAATAATTGCAAGATTGACTGTATCCACAAAGACTCCTTATAAAAGCATGCGTTATTCTGTAGTCTAGTATCTATTAGTGCTTTAGTAAGATTTGTAGCATCCGACGCAACGGCTCAGCAGCTCCCCATAGCAACTGGTCCCCTACGGTAAATGCACTCAAATATTGCGGTCCCATATGCATTTTACGTAAACGACCTACGGGAATAGTCAACGTTCCTGTCACTGCTGTTGGCGTCAAATCAGATAAAGAAGCTTCCTTGTGGTTAGGAACCACTGTAACCCAGTCATTCGCATTGTTGATTAAAGACTCAATTTCTTCTATAGGTAGATATTGTTTTAATTTAATAGTCAGTGCTTGACTATGACAGCGCATAGCACCAACACGAACACACACACCATCAACTGGGATATGTGGGATTAATCCTGTCGTATTTGACTGACAAGAAGTACCTATAATCTTATTAGTCTCAGCATCGCCCTTCCATTCTTCTCGACTCTGCCCACTATCCAATTCACTATCAATATAGGGAAGAACACTACCTGCTAGAGGCACACCAAAGTTATCCTGAAGCAAGCTACCATCGCGCATTTTTTCAGCAATTTTTTTATCAATATCCAGGATTGCTGACGTAGGGTCAACCAGTTCATCAGCAACTGTATCGCGTAACTCCCCCATCTGCGAAATCAACTCACGCATATGACGAGCTCCGCCACCACTGGCTGCTTGATATGTCATCGCAGAAATCCACTCAACATGGCCAGCATTAATTAATCCGCCAATCGCCATCAACATCAGACTCACGGTACAGTTACCACCAATAAAATCTTTAACGCCATTATCCAGGGCACGTTCGATCACATGTGCATTAACCGGATCTAAAACAATAACAGCCGTATCTTCCATACGTAAAGTAGAAGCCGCATCTATCCAATAACCATTCCAACCAGATTCGCGTAAAGGTGAAAATACCTCTTTGGTATAATCACCGCCCTGACAAGAAACAATAGCATCCATTTTAGCGAGTTCGGTAATGTCTTTGGCATCCTTTAAAGGCTTACTGTTTTTTCCAATCGTAGGCCCTTCACCACCGACACTAGAGGTAGTAAAAAATACAGGCTCTATATTAGAAAAATCATTTTCTTCTATCATACGCCCCATTAATACGGAACCGACCATACCTCGCCAACCAACAAAACCTACTTTCATTAGAACAACCTCTCCTAAAATATATACGGGCCCACCCCCATGATTCAACGATGACACAAAGTCACCAGCACCACGTAGTTTACCGCAGAATCTATCAGGAACAAACTAGGACTCTTGAAAAAGCAAGGCATTGGGCGAATAAATGCTGCTCTTATGTTAGAATTCCACGCTAACATAAGTTCTTCCCCCTCTGCGAACGGCCTTTTATTAATACACATCTATACCACACTATGCAAAATCTTGTTTTTTTTCTTATGTGCTGTCTACTGGCACCCTTTGGATTTTTACCCTTACGCTGGTCTCAGGCAATAGGAAGCTACCTTGGTTTGATTCTGATTTCTTACAATAAGAAACGTGCGCATATTGCACGTTGTAATATTCGTTTGTGCTTTCCTGAAAAAACACATAAAGAACGGGAAGAGCTACTGAAATTAACGGCTAAAGAAACCGGCAAATGGTTTATGGAATCCTCTTATGTCTGGTTTAGAAACCCACAATATCTCGCTCAAAAAGTCTCTGTCACTAACCCTGAGTTGTTAGCACATTGCTATGAACAGGGTCGAGGAGTGGTTATTATCTTACCTCACCTAGGAAATTGGGAGTTACTTAATTTTTATATTCCCCAACATTACCCTTTTGGTGCTATGTACAAGCCTGTTACATCACCTCTTTTTGAAAAAGTAATTTTTAATGGTCGCAGTCGTGTCGGCAGTTCTCTATTTGCTACAGAGCCTAGTGGAATTCGCAAAGCTTTAAAGGCACTCAAAAAAAATCATATTGTCGCCATACTCCCAGACCACCTACCCTCACAGAAAGCGGCGGTTTACGCGCCATTTTTTAACTATCCAGCACTAACAGGAAAATTAACCCATGCATTAGTCAAAAGTAATCAGTCTGAACTATTACTAGCCTCCGTGCTCCGCAAACCTAAAGGACAAGGATTTGAGATTACTTTCTACGAGGTAGAGGGAATACATACCAACAATGCAATAACCTCAGCAACAGCTCTAAACAAAGCCATTGAGAAAAGTATTTTATTAGCGCCAGAGCAATATCAATGGGTGTATAGACGTTTTGCACATCCTCCTGAGGGAGTTAGGGATATTTATAAGACTAACAAGCTTGACGCTTAACACCCAGGACTCTGTGTTGGCGTTTCATATTATATAAACCACAAACTAAGTCTCAAAAAGTTTAGAATACTAGCATCTAGATACCCATTTGTCTTACACGCTTGTTCTATTTTTCTTGATCAAAAATCAAGTGATACTGACAAACGTCTTCTCGATCATAAACGTGACCAGATATTAAAAGACTCTCCTGATGTGCTTAAAGAGATAACAGACCTTGAAGGGCTATCATAACGCCTTAACCACTGCATCCCCCATCTCATCAGTTCTTACTTTCATCATTCCTTTAGAATAAATATCTGCCGTACGCAATCCCTGATCCAGTACACTGCCCACCGCCTTTGCAATGAGATCAGCAGCATCGCTCATATCCAGAGAATAACGTAACAACATTTCCAAAGATAAAATAGTTGCTAATGGGTTGGCTATCCCCTGTCCGGCAATATCGGGAGCCGAACCATGCACAGGCTCATACATCCCCAAACCATCTGCATTTAATGATGCAGATGGTAACATACCAATGGAACCTGTCAGCATCGCTGCACAATCTGACAAAATATCACCAAATAAATTACCTGTTACAATAACATCAAATTGTTTAGGTGCGCGGACCAATTGCATTGCGGCATTGTCTACATATATATGGGACAATTCAACGTCAGGATAATCATCAGCAATACTTCCCATGACCTCACGCCACAAACCAGATACCTCAAGGACATTCGCTTTTTCAACGGAACATAATCTTTTATCACGCTTCTGTGCAATTTCAAACGCATTGCGACCAATGCGCTCAATTTCACTTTCGCTGTAAACCAGGGTGTTATAACCTTGGCGCTCACCGTTTTCCAAAGTACGAACACCCCTAGGCTCACCAAAGTAAATACCACCGGTTAACTCTCTAACAATTAAAATATCCAGATCAGCCACCAGCTCCCTTTTCAATGATGATGCATCAGCCAATTGAGGGTATAAAATAGCTGGTCTTAAATTAGAAAATAAATCGAGATCTGCACGAATTTTTAATAAACCTTTTTCTGGGCGAATAGCCCGATCTAGTGTATCCCATTTAGGACCTCCGACCGCACCCAACAAAATGCCATCACTGGATTTAGCCTGTGCAATAGTCTCATCTGTTAACGGTACACCATGAACATCAACAGAGCAGCCCCCTATCAAACCATAGTCATAACCAATATCCAAATTCATTTTTTTATTTAAACAATCAAGCACTTTAATGGCTTCAGCACTAATCTCAGGACCAATACCGTCTCCGGGAAGAAGTAAGATTTTTTTTTGCATGTGTGATAATCCTTAACATAAGAAGATAAAATTTTTGATCGTAATTAAAGACGAGACATTTTGAAGATAGTAAGTGCTTCGCGTTACGCGTTACCCCTCGGAACAAGAGACACACCGAAAATCTGACTACCTTTTAAACGCATCAAACAGCCAGGGGGACTGGTCTTTTAACTTCACCTCATACGCATGAATAGCATCAGCATCCTGTAATGTCAGGCCAATATCATCAAGACCATTCAATAAACAATGACGCCGAAATTCATCCGTTTCAAAGGCAAATGTTTGACCTGATGGTGTCACCACCTGTTGGTTTTTTAAACTGATTGTCAGTTCGTAGCCTTCAGTCTCATACATTTCAGTAAACATCTGATCAACCGTTGACCCATCCAAAATAATAGGCAACAAACCACTTTTAAACGAATTATTATAAAAAATATCTGCATAGCTGGGAGCAATGATTGCTCGAAAGCCATAATCACCTAAAGCCCATGGCGCATGTTCACGACTGGAACCACAACCAAAGTTCTCCCTGGTCAACAACACAGAAGCACCTTGGTAACGTGGAAAATTTAATGGGAATTCAGTATTCAAAGGACGGCCTTCACAAGATTGATCTGGCTGTCCTTCATCCAAATAACGTAATTCGTCAAAACAATTTTTACCAAAACCACTGCGCTTGATGGACTTTAAAAATTGTTTGGGGATAATCATATCGGTATCAACATTAGCGCGATCCATAGGAGCGACGATACCCGTGTGGGTGGTAAATGATTTCATGTCTGTTCTCTAAAATATTCGTTATTTTACAATTTGTGTTGGCTATCTCACAGAGCTACTTAGAACTCTCTCACATCGACAAAGTGTCCCGCTATCGCTGCTGCCGCAGCCATTTCCGGACTCACTAAGTGTGTACGCCCGCCATATCCTTGGCGGCCTTCAAAATTCCGATTGGATGTAGAGGCACAGTGTTCACCTGCACCTAATTTATCCGCATTCATCGCCAAACACATTGAACAACCTGGCTCCCGCCACTCCAATCCGGCCTCAATAAAAATTCTATCCAACCCTTCAGCCTCAGCCTGTGCTTTTACTACACCAGAACCAGGCACAACAATAGCCTCTTCAACATTAGCAGCTTTTTGGCGACCTTTAACAACAGAAGCCGCTGCACGCATATCTTCGATACGGGAATTAGTACAAGAACCAATAAAAACACGATCCAGTTGAATGTCGGTAATTTTTTGACCCGCAGATAATCCCATATACTCCAGAGCACGTTCTATCCCCGCTTTTTTAACCGTATCCTTTTCTTGCACAGGATCAGGGATAACCCCATCAATATCCACTACCATTTCAGGGGAAGTCCCCCAACTGACTTGTGGTTTAATGACACTACCATCAATTTCTACGACCTTATCAAATACAGCATTTTCATCACTCACCAGCCGTCGCCAACTGGCGACTGCAGTATCCCATTGCTCACCCTTTGGCGCAAAATCGCGGCCTTTTACATAATCGATAGTGGTTTGGTCAACCGCAACCATCCCAGCACGAGCGCCTGCTTCAATAGCCATATTACACACCGTCATACGCCCCTCCATCGACATATTGCGCAATACCTGTCCACCAAACTCTATTGCATAACCCGTGCCACCAGCAGTACCTATCTTAGCAATAATAGCTAGCACCACATCCTTTGGGGTCAGACCTTTCCCCAATTTACCATCCACTTTAATCAGCATATTTTTCATTTTCTTTGCCACTAGGCACTGAGTTGCCAATACATGCTCGACTTCACTCGTACCAATACCATGGGCCAATGCACCCAATGCACCATTGGTTGCAGTATGAGAATCACCACAAACAACGGTCATACCAGGTAAACAAGCACCTGATTCAGGCCCAATAACATGAACAATACCCTGACGCCGATCATTGATTTTAAATTCCGTAATACCAAAACTATCACAATTTTCATCCAGAGTTTTTACCTGGATTTTAGAAACCATATCTTCAATGCCTTCCACACCAGATGCTCGGTCTTTGGGCGTAGTAGGCACATTGTGATCCGGTGTCGCAAGAATACTATCAATACGCCACGGCTGACGCCCTGCCAATCGTAAGCCTTCAAAAGCCTGGGGGCTGGTCACTTCATGAATGATATGTCGGTCAATATAAATTAAAGTAGAACCATCATCTCTCTGTTTAACAATATGGGCGTCCCATAACTTATCGTAAAGCGTTTTTGTCGTCATAGTCATTATTTTTTATTCCCAATATCTGTCTATCCACAACCTATGTTGTGAAAGGTATCTTTAATAATGACGCTCATAATAGCCTGATAAAATCATAAAATAAATTCATATTTTTCATATTTTACATTCTCAATAGGAATAGATAGAATACGGCTATGGATACTCAACTACTTTCCGCATTTATTAAGGTTGCCGAACATCAATCATTTTCTATTGCAGCCGATCAAATGGGGCTAACGCAATCAGCGGTCAGTAAACGTATTGCATTATTAGAAGAACAGGTCACACAACCCTTATTTGATCGTATTGGGCGCCAAATATTTCTTACCTATGCGGGGAAAGCCTTATGGCCACGAGCCAAAGACATTCTGGACGCAATAAAAGATACCCAACGTTTTATGCTTGCACAACAGGGAGATGTGAAGGGAGAGTTACGTTTGGCCACCAGCCACCATATTGGTATTCACCGACTTCCACCTATTTTAACAGCGTATACCCAACAACATCCCAATGTACACTTGCAATTACACTTTATCGACTCTGAATCTGCAAGTCATGCAATACTCCATGGCGAATTTGATCTTGCTGTCATCACTTTGCCAAAGGTTATCGATAAAGATGGTAGTTCCAACATCCAGTACCACCCCTTATGGGAAGACCCAATGAACATTGTTGTTCATCATAAGCACCCTCTTAAAGGAAGAAAAAATGTAACACTACAAGACTTATCGACATACCCGGCGATATTACCTGATATATCGACTCGGACCACTCAACTTGTCCAACAATTATTTTCAGAAAAACAATTGGCCCTCAATATCACTATGACAACAAATCACTTGGATGCTATTAAAATGATGGTATCCGTCGGCTTGGGCTGGAGTACGCTACCCGAACGATTACTTGACAAAACATTACATACTCTTCCCACAGCAGGAATCCATCTGACCAGAGAACTAGGCTGCCTACACCGCCGCCACCGCACTTTATCTAACGCAGCAAGAGAGATGCTTAGGCACTTAAAAATAAAATATGAGAAATAAACAATAAGATAAGAGCGGATCAGTTCTTCCCTAACCTCTCCGCTTATTGCTTTAATTATTGATTAAGCCCAGATTTATGAAAGAAATCCAGTGTTTCATCTAATACTTTTTTAACAATGTCGAATATCTCATCAACTTGTTCTTTTGTAATAATCATTGGTGGGCAAAAGGCCAATGATGATAAAGCTACTGCACGAGTAATTAAACCATATCGCTGACATGCCTCTTGTGCAAATGCGCCCACGGCTCCGTCATCAAAAGCCTTACCTGTTTTTTTGTCAGCAACCAACTCAACAGCTGCGACTAAACCCTTGCCTCTGACTTCCCCAACTAACGGATGGTCAAGTAAACTTCGAAGTTTGTCCTGCATATAAGTCCCAACCTCCGCTGCATGCTCAAAAATTCTATCCCTTTCATAAATTTCCAGCGTTTTTAACGCAACAGCACAAGAGACAGGATGCCCACTATAGGTATATCCATGACCAAACACACCTACTTTTGCACTGGGTTCAACCATTGCTTCATATTGCTCACTGGTAATAACAGAGGCACTAATCGGCATATAACCTGATGAGAGTTGCTTGGCTAATGTCATCAGTTGGGGGTTTTCAATACCCATAGTGGTAGATCCAAACGCATTACCTGTTCTACCAAACCCTGTAATTACCTCGTCTGCCCAAAATAAAATATCGTATTTATTAAGCACAGCCTGTACTTTGGCAAAATAACCTTCAGGAGCAACAATAACACCGCCTGCACCATATATTGGCTCAGCAATAAAGGCTGCAATAGTCTCCGGCCCCTCCTGAAGAATCAAGTTTTCCAGATTACCGACAATTCTATCAGTAAATGCTTCTTCGGTTTCACCCGGCAATGCATTGCGATAATAATGTGGGGCATCTGTTCTAAGAATACCTAATGCAGAAAATGGAAGATCAAAGTGAGCATGATTGGGTGGTAAACCTGTTAGGGATGCTGCTGCCATAGTAACACCATGATAAGCACGCTCTCGGGAAATAATTTTATATTTTTCTGGCTTGCCAATAACATTAAAGTAATAACGCAACATTTTTATATGGGTATCATTCGCATCACTACCTGAATTTCCAAAAAAGATTTTGGCATTGTCTACAGGAACCATGCTGGCAAGCTTGTCTGCCAGATCAATACCTACCTGATGAGTTTTACCCCCAAACATATGAGAATACGGCAACTTTCCCATTTGCTCAGCAGCCGTCTCAACCAATTCGCGATTATTATAACCTAACCCTGTACACCAAAGACTGGCTAGACCTTCTATATATCGCTTACCTGTATTATCATAAACATAAATACCGTCTCCACGCTCTATCATCAGCGTCTCTGTTTTTTGCAAATTTGTGGTGGGATATATTATGTGGCTCATAGTTATTCTCCTTAGTTTATCAATAGGGCGTATTGGCAAAATAAATAACGACGTCTAACAAAAAGATAACTGATTTTTACTATGACATTTTATAGTGAATTAGCTTTACATCTTTTCTCATTACATAACGCATATAAAAGACCGATTCCAACAAACCACTGAAGCCAGCTTAATATCAAAACCAAGGATCTTTTTTGTCACGTCATTTCTCCACCGAACTTCGCACCAAATCACTATCTATTTATTTTTATCATTGTTCGCTACGCCACCCGATATTTCAGGCCTAAGGATTATCACCTCTTTAAGCAAACTCTATGTAGTAACCTACGTCTTGAGACATTATCGACATTATATAAATTATAGTATTTAAATGAGAGCTAAATGTCCGGTCTGGCACATTTATAATACAACTTAGCATTTTATTATATAATTAAATACCAATATAAACTTTTATATATTCAATTGTATAGATAATAATAGACTAGGGCCTATTAAGCACCAAATGTGTTTGTTTGCATAAGGCATGTCATTCAGGTGCCAACGAAATGCCAACATGGACTTTATTAACTCTATTGGGTGCGTTCGTTGCTTATTTTGTCGGAATAAAGAAATCCGATCATCTTTTGAGATACATAATTTACAACTCGAAAATATCCTTTTTAGGTTTAGTGACAACCATCTCTGGATACCAAAGACCATGATCAACAAAAGAATTGA
The DNA here is from genome assembly GCA_001723645.1 of Candidatus Endobugula sertula. GTDB lineage: Bacteria > Pseudomonadota > Gammaproteobacteria > Pseudomonadales > Cellvibrionaceae > Endobugula > Endobugula sertula. Next base: position 15,661 of record MDLC01000036.1, on the reverse strand, counting down.
GTTTAGAGTTACACCCATCTGGTTCAACCAAACAAACATCTACTAGATACCCTTCTTTTAATAGCGATTGCTAAATACCCATAAGGCTAGCTCCAGTACCAGCACAAGATACAAAGTAGAGTTCTTTATTATCAGTAATTTGTTTCAACTGTTTTGCAATTTCCGATCCCGTGCTATTAACATGGCCATTTAGTCCATCTATATTATTAAATTTATCTGTATAGAAGTACTTTCTGCCCAGTTTGGAGCTATGTTCAATATAATATTCAACCACTCCTCTTGGAGTTTTTCCCTCAGACAACAAGTCTTTACCAATTAAATTGCAAAAGCAGATTTCTCAAATGGCACATGCATATGATTTATATGCAACGAAGACTGAATCATCAGCAGATTCATCAAACCATAGCTCATAGCTGATGCAGCTAGTGCCACAATTATTTGGGAGTACTGAATTGAGTTTAATTTTTCTGTTGATCGATCTGAAGACCTACCCATAGTCTTTATAATAAAAGGCAAAGAAACTGAACTCCATAAGGTATAGTGGCATAAAACTGACTCGGAGCTAACATGCTTCCCACAGTAGCAGCAACTGCAACCGATACTACAGCTGCAGTCAAATTTATAGATTGACACAATGAATATAAATAAACCCATATAGGCATTTTTATGACGGGCATAAACTGGAAGTTAGTTTTCATTTATTACTCTTTTTATACTTCAAGCACCTGTTTTTGATAATTTGTATTTAATATTTTTCCATTTTTCGGAACATCACTTATAACAGTACAATGGGGGTCTATAAATGCATTATTCCCAATGGTTGGATGTCTTCTTTCTTTTAGTACTTATGGCGCCAATACAACACCCGGTCATGGCCACGATACATTTTAAAACTCATGGTCGCTGTGGGTATAGCAGTATCATTAATGACATTACCATCCTGATCCCAATCAAAAGTCAACCAGTCTCTGTTTGTTAAATCAATATCAACATCAAAACTTTTCGTTGTAATGGCAGTGCCTGGGGCTGAAAAACGCAAACCTGCATTTCCTCCTACAAAACCCACATCATCATTCGTTAAAACGAAGAACTGAGCTGTTGTGCTTCCTCCCTGCAAATCAACTGTTAATGCAGCGGGGATATTCATTACCGCACCATTCACCGTTATCGCTGCCCGGGGTATTAAGCTGCAGTTATCATGGCTATTGAGTACAAATTGTTGACCATCCCAATATTCCGTCTGTAATTCCGCCGGTAGCTCCGCAGTTTCTGGCCCATAGGTACTTGGTAAGGTTAATCGCCCATAATAAAAAGAAGCACGACCCAGCTCACCCGCTGTGCAAGTTTCTGCCAAAGAACAGTCATCATTGCTGTCAGCATTCATTGTCAAAGAGCTGAGGTTTCTATTATCGATATCCTGAACACTTAGACCCAACAATAGCGACGACAGTGGCGCTTCTAAGCTACTGTCTCGGGAAAAAGAGGCATGGTTATCCAATAATATATATTCTCCGGCAGACCAGTTTGAAGTTGCAAGCGATAATCGAACTCCTAGATCATTACCATCATTATCAAGCTCAGCATGATATTGTTGTGTTGCAACGGGATAACCTAATCCGACATCATAATTTGTCACCGTATTACCACCTTGATTGACTGCACTCAGTGTATAAGCAATCGATAAGTTCGGCTCGGATAAATAGGTAAAATTAACACAAGCATCCATCACTTGTTGACTACCCAAAACAAAACTATCCGGATAAAAACGGCCTATCGTACCAGACACTGTACCTGTAATATTCCCCGTTCCCAAATAATCTGCATCCGCTACCGAAGCTTGTAAACGTATACTACCAACCTCACTCCAACTGACGGCAGTATTTTGTAAAGTGTTTGAGGAAATTTTTGTAAAACTGTCAGCATTATCTAACGTACCAATATTACCTCCTGCAGGAAACACCAATGAATCGATCGATAGAGTCACGGATTCCGGTATGATTTCATTACCATAGTTTGGCGCTGGATTATTTAATGCATTTAATGCTTGCACATCAACGGTAAACGCCTGACCTGAAGCCATAAAACCCGACCCAGCATCTGTCGTACCGATATTACCAACAACCGTAATGGAAAAGTCATTCGGCTGAACAATAAAAAGATTTGTCTGGCCCGTCATGCTGGTTGCACTGTCCGTAACGGTTAAAGCTATTTGCCCGACATCATTGTATTGTGCTAAAAATGATGCCTGCCCAGCAATAAATGGAATAGTACCCCCTCCAGTTGCCGATAAAGTTCCTGTCGTAGGATTATTATAGTGAGTGTCAAGAACAATGCTTTTGTTACCCGTATAGGTTTCAATAATCCCACAGTTACCATTATCAGGATCTGTTCCGTAAGCGGCCATGGCAACAGTAAATGCTTGTCCGGATAATTGTGTGCCAATAGGCTGATTAATCGGCGTAACCGGCGGATTGGATAGCGGTGATGCTGTCACACTAAAACCACTGGCTGCAAAGCTTAACTGGCCTTCACTATCATCATCGCGCGTTGCATTGTCATAAACATCCACGTCAACAATAGCGGCCCCCTCACTATAATTCAGAGAAAAACTGGCACTACCGTTATCAGATGCTACAAAAGTATAAGTGGCCAGACCATCATTAGCTACGCTATCTAACAAAGTGCCACTACCTGTCAATAATGACCAGGAGCCTTTACCTGCTTGTGTATCCAGAGTGATTGTACCTGTATAGGTACTAAAAGTAGTATCATCACTGTCACGTGCAGTCACGCTCATGGATTCGTTTAAACAATACACTGCATTATTGTCGTGACTAATGGCAAAATAGCTAGGAGCTGGGCTACTACAGGGGTGTGTATTATTCATAAGCGTTATGATTTGTGAAGCTGACAAGCTGCCGTTATAGACTCCAACTTCATCCATGTCCCCATTATAATTAAGCGCACCTCCAGCACTACCAATATAAAACGTACTATTCACTGAACGATACACGGTATCTCTTGGAACATATTGGAGTTCAGACAACACTTGTTCAACACCATCAATCCATAAACGATTAAAGCTCACAGCATCAAGACCATAACCATTGGTAAATTCAGCCGCAATATGATGCCAACCACCACTGATGGTGGATGCGCTTACACCATAAAGACCACCCACCGAAGTCGTAAAACCAAAATTGCCGTTATTAATCCATAAATCAAATGAAGTCCCCCAGCCAAGAGGAGCGACGTTATTCGTCCCATCCCAACGCATCCAGAAAGTCACTGTGGTTTTAGCGCCATTATTCATATTTAACGGCAAACTGTTAGGTACAATCCAGCCCCCAGAAAAACTAGCGTAATTGCAGGTTCCACTATCACCACTAATCGCTGGGCTCACATTTTGTGGTGATGCGTTATTAGCATACAATTGCCCGTGGTAATGATTACCACCGCTATCGATCACTTCATCGGCTGTTCCATTCCAGCTATTTTCTTCAAAACGCCACTCTGCAAGAGGTGTTGCACAAGTGCGCAGAGCGCCATCCCAACTCCTGCCCTGCAGTTGATTTTCATAAATAATTTGCACATCTGTCGAACTAATAATCGAGTCAAAAATTAACAATTCATCTAATTGACCCGCAAAATATTCCGGGCTGCCTGCAGTGTCTTCGATACGCCCAATACTACTAAACGATCGCACCACATCGCCTATTTCACCAGTGACACTGGTCTGCAGACTTCCATCTACGTAAACACTTAACTGACCACTCGTTGAGCTTCTTGTTAAAATAATATGATGCCAATTACCAATCATTAATTTGAGTATAAGACTGGGCGGAACTACCACCCCCTTTGACAACACCCATCTGTCCGTTAGCATCTAACCAACCCCACAATATATCATCATCACCATTATGTTCTTCAATACCCGTAATACCCGGCATATTATTACCCGATTGTGACGTCTTCAGCCAAAAACTCAGCGAAGCTGTCGTGTTTAAATAGTTATCAATACCGCTAACGTTGAGATAATCGTCAATACCATCAAAAAAACCTGCACGGCAAATTTTGCCAGAACCAATCGTTGTCGCTCCGTTTATAGACAAACCATGCAATGAGCCGATACTATCCTGCACCTCACCTGCAACCCCTGACCAGACACTTTCATCAAAATGCCATTCGGCGACTGGTGCTACAGACACCTCCGCCTGACTCCAGGAAAGCGTAAAACTACTTGGGAAACTGGGAAAGTAGGAATTGCTAAGGATATACACTGAACCAGAAGTGGCAACCAGATCATTGGGAAGAGATGGACCCGAAAAAGCACCTAAATATACACCCAAATTACTGGTACCATCATATACATATAACGTATCGATACCTGAACTATAATTAAAATTGCTAAACGATAACGTAATATCACCTTGACCACCCGGGCGGATCAAAAAACTACAATATTGGCTATAACGACCTACCCTTAAATCAGTAAGTACACCACTGCTACTTGACGACGTACAAATATCTTCAGCCCAAACGAGATGAGTCATCATACTCAGCAATAATAAAACACCGTAATATATCCACATTTTCATGCTACAACGACGCCCCCACTTCTATATTGTGTAAAGACATGACTGGTTCTACACCACATTGCGCATGACTGTTGATCACATAAAAGCTATTACTGATACCCGATACACCTAAATAATTAGCGCTATTGGTACTATCGCAAATAGTATTATTTTCATAGGTACAAGAGCAGGATACAGCCACTACACAATTTTTCAGCCCATCACTATAAAGCGTTTGAGAAATGTTCATTGCTGCACAACGGCCATCAACAAGCTGCCTATCTGTATCACTAAAAAATAAATGATGTAGCCCTGCTTGTGCTCCACTTTCAGCCGCATAAAATGTTTGCACAGAAATACCATCGAGTATATAAGAAGAACTACTTTGCGATACCTTTTTAGACACAATGATTGCCATGCCCCCCAACACAACAATAATAAATAGTGCTAAAGGTAACAAAAAACCGTGTTGGAACTTTAGCTTACATGCAATATCACGGGACATTACGCACAACCACCTGTTTTATCACTTCCAAACGATTATCACTCTGAGTAAATAGCAGCGATAACGTTATGCGTATATTACGGTCTTCCACCGCCGATGAAATAGAAAAGAGGGGTGCCAATTCACTCACTGATTGAGCCAACAAATCATAAGAAGATGAGGTATTAATATCATCATCAACCATAGAAAGATGACGATACAAACGTAGTTCGTTATTCAATAAGCAGAAAGCATTGGGGGTATCTACAATATAAAAACGCTGGTTAATTGAATTACGTAACCATTGTTTATTAGCTGTCAATGTGACTGAGGTTGCATTTATTGAATCAATTTCTGCCAGGGATCCTGGAGTCACCCCGTACAATTCCGTCGCTGCGTTAGCACCAATCACCATATAAGCTGGGCTACCGTTATTAATAATAAATGGTGCTGTGACAATAGGTGTTGTATTGCCATTAGCAAAAGCACCATTCACAACACTAGGAACAATATCTCGATAAAGACCACTGCTAACAATACTCATAAACTCAAGACATTGACCACTATTAGTCATACGCACACTATAAGGCAAAGCATTACGCAAACGCCGCATCATATATTCAGTGGCCAAACGGCTCTCACTTAACAAATCATTTTTACGACTAACAGACAAAAAACTACGGGTAATGTCAACAACAAATGATGCACTAAACGATGCAATAATCCCTAAAATCACCATCACTGCAATTAATTCAATGAGAGTGAAGCCTCGATTTTTATGAGTACATAACATCATTAAAAATTAAACCGGTAAACAGACAAACTCACTGATTGCCCCTGAGATGACGACACACTCACGGTAATACGTTTTGCATTTTCGGAGGCCACTCCAAAATCTGTACCCGCATAAACAACACTCACCTGCCTCAAATAATTTGTTTGGGGTATATCCTGATAACCGTTAAAGTCATCGATATCATCCAGTGTTGAAATATCACTTAAGACTTCACCCACATCCAGTCCCATACCAGCACATAATGGTGATGAGCCACAAGCTGGAATCCCTCCAGTCGGTGTGTTCTCATCATATTTTCTGGAAAGAATTTCATCGAACTGGGCCTGCGCCATACTCATTAATTGACTGTTAATTAAGGGGTCCTGAACACGAATAACTGAATGCTGAAAAACACCACCAATAGCTACCACACTCACGCCGATAACAACAATAAAAGCCAGTAATTCTATTAGAGTGACGCCCGCAACCAGAGAAAAAAAATGACGAGAGTGATCGCTTTTAGTAAGCATAACCTACTCCACTTACCGTGATGGATTCGCTAAAGCTTCCCTGTGTTAAAGTAAATAAGTGTTCTGCAGCTTCACCTAACCTATTAAAGGCTAAACTACCTATCCCTGAACTGAGACTAACATTCGACGGTAAACTTAAAGGATAAGACTGATAACTACTACTAATACTTACACCATTAACTTGAACATCAATAGAGTTTGACGTCGTCACCACAACCACGTTGGCAGAACCATCACTTCGAGCCATAGCGATTTCACGGGCAAAAATAAGAGCAGCCAAGAGGTCACTTTTTGCGGCCTGCAGGTCAACATCCGTTGCTGAAAAGCGCAAAGAAACTGAAACCGCCAATATACCAGTAATAACCAATACCGCTATTAATTCTAGTAGAGTAAAACCTGTTTGATCATCAATAGACACAAAAGCTTCTGCCAACGCCCCTTCATCCCAGTTACTCTTAAAGTATAGTAAAGTTTTTTAATATAAGCCTAAGGGATATGAGTCAATGTATAAATCTCAAGAGAATGCCAAACTTTACCAACAAAATAGCTATTTCACCTGAGTTTCTAATAACGTTATACTCTAGAAAATTATTTTTTAGAAAAATAGCGCTGGAAAACCATACATTGTCATAAAAAAATAATGACCAATGCCTCTATTTTAAGGGGGAGTGACACATGTTAGGGAAATGGGCACAATTAGGCATGTGGTTGTCAGCAAATGAAGGCGACTCAATTCTGGCTAGAGGCATGTTAACTGAGTTACAAAACCGAGGACTTAACGATTCTGATTGCTTGTGTGGATGGCCTTAACCGCTTATCTAATGCGATATTCATCTACCCTGAAAGGATTCTCAAGGCAATCTATACAACCAATGCAGTTGCATCATTGGTAAGACGACGAAAAAGCGGAAGTTATTCCCTCACGATGCGGCTAAAAAGGTGGTTTGTCTTGCCATACAGGAGGCGTCAAAAAATGGACAATGCCAATCCATAATTGGCACTTGGCATTGAATCACTTTATGATAGAGTTTGATGGGCGATTGTTGTCAAATTATATCTAAACTGGCAAATATACAGAGTTGTTTACAGCCTCCGATTTACCTATAAAATTTCCCATAACAATAAGTAAATTTATAATTGATGATAGTCTTCTGAAAACTCACCGATGAATACTTTAATTATATCAGTATCAATTTTTTTTGAAATAGTAGAATCATCTACAGAATCAGAGCTACTAAAAAGCCCAACAGATAGATATTTTTTAGTACTATAGCTATAGGTTTTTATTTTCTTTGCGTCTTCATAAACAGAAAAATGTAGGCTTTCTTCAAACTGCCCAACCGCTGGCACTAAAAATAAAGTCGCAGCCGATATCATTAATGATCCAGCGCTTGCCTCTTGATTAACTGGTGATGAGTCCCTTTGAATTCTTATCTCCAACCCTTCATCTGTATATCCCGCTAACACTTCTTCAAAAACCTCTAAGTCCTTAAAAATATACTGATAATAATCATACCCAGCGGGTGAAATTATATTGACCTTGGGCAATTTCTTAACGTTTTCTAAGTCAGGAATATCACTAAGCTCTTCATAGCTATTCGAGGCACACCCACCGATAAGAAGAACAACAAAAATACAAAAAATACTAATATTCATATAAAACCATAAGAGTTTAGGAATTAGCTTTTAACCAATCGATAAAAGCATTAAACACTGGCAAAAATAATGGTTGGTCAAGGCCATCCCAATTACGAGCTTTATTCTGTACGTGAAATAATACTTTTCCATTACTAGGGTCAATTACCTTTAATTGTGCTTCATAGTCATAACCACCCTTATGTTGTGTATTCAGCTCACCAATTAAAAAGTCACCTAAATTTTTTTGCGCATGATATAAGCCAATATTATCTGAAACGCTGGTCACTTTATCTGCTAACCCCTTCGATAAGATCATTTGTTCCATATCCGTTTGAGTTAATACCTTATCAAAGTAATTAATATTCTCGATTGAAGACTTATAAAAATCTAAGTATTTCTTATCATTTTCATAATCTACTTTTGCAAAATACATCGACTTATATTTTGCAAGATCAACTTTCTCAGAGACTAAAATTGATTCTGGCGCTACCTTCGTTTTCGTCTGATAATAGCCATTTTCTTGTGGTTTGGTTATTTTTAATGTGCTACCGCAAGCAGTTAATATAAATGCAGAAAAAATTATTGCTAAATACTTCATTACGATTCCTTTTTTATTTATTTTTATATATAGAGGGAGTACCTCGATACAGTTAATACAAGGGGACGTTGTTTACTGGGAAAGTGCAAAATCCCTTTGTTTTGATGACGCCAAAAAACAATTTCTTGGCGAAATGCATTGTACATGCTGTATAAATGTTATGCAATATTGCATACTAACTAACTCATTGGGGGCAGGCAATAATTAAAACGCTTATCAGATCCCAGAGCATATCGACGTTTCACGCTAAGTTGTTGAAATAAAAAAGCAAACTCGTACGATCCGGACTCTTCTCCGCTTTCGTGAGGCAAAAAAGATCTCAAAGTTCGCGTAATTTGCTGAAATATAAGGACTTTCACGACTTTATAAACATCAAATACCTTTGAGCCTCAACATCTCCAACCCAGTAGAGGTCGTAGACCATATGACAAAAAGCATCTCATATGACACATTAAATGTTTAGAGGGGTTAAGGTAAATCATCAAACTCAGCACCCTCCTTAACAGGCACGATAAGATCTTCTTTAGTAATTTGCATCAACAACAAGACGTTAGCGGCTACGTAGATGGATGAATAAGTACCCACAACAATACCAATAATCAAAGCGATAGAAAAAGCATGAATCAGTTCACCACCAACAAAGAATAATGCCAATAATACCAGCATCGTTGTCAATGATGTCACCAAGGTACGTCCTAATGTTTGAGTTAAAGAAGTATTGATAATTTCAACCGCTGAACCAGTACGTAGTTTGCGAAAGTTTTCACGAATACGGTCAGAGACAACAATAGTGTCATTCAGAGAATAACCAATTACCGCCAGCACTGCCGCTAACACCGTTAAATCAAAATCAAACTTAAAAATAGAAAAAATACCCAGGACAATAATGACATCGTGGATCAACGCAGCTACAGCAGCTACAGAGAATTTAAATTGAAAACGTAAAGCCACGTAAGCCATGACAACAGCTAGAGCGAAGAGCATGCCAATACCCCCTTGGTCACGTAACTCATCCCCTACTTGAGGCCCCACAAACTCGATGCGTTTAATCGTTACACCGCTATCAGTGGAAGCTTCCAAAGCAGAGAGTATTTTTTCCTTCACTCCCTTTTTTAACTCTTGCTGCGTCCTGACCATCACTTCTGTTTCAGCACCAAAATACACAATACTGGCATCAGCAAATCCACTTTCTGCCAATATTGTGCGCACTTTTTCCAAATCAGCTTTCTCGGCAAACTCAGCTTCTATCTGCAAGCCCCCTGTAAAATCTAAACCAAATTGCAGACCATTAACGACTAAAGATCCAATAGAGGCTATCAACAATAGGCCAGAAAAAACCATTGCGATAAAACGCTGGCCCATAAAATTAATATTTTTTTCTACTGTACTGTCATGCTTAGACATTGCGCTATCTTCTTTTTAAAAATCACTTTATTAAATAAGTCAGTAAGGGGAAATATTATGATTAACAGAATCAAATCCACAATTTTTGTACTGAACGTCCGCCATATACCAGATTAACTACCGCTCGTGTGCCCCAAATCGCTGTAAACATAGACGTCAAAATACCTATCGCTAGTGTAATTGCAAACCCCTTAACCGGGCCAGTACCAATACCATAAAGAATCACAGCAACAATCAATGTGGTCAAATTGGCATCAAGAATCGTGGTAAATGCCCGGTTAAACCCTGCATCAATCGCCATTTGCGGTGACAGTCCTTGCTTTAATTCTTCTTTAATCCTTGAGAAAATCAGCACATTCGCATCCACCGCCATACCTACAGTTAATACAATTCCGGCTATACCAGGAAGCGTTAAGGTTGCACCCAATAAAGACATGATTGCGACAAGTAATACCAAGTTAAAAACCAAAGCAAAATTAGCTGCAAAACCAAAGACTCGATAATACAAGAGCATAAAAATAAAAACCAAGGCTAAACCCAGTTGAACCGATATAACACCCAGTTTAATATTCTCCTCACCCAGAGATGGTCCAATAGTGCTCTCCTGCACGAAGGTCATTGGAGCAGCCAAAGCCCCAGCACGCAACAGCAAAGCTAATTCAGACGCTTCTGCTGGTGAATTTAAACCTGTAATACGGAACTGAGCATTGAGAGCAGATTGGATGGTTGCCAAACTGATAATTTTTTTCTCGATAATTTGTACAGGCTTCTCCAGTGGACGACCTTTTTTATCCTGAGTTCGGGTTTTATACTCGATAAATAACACCCCCAGACGACGCCCGACATTACTACCCCGAGTATTACGGTGCATTTTGGCCCCACCTTCACTATCCAGACTAATGTTAACCTCAGGCAGATTAGACTCAGGACCAAAGCCCGCCTGGGCAGAGGAGACATTGGTTCCATTGATAACCACTTTACGTTCGAGATAAGCTCCACCTGTTGCCCGTTGTTCGTCTTCGTCTCGATATTCAAACTTTTCCTTACTGGTTGAGGAAGCGCGTGGTTTGGCCTCCAAACGAAATTCCAAATTGGCTGTTTTACCAATAATGCGCTTCGCCTCAGCGGTATCCTGTACACCAGGAAGCTCGACCACAATACGCTTACGTCCCTGTCGTTGGACAATAGGCTCAGAAACACCCAATTCATTGACTCGATTACGCAAAGTGGTTAAGTTTTGTGCAACGGTATAGTCTTCAACTTCACGAATGGCTTCTTCTGTCATGCGTACTCGAATATAAAAATTACCCATTTCCTCGGTTCTTTCATAAGTATATTGTGCAGCCAGAGAATGAGAGGCTTGAGATAACTCAGAGCGGAACACACTGGAGGCTTTATCACGCAGTTCAGCCGTTTTAAAAACACCAACTATTTGACCACTTTGATTAACACTCACAGAACGGTAACGAATATTTTCACCACGTAAACGTTCCTTTAGCTTTGCAGGTATCGACTTAAGCCGATCAGACACAACGGTATCAGTATTCACCTCCAGTAAAAAGTGCACACCCCCCGACAAATCTAACCCCAACTTCATGGGTGAGGCCCCTATATTTCTCAGCCAATGGGGTGTGGTTGGCGCCATATTTAAAGCCACGACATAATTGTCCCTTAAGACACCCTTAATGGTTTCTTTGGCGGCCAGTTGTTGATCTTTATCACGCAAACGCACGAGAATACTCTTATTCGTAAGGGTCTCACCAAAATATTCTATGTCATTAGCCTTTAAAGCCTTAGTGACTTTTCCTAAAGTGAGAGTATTCATTTCCAGTGCACTGGAAGCGCCTGAGATTTGTATGGCGGGGTCAGGAGCATATAAATTAGCCGCTGAGTAAACCAGGCTCAATACAAGGATGGCCACAACCAAGAGGTATTTCCATAGGGGATAACGATTTAGCATAGGAATAACAAACGTCTCATGTTTGTGGTACCAGCCAAATAATAGCCAATACCATTAACTCTACTATTATTAAAATAAAGGCTCGGCATTATACCCATTTATGGAGACATGGGTATGGTTATTCAAGCATTTTTTAGGAGCTGCGCCCTGGAGGACACTTGAATACCGTATTATAAAGGCGGAACCTCTTTTCCCAAATTAGCATAAAATGCTTTTATAAAAACATCTAAACGCTGTTCTGCAATGGCTTCTCTCAATCCAGCCATGAGTTGTTGGTAGTGTCTCAAGTTATGTATAGTATTGAGTTGAGCCCCTAACATTTCTCTACACTTATCCAAATGGTGTAAGTAAGCGCGGGTGAAGTGGGTGCAGGTATAACAATCACAACGGCTATCCAGTGGTTTTGTAGAAGATCGATGCTTGGCATTACGAATTTTAACCACACCCTGGAAGGTAAAGAGATGACCATTACGTGCATTGCGAGTAGGCATGACACAGTCAAACATATCAACGCCGCGGCGTACGGCTTCGACAATGTCTTCGGGCTTACCTACCCCCATTAAGTAGCGAGGTTTATTGACTGGCATTTGATGGACCAGAGCATCCAGGATACGCACCATATCCTCTTTTGGCTCACCAACAGATAAACCGCCAATCGCATAGCCATCAAAGTTCATTGGTTCCAACGCGTCCAGAGAGTCCTTACGTAAGTCTTCATACATCCCCCCTTGAATAATACCAAACAAGGCGGAAGGGCTATTGTCATGTGCTTTCATGCTTCGTTCCGCCCAACGCAACGACAATTGCATAGACGCTCCAGCTTCTTCTTTAGTGGCTGGATAGGGTGTACATTCATCAAAAATCATCACGATATCAGAACCCAAGTCTCGCTGAACTTCGATAGATTTTTCCGGGCCAATAAAAATCCTACTGCCATCAATAGGGGAATTAAACGTAACTCCCTCTTCGGTAATTTTACGCATTTTCCCCAAACTAAAAACCTGAAAACCACCAGAATCCGTTAGGATTGGTTTTTGCCAATGCATAAAATCATGTAACGTACCCGGAGCAGTTTCTGGAGTACCAGACTGGACATGGAATTGGGACTTAATAACGTCTGTTCCTGGACGCAACATTAAATGAAAGGTATTGCCCAATATAATATGAGCGCCGATATCTTCAATATCTCTAGGTAGCATTCCCTTTACAGTCCCATAGGTTCCTACAGGCATAAAGGCCGGAGTCTCTACATCACCACGAGGGAAGCACAAACGTCCACGACGAGCATGACCATCATTGGTATCCAGCTCAAATTGCATGAAACATTCACGAACCTGCGCATCGGGCGATTGTTCACCAGACATAAGTATTTTCTCTTTCATAAGGTTAACTTGGGCTTATTGAGTGCTATTTAGGCCCCTGATCGGCTGCTCTGGGATTATGAGTAATAAACATTGCGTCACCATAACTAAAAAAACGATACTTTTCTTCAATCGCCTGTTGATAAGCTGACATAGTAAATTGATACCCAGCAAAGGCAGAAACCAGCATCAGCAGGGTCGACTCCGATAAGTGGAAATTGGTTAATAGCGCATCTACCACTTTAAATGGATAACCCGGAGTAATAAAAATACTGGTTTCACCTTGATAAGCACAAAGTACTTCACCCTCAGAAAAACCGTTAAATTGTGCCACTGATTCTAAACAGCGTACACTGGTTGTGCCTACGGCAACCACCCGACGCCCCTCACGCTTTGCCAAATTGATGATTTCGCTGGCTGTAGCCGATAAACTGATTACCTCACTATGCATCACATGCTCGTCAATATTATCAACACGAACAGGCTGGAAGGTTCCCGCTCCCACATGAAGCGTGACATACACAATCGTCACTCCTTTGTCAGCAATAGCCTGGATCATATTATCATCAAAATGCAAACCCGCCGTTGGCGCCGCGACTGCACCTACATGACGCCCATAAACGGTTTGATAACGAGATCGATCTTCCACAGTATCTCCCCGTTCAATATAAGGTGGTAAAGGCATATGGCCCATTTCGTCCAATAAATCCAATAAAGGCGTTTTACTTTGGATGTCGAACAACGTGTCCTGACGCCCTGTTATTTGGAGACTCTGACCATTTTCCAACACAATATCCGTACCTGGCTTGGGTGATTTGCTTGCACGCACATGCGCCAACATATGATGTTGATCCAATATCCGCTCAACAAGAATCTCCACCTTGCCACCACTGCATTTACGACCAAACACTCGGGCTGGGATCACTCTGGTATCATTAAAGACCATCACATCACCAGCAAATAATTGATCAATCAACTGTGGAAACAGACAATGGGACACTGAACCATTATGTCCGTCCAAACACAGTAAACGACTACCAGAGCGCTTTTCAGTGGGCTGGAAAGCAATTAATTCATCCGGTAGAGAGTAGGAAAAGTCCTGACGACGCATAGGAAAAATAATAGGGTTAAGCCATGTTCTCGGTAGATAGAATACAAGGGACGCAAGAGTATAGGAAAATTGATGATCAGTATAGTACGACTTGTCGATGAGGCTAATTCCATACTAACCACCCTCATTATTCAGCAGGCAAAACATATGCCCGCCACTACCAAAACACTTCACGGGTTAATAACCCCTTAACCTCTGAACCAACAAGCACCTCCAGCACTGAGTCGATTTCTCCTGTCGCCACCCACTACATTGATGGAAATAAGAGCAAATAAGTACAAGTCATCCAAAGCGGAAGCTGGTCTGAGTGTAAAAATGACAACGTTCCGCTTCATCCGACCATTAGCGTCATCGTGGCAAAGGACGACAAACTGTATAAGTTCAGAAAGATATTGCACTTTTCCGTGGAGGAGATTGAGTGCAAAATCAGTACGTAGGGACATGGATTAAAGGCTTTTATCGGGTTGCCGATTATGCGATAAAAGCCGACATGATAGATGATAAAGTAGAAGCCAAACTAAAGGTGCTGGCATTTTGGGATAAGCATGGGCTGGAAGCTGCTTTAGACTACAGCCAAAAGAGTCGTCGCACGCTGTATCACTGGAAGAAGCGCTACAGGGAGTCAGGTGTACAAGGGCTGAGGGGTCAATCGACAGCGCCTCACACTCGGCGTAAACGCTGCTGGTCGTCATTGATTATCAAACAGCTTAGGCATTGGCGTAGCGAACGGCCTAACTTGGGTAAAGAGCAGTTACATGTCTTATTAAAGCCGTGGTGTGCAGAGCGTCAGTTAGCTTGCCCCAGCGAGTCCGCGATTGGTCGTTTAATTAAAGAGGCACCTGATAAAATGCGTGTTAGCCCGCTAGGGGCAAACCGAAAACCTATAAGCGAAGCCAAGTACCACGGCGTCCCAAGGGTTATAAAGCGAGCCGTGTGGGTGAATGTGTTGGCCTAGATGCGATAGAACGTCGTCTGGGAGGTATGAAGCGATATATCCTTACGTATATTGATGAAGTGAGTGATTATGCAATTGCTATGGCGGTTCCTCAGCTCACAAGCCACACGGCTAAGCGGTTCTTTGAAACCTGCTTCAAACTCACCCCATACACTATTGAACAAGTCATTACTGATAACGGACTACGTTTTGAGTCAAGTATTTTCAAGCAAAAACTAGCCCTGTAAGCAATCACTGCTCACCTCATACAAATAATGCATAAAGATAA
>MDLC01000035.1 GCA_001723645.1 Candidatus Endobugula sertula | reverse complement strand
GGCTGACGGATCTTGCGCGTCGGGAGGCGAGTGGCCAATACAATGCCCTGTTTTTAGCTCAAGGCGATGGCACCTGGAACTTTGTGGCTAACACCGACAGCCGTGGGGGTGTTGGCAGTGGTTATGTTTGGTTAAGCGGTGACTTTAATGGTGACGGGCTGACGGATCTTGTGCGTCGGGAGGCGAGTGGCCAATACAATGCCCTGTTTTTAGCGAAAGGTGATGGCAGCTGGGACTTTGTGAGTAACACTGACAGCCGCGGGGGTGTTGGCAGTGGTTATCGCTGGCTCACTGGGGATTTTAATGGTGATGGAATCTCTGATCTTGTGCGTCGTGATGGTGATGGTGTTTATAATATGACGATGCTGTCAAATTTTGCAGGTAACCCCAAGATTCATGCATTTTCAGATAGCTTTGCCAAGAACACGACAGTGACCTATATGCCTGCGACGAATAACGCGATCTACACGAAAGGCACAGGCTCTCTCTTTCCGGTCCAAGACCTCCAAACTGCCCAGCAGATTGTGTCAGCAGTGACCACCGACAATGGCGTTGGTGGTACCACAACGGTGCAATACCACTACGAAGGTCTAAAAGCCCACGCCCAAGGCCGTGGTTCTTACGGTTATTCAAAAATTACCGAAACCTATCCTGCTACGGGTAAACAACAAATCACCACCTTTGACCAACGGGGCTTCCCTTACATCGGTAGTGTGTTAAGTGTGGTTGAGCGTTATCACGGCCAAAAAGTCAATGAGTCGGTGAATACCATGACGGCAACCCAATTAAACGCCGGTATGTATCAAGTCAACTTACAGCGGTCTGTGCAAAAAAGCTATGAGCTGGGTAACGGTACCAACCCAGTGACCACGGTGACAACAACACACAGCGATATCGATCACTACGGCAATATTGGTCGCGTGACGGTGGCTACTCGTGGTCATGGGCAAACCTTTACCAAAATAACCGACAGCACCTATACCAACGATACCTCCCGTTGGTATTTAGGCCGTTTAACGGATACGACCGTGACTCACCAAAGCCCCTATGGCGGTGATGAAACCCGTTCCTCGGATTTCACTTACGATAGCACCACAGGTTTATTAACCGAAGAGCGCATTCTGAGTACTCAAACAGGCTTACCACTGACCACCACAAGCTACACCTATGATAGTTATGGCCAAAAAACCCACGTGCGCGTTTCTGCCGATGGTGAAACCCATCGCGTGACCACCACTGCTTACGATGCCATGGGTAAACCCACGCAACGTTGTAATGCCTTAAACCAGTGTGAAACTTTTACCTATACCCCTGAAGGTTGGTTAGCATCAACGACGGGCCCCAACGGTATTACCACCACTTGGACTTACGATGGTTTTGGCCGCAAGGTACGTGAAGATCGTGCCGATGGCACCTGGACGACCATAGATCGCCGCTTTGCTACTAGCGGTCAATGTGGTGACTTAGCTAATTTTGCGTATAGCTGTACGGTGACCCAAACCCGTGGCTCACAACCGGCCACTATTCAATACGATGCGTTGGGTCGTGAAGTGCGTAAAGTCAAACAGGGCTTTGATGAGCGTTTGGTTTACAGTGATATGGAATATAACCCCCTCGCCCAAGTCAGTCGCGTCAGCCGCGATTACTATTTTGGCAACCATGTGTATTGGGCCACCAGTGAATATGATGCCTTGGGTCGTGTCATTCGCGCTACGGAACCCGGCCCCCACGGTTCCACGAATGAAATCACGACGGAATACCATGGCCTCACTACCACGGTTCGCTCTGGCCCGGAACAGCGGGCTAAAACCACCATCACCAATGCTATTGGTCAAAAGGTGCGGATTGAAGAAGAGGAAGGGGCTTATACGGATTATACCTATAATAGCGATGGCAATTTACTCACCACTCGCGTAGCGGGTGATGCAGCGACGACCATTACACTGAGCTATGATGAGTTTGGCCGCAAGATTGGTATGGATGATCCCAATATGGGCCAGTGGTCTTACCGCTATAATGCTTTTGGTCAATTAATGAGTCAGACGGATGCGAAGAACCAAACGGTCACAATGGAGTATGACATTGCGGGTAGAATGATCAGCCGCGTGGAGCCCGAAGGCAGCAGCAGCTGGACGTATGGTGATAACACGGCTTCCCCAGGCAGCATTGGTAAATTATTACAAGAAAGCGGCCATGGTTTAACGAAAGACTATCGCTACGATAGTTTGGGGCGTCCGGTTAGCGTGACCACGACGATGGCTGGTCAAGGCAGTTTTACCAGCGAAACGCAATACGATAGCTTGGGCCGCGTTAAACGCATCACTTACCCCGGTACCCAACACTTCTATACTGAGAATCAATACAATGCGAATGGTTTCCTCGAAGCCATTACCGGCCTGCGCTCCCATGCCGAAGCCCATGACTATAGCGCACTCAGCCCCTTAATCGCTGAAGCGACGACACTGGCCGATGACTATCTGGTAAAAGCCAATGAGCTACGCACTTTGGGCCAACGCTATCAATTGCAACGGGCCTATTACCAATCGTTAGTTGGCAGTGGTTCGGTGGGTTACGGTTTACAAACCAATCTCACCCAACACCAAAACCAGTTATCCGCTACCGTGGCTCAGGGGCAAAATCTCTCGCCAGAGTTTTTGGGTCACTTAAATAACACCATGGATGAATTACAAGCGGTGACCGACTTGCTCAATGCTCAAAGCCAACGCTATGCAGCGATTGCAGAACAGCTGGTGGTCTTGGCGGAACAAACGTTAGCGGCAGCGGACCATAGCTTCCAGTTTGTGACCACCTTGGATAACGCTGCTGATGTCTATGGCGACTACGTCGCAGAATCGGGTACCGACACGATCACCTACTGGCGGGCTGTGGATGTGGATGCCTCTGGCCGTATCAGTGCTGAGGTCTATGGCAATGGTATCGTCAATGACTACGCCTATCACCAAGCCACGGGGCAACTGCAAAGTATTCACTCCAGCTTATTGGTCATTGATGCTATTCGTCATTTGGAATACCAATACGATGCCTATCAAAACGTGACACTGCGTGATGACTTGGTGAATGATATTCGGGAAACCTACGACTATGATCGCCTGGATCGTTTAACCGCCACGCATGTCACTAGCGATCTCTACAGTCACGTCACTGACCTGAATAACACCCAAAGTCTCAATTATGATGTGTTGGGTAATATCACCTATAAATCCGATGTCGGCAGCTACCACTATGGCAGCCATGCGGGGCCACATGCCGTGACCCAAGCGGGTGGCAAACACTACTCATATGATGCCAACGGCAATATGACCAGTGGCGATGGTCGCACCATTGAGTGGAGCAGCTTTAACAAGCCCATGCAAATGACCCAACATGGCCGCTCGGCTACCTTTAGCTATGGGCCTAGCCGTGCGCGCTTTAAGAAGGTCAACCATCAGGGGGATACTACCCTCTATGTGGGCCGCCTCTACGAGCGTTTAACCAAAAACAGCGGTGGTGTGGATCAGAAACACTATATCTATGCGGCAGGGCAACTGGTGGCGGAGCATATCGTCTCCACCACCGAAGGCACCCAAACAAGATATCTGCATAAAGATGCTCTGGGCAGTGTCGATCTGGTGACCGATGCCCACGCCAATGTGGTAGACAGACGCAGCTTTGACTCTTGGGGTAAATTACGCGACCTGCCGTGGCAGGCCAACGCCAGCCTAGATGACCCGTTGTACCTCACCCAACTGCCGTTTACCAACAAAGGCTATACCGGCCATGAAAACGTGCAGGAAGTGAACTTGATTCATATGAATGGACGCCTGTATGATGCGACATTGGCGCGGTTTATTAGTGCTGATCCACATATACAGGCGGGTAGCCTCTCGCAAAGCTATAACCGCTATAGCTATGTGATGAATAACCCGATGAAATATACTGACCCGAGTGGATACTTCTTTAAGAAACTCTTTAGAAGTATCAAAAAAGCGGTTAAGAAGGTGGTTAAGAAAGTTGTTAAAGCTATTAAACCTTATGTTGGTGTCATCGTTGGTGCCGCAATAAGCCTCTGGTGTGCTGTTTGTGGCGGTAAGATCATGACTGCTGCCATAGCTGGTTTTGCTTCTGGTGCTGTGGGAGCCGCTGTTAATGGGGGCAATATATTGCGCACCGGTCTAAAAGGTGCATTAACGGGTTTAATTATGCCGGGAGGAGGGGTAAACAGCCTTAAGCAATTGGCTACTCAGGCATTTACGGGAGGGGTAGCATCCGTTGTTCAGGGAGGAAAATTTGGCCGAGGATTTTTAAGTGCAGGATTTGCTGCATACGCTGGTGGTTTTGTTAAAGGTAATATGTTCCAGCGGGCTATATCGACAGCTATTATAGGTGGTACAGCTGCTGAGTTGGGTGGTGGTAAATTTGCAAATGGGGCGCGGAGTGCCGCGTTCTTAATGGCGATGCGCAGTTTGCCAGGGCTTTATAAAAAAGTTGTGGGTTACAAATTGGATATGGGTCCAGGTGGTGCTGCGGTTGGTAAGAAACCGCTTGATATGCCAGTTGAAGGAGCTAACAATATTGGAACTCAAGAAACTATCGTAAATCCGAATTGCATGGCTTGTGAAGGTGGCCGCCTTTCTGAAGCGCTTAATCAAGTTTCTGGTGTCAATGCCGTTGCGGGCGTACACGATGTTATGCAAGTGTCTTTGGGTACAGGTATAGCTAGAGATATTCTTAATGTCCCTGGGATGATACCTGCGGCAGCTTTTACTTATACGGCGGCATTATCTCAACCGTTAACTCACCTCAATACTGAACAAATCGTTAATATTGCGACCACCTATAGTCGTAACAAAGAGCGTGACCGTGACAAACAATTACCCTATGTGGTGGGATACTAATGATGCGCATAATTTATTTTTTGTTAGTTGTTATTCTGTTTACGGGCTGTTCTTACTTTGTTTCTTGGGAGGATGTAAGTGACCCAGTAGTAGGACGTTCTATGGAAGAGATTGAGAAAATATGGGATGAACCAGATCAAATAATTCCTCTCGCTAATGGTGCAAAGGAATACAAATATAAAATTGATCGTTCTTGCACTCACTACTGGATAGTAGATAAGAAAGGAATTATTACGGGCTATCGCTACACGGGCTATTGTCGTCCAGTGGGTTAATCAACTGGCTCAGTGGTCAATACCAAACACCCGTCCATCACTCTGATTCTGACGGGTGTATCAATCTCAAAGCCCGCTTGAATCAGCCAGTTGCCCTTAAATAAGTGGGGTCAAATAAGTGGGGACAGGTACAACTTTCATTAAAATAAATTGAAGTTACAGGGAGGTAGCTATGGCACGTTTGCCGAGATTTTGTCCTGCGGGATTGGCACAACATATTGTTCAACGGGGTAATAACCGTAGTGTATGTTTTGCAAGTAAAGAAGATTTTGCAGCTTATGCTCATTGGTTAGATAAGTATTCAACTAAGTTTAAAGTGGCGATTCACGCATGGGTATTTATGACAAATCATGTGCATTTATTAGCAACACCATCGACGGATGATGGTATTCAGTTGATGATGCAATCTCTGGGGCGTCGGTATGTTCAGTATTTTAATTTTGCCTATCGGCGGTCAGGCACTCTATGGGAAGGGCGCTATAAAAGTAGCCTGGTTGATACGGAAAATTATCTTTTGGTTTGTTATCGTTACATAGAATTAAACCCGGTGCGTGCCACTATGGTTGATGATCCTGCTGATTACAGTTGGTCAAGCTATCGATGTAATGCTTTAGGAGTTGGGTCATCATTATGCACTCCCCATGATAATTATTTATCTTTGGGTAAAGCAGAAGCAGAGCGCTTGTATAACTATCGTGAATTATTTAAAAGCCGCCTTGATGGCCCATTAGTGGATGATATTAGAAACGCTCTGAATAAAGGGCTTGCTTTAGGGAGTGGACGTTTTTGTGATGAGGTTGAAGTTTTATACGGTCAGCGGGTAAAGCCAGCTAAGATGGGTAGGCCGAAAAAGCGTAATGAGGAAGAAAGTTGAAAGTTAAAGTTGTATCTGACCCTACTTCTGTGACCCTACTTCTGTGACCCTACTTCTGCTTCTGTGCTTCTGCTGCTTCTTAAAAAGGTAGTTTGATGATGAATAATGATTGATAAGTGGGGTGAAAACTGCTGTAAGGCTTCAAATTGCAGTCTCAGTTCATCATCTGGCCCCCGTTCTTCTTCAATTGTATTATTTGAGATACCATGAGAAAGAGTCGATTAAGCTGGGCAAAGCCATCTACATGGATAGAACATTTTGTCACAGAAACAATCGCTCGTTGCGCATCCAAATGGGTGGATGTTAGTCGAAAAACAGCGTAGCGATTGTTGGCGTAGTTACAACGCAAACGCACTCGATACGTCAGAGTGTAAATATTATACAATTAACCATTCTATGTTGTTGGCTAATAAACACAATCAGATCAGTGGGATTGAGCGCTTTTAGAATCAAGCTAAGCGTCATTTACGTCAATTTAATGGTGTTCCGAGAGACCATTTCCCATTATCTTTGAAGGAATGTGAGTGGTGTTTTAACACCCCACAAACAAAACAACAATTAAAACAGTGAGTTAAACAAAAAGTGGGCGAGTTATCTGGGACAGCCCCGAGAAATTTTATGAAAAGCTCGTTGAGTGCGGAAGACACTGAAAATGATTTGCTGCCACACCTGTGCAGTACTATGGCTATATTAAGTTTGGTGTTGGCTGGAGAGCTGCTGGCATTGGCTCTGGTCTTGGTACAGAATCCACTACTCACATTTTCCTGGGTGCAGCTAGGGTATACTTCCATGATTGTCCAGTGGATTATTCTGTTATCTGCATGGGCGTTGTGCCAGTTATCGCGTATTTTCTCTCGTGTTTCGGTGGTTATAGGCGGTTGTCTGGCTTATGGTACGGTGTTGCTGATCGCACTGTTGATTTTGGTGGGTGCTTGGTACATTATGGATGATGACCCCAGTGGCATGGGGCTATTAAAAAATATGTTATTAGCGGCGATATTCTCTGGGATATTTCTGCGTTACCTTTACCTACAGCAACAGTTGCGCAATCAGCAGCAGGCAGAATTACAATCCCGAATTCAGGCATTAAATGCGCGTATTCGACCCCATTTTTTATTTAATTCCATGAATGCCATTGCCAGTCTCATTCCTGTTAACCCAGAACTTGCAGAACAGGTCGTCGAAAACCTGAGTGAACTGTTTCGAGAGAGTTTAAAAGAAACTAGCTTGGTGCCTTTAGCCCAGGAAATTGACCTCTGTCGTCATTATGCCAATATTGAAAAAGTACGTCTGGGTGACCGTTTGCAGTTGGAGTGGTCTTGTGACCATGTGTTAAGTTCCGTAAAAGTCCCCTCACTAACATTACAGCCATTGGTGGAAAATGCCATCTGCCACGGTATACAGGGCTTACCTGAAGGAGGGCTGGTTAGTATTTCTACTAGGGTTGATAAAGAGGTATTAAGGATTATAGTAACCAATCCAGTCTCTGAAAACAGCGATAATCGAACAGACTGTTTACCTGAGCTTAAAAATAATGGGGTGGCCTTACAAAATATCGCCTACCGCTTACAGGCTTATTATGGCAAAAAGGCCAGTATTGAGGCGAAGCAACATTGTCATCAAGGCGTCAATTATTATCAGGTGACATTAACGATTGACATGGAAGAATAACAAGTGGACTTGGTGATTGTTGATGATGAACCCTTGGCAAGGGATCGTTTACATCGTTTGGTGACCGCATTAGATCATGACATAGTCGCGACCGCAGCCTGTCCTGACACGGCATTAAAAGCTATCTATAGTTGCAAGCCTGATATTGTGTTGCTGGATATTGAGATGCCCGGAGGTAACGGACTACAGGTGGCGGAACAACTGACAGAGCTAGAGAACCCTCCCGCTATTATATTCACTACCGCTTATGGGCAGTATGCACTGGATGCTTTTGCAACGATTGCTGTTGGCTATTTGTTAAAACCTATTCAAAAAGCGCAGCTTGAACAAGCGTTGATTCAAGCTCAAGCCATAACCCGGGCACAGCTATCCGCTCAACAAGAACAGGAGGTTCAACAGCCTGCGGCCCAGCACATTACCGTACGTAGTCACCGAGGTATTGATCTTATTCCTATTGAGTCTATTCGCTGTTTTCTAGCGGACAGTAAATACATTACCGTAATGTGTCCTGAGGGTGAATTCCTAATGGATGGCACACTTAAGCAGCTTGAAGTGAAATTTTCTACCCACTTTACTCGGGTTCATCGAAATGCCATGGTAGCCACTCACTATATCGATGGCCTGAATCGTGCCGTTGGGGGACATTATTCAGTGCGTTTAAAAGGGATAACGCATCAGCCTGTGGTGAGCCGTCGTTATGCTGGTAAGGTTAAGCGTTTGTTGAAGAGTTTGTAGAGAGCTGTGGGTTCTACCGCTTGCTGCGTTCCTTTTTCTCTTGCTTTTGCTATCATTAGCCTTTACTCAGCATAACGAACTTTTCTATGACCAATACTCCCTTTCCTTCTCGAGAGCTAATCATTGCCACGCGAGAAAGTCAGCTCGCGTTATGGCAGGCTGAGTATGTTAAAGCATGCTTGAAACAACTCTATCCGGAGGTCACGGTAAGGTTACTGCCCATGACCAGCCGTGGTGATCAGATTCTGGATGTGTCTTTATCCAAAGTGGGCGGCAAAGGTTTGTTCGTTAAAGAGTTAGAGCATGCTTTATTAGATGGTTCGGCGGATATTGCCGTGCATTCAATGAAAGATGTACCGATGGAATTTCCAGAGGGTCTGGGCCTGGCCGTTATTTGTGAACGGGAAGAACCACGAGATGCCTTTGTTTCCAACCAGTTTTCTTGTTTTGAGGATCTACCTCGTGGTGCAGTTGTTGGTACGTCAAGCCTTCGTCGACAGTGCCAGTTGATGGAAAAACGTCCCGATTTAGTGGTGAAGTTTTTACGCGGTAATGTGAATACCCGGTTACGTAAACTAGATGAAGCACAATACGATGCGATTATTCTGGCCGCAGCTGGTTTAATGCGCCTCAACATGGAAGACCGTATTGCCGAGCGCCTTAGTCCACAGCTTTGCTTGCCTGCAGGTGGTCAGGGAGCCATAGGTATTGAGTGTCGAAGTGATGATACGGCCATACAGACATTGCTGGCACCATTAAACCACCGAGTAACAATGGAGTGTGTGATGGCAGAACGGGCTATGAGCCGTCGTTTGCAAGGAGGTTGTCAGGTGCCTATTGCTTGCTATGCTATTCATTCTCCAGAACATAATCAACAATTATGGTTACGTGGTTTGGTTGGGCGACCAGATGGCAGTCTGGTTCTGGCTGATGAGATTGTGGGGGTCGTAGAAGCAGTAGAAGAGGCTGAGCTCATGGGCATTCGCTTGGCGGAGCGTTTATTAGCCAAGGGTGCAGACCATATATTAACAGCGGTTTATGAGAATCACCTGTGAGCGTAAGGCTGGATAACTATCATCTGTTGGTGACACGCCCTGAAGATCAGGCGGTTCCCTGGGTAAAACAGCTCAAAGCGTTGGGAGCAAGTGTGTCGTTACAACCTATGATGGTGATTAAGCCAGTCACTGAAGTTTCGGCCAAGCAGCGTATTACGAACCATATATTAGCGTTTGATACTTATCAAAAAGCGATTTTTATTAGTCAAAATGCGGTGAAGTATGGTTTGCAATGGCTTGATCAATACTGGCCTCAGTTACCAATGGGGGTGGCGTTTTTTGCGATAGGAAAGGCAACATTGGCGGCTCTAGAAAACAACACGATGCAATTGGATATTCATTCAGCTTCTGAGGCTATGAATAGCGAAGCGTTATTGTCTCATAAACATTTGCAACATATTAATGGAGAAAATATTATTATTTTTCGTGGTCAGGGAGGTCGTCGTTATCTGGCCGAACAATTGCGTGAACGTGGAGCCAACGTTGATTATTGTGAACTTTATCAACGTGTGGCGCCGAGTCATTCTCTACAGCCATTGGAACCTACCTTTAAATCCAGCGACAAACAAACGGTACTCGTTGTGCACAGTGGTGAAACATTAGAAAATCTGTGCAATATAATAGAACAAAATGATTTACTATGGTTGCTAAAGCAGCCTATTTTACTTCCTGGTGAACGCGTGGCGGAACTGGCGGCCAATGCAGGGTTCAGCCAACGTATTGTGGCTCACAACGCAACCCACAATAGTATGATAGAGGCATTGTATGACTGGCAACAGTAATAACCGTAATAGCAACGTTGATAATGGTGTCGATATAAACATCAATAACAATGCTAACGAGACACAAAAAGAATGGCCAGCACAATCTGTAGAGAAGAGTGTAAAACAAAAGAGACAAACAAAGGCTGATAATAATGCGGAATCTGATGGGGCACTTAAAAAAAAGGTTAAAAAAGACCATAAAGAGGCAACGGTAACCCAGCATCCTGGAGTGATAGAAAAGGGAACAAGCTGGATAGGGTTATTGCAGACGGTCTTGTTACTATTGATTGCGGTTAGTTTGCTCATCAGTGCTTATTTTGGTTGGCAGTTCTGGTCAATTCAGAATACTCGTACGCAACAATTCGAAACCGCGATTGCTGAACAGGACTCACAGTATTCCCAACTTGGTCGTCAGCAAACATCATTGTCTTCGCAATTGACCGAGTTGAAAAAACAGCAGCAAAGCCATTCTGACGTTACCGCTGCGTTTAATAGTTATCAGCGAGCCACGCAACAGCGTCTTGATGCCCATGCAGAACAATTGCGGCGATTAAGTGGCGCCAATAATAAAGCCTGGATGTTGGAAGAGGCCCGATATTTATTGAGGCTAGCTAACCAAAGGCAATTAATCGATAGTGATGCTATCAGTATTACAGGCTTATTGACATCTGCTGATGCCATTTTACGTGCTGTGGATGATCCACAACTCTTTCCCGTACGCGATCGCATTAATAAAGAAATTGTTGCTTTAAAGTTGGCACCGATTATTGATCGGGAAGGGTTGTACTTACAAATTTCTGCTCTGATTAAGCAAGTGGACCAATTACCCTCCGTATCAATCCATTCATTGACTAAGCAACCCGATGTCGTCGATATCACTCCGTCGTCAGTTTTAGAGACGACGACATGGTATAACCGTGTCTGGTTAAGTATCTCTCGTGCTGTTAAAGGTGTTATCGATAAGGCGATTCGTATTGATGATCATAGTCAGCCGGTTAAGCCACTATTGTCTAATTTGCAACAGGCGGTGATGCGTCAAAACTTACGTTTGATGTTGGAACAGGCACAAATTGCGTTATTACGAGAAAAGAAAGTGATTTATCGTCAAAGCTTAGAAAAAGTGGTTTATTGGCTGGATACTCACTACAACCACTTTGCTGAAAAGCAAGCGATGGTGAATCAAATTGCAATATTGCAACGCCAAAGAATTGTGAATACTCTACCGGATATCAGCCGTTCTCTATCGTTGCTGGTCGAACATATCGAGCGCTATAACCAAGGTGACAAGCACTTAACACCACACCGTTCTGATGAGAGTCGTAGCATAGAGCATACGGAAAATAAGTCGGAAACCGCTTCATGATGCGTCTTCTTTTATTATTTTGTGCAGCGTTAGTCATCGGTGGCTTATTCGTTTATCAGGTTCAACAAGGTTCCGGTTATATCTTGATTGTTTGGGGAAAGACTAGCATTGAAATGAGTGTGTGGTTTGGTGTGTTCGCTGCTATAGGAATGATTTTTATGCTATGGCTTTGTATCTATTTGGTGATCGGCAGCTTGCGTGGACTGTCTTCGACCAAGCAAAAGATTGTCGGCTATAGTGAGCACAAAGCACAACAACAAACCATGGTTGGCTTAATACACTTTATCGAAGGTAACTGGTTATCTGCCTACAACAAACTCACCCGTTCAGCTAAAAAAATGTCTGCCCCTATTATTAATTATCTGGCGGCAGCTAGTTGTGCCTATAAAATGGGCAATGAACAGGACGCTCTACAGCTATTACATCGGGCTGAGAAAAGTACAGTAAACAGTGGGTTGGCGGTTGCTTTAACGCAAGCGCGTATGCAATTGTCCAATCAACAATATGAGCAGGCGTTAGCAACGCTGGAACGCGCAGTCAAGATTAAGCCCCTTCACCCTGTTGTACTTGCATTGCAACAACAAGTCTATGAGGCTCTTAACGACTGGGCTTCTATGAAGAAGCTATTACCTAAATTACATCAGCAAAATATTGGTAGTCTTAAACAACGTTATTACCTGGAACAAAAGCTGCGCCAAGCATTATTGGCAGACGTCATCAGTAAAAAGATAGAGCTAGGTAATGAAGAAAAATACGAAGCGCTAAATCAGTACTGGAAAAAAGTTCCTGCGAATTTCCAACAAGATTGTGTGCTGCTATCAAGTTATGCCCGTGAGTTAATGGCATTGAGAAAATATGATCAAGCCGAATCGTTATTAGCGAAATCGTTAAAACGTCAATGGCATGATGAATGGGCTGAATTGTATGGTTTACTTCAGACCAGCAAGCCTGAAAAAGCGTTAAAGACGGCTGAGCCATGGTTAACAACATCCAGAGAAAAAAATCCCATATTATTATTAGCGTTAGGGCGCCTTTGTTTACAATGTAAGCAATGGGGGAGAGCTAAGGATTTTTTTAAACAAAGTCTTGAACTACAAACATCTCCAGAAACTTATGCAGAGCTTGCACGTTTGCAAAAATACCTGGGTGAAGACAAAAATAGCCAGGATGTATATCGTTTAGGTTTATTGAGTTCCGTCAAAAATTTAGCTACGGTGGCGGAGTTTAAGTAGATTCCTTTCTACGCTAGATTCTTAAAATCGGTGGCTCATAGGTATTTTTTCTATGAACGGAGAAATCATAACAATTGCACGGGGTTATTATCCAATTGTTGACTTAAATTCAAAAGAACGCATCATCCTATTGAAAAAAATATGGGTTCAGGCGAAAGCTATTCGACAGTGTGAACGTTGTGGTATTGATACCTTATTTTCGGTATATATTCATCATGACAAATGATAATACGCTCGCTATATCTATCCATCTTGCCCGTTTCCGTCACTAGCAGGACTTGAATAGGCAATACACTATATTAGAGATTAATCATTTGGCTCTGTGCTTGTGATTAACCATCCGTGAGGGGCTTACAGCCAGAGATTGAATGGTTTTCCCTGGATGCTTATATCTCATTGTAATCGTTATTGCGCCAAGATGTAATGCTTTGTCTGAGTGTCTATCGAAAATGCGGGATAGTGATGTATGTGCTAAATGTCATGAGTTACCTTGCTTATATTATTTTTTTTCTTGTTGCTCTGGTTTAATATCAGTAAGTAGTAAACCCTCCTGTTTGATTGATCTATCAGGTTCTCATATGAAAGTGGAATTCTATAGTTTGTCAGTGTTTTGTGGCGTTTGTGAGGTGGTTAGGGTCTTATGATCATCCGTTCTTATTAATCATATTATTTCTTCTTTCAACCGCGTCTTATTTATGTGGTATTTGCGTAGTTTTAAAACGAGTCTATTCTTATTGGTACAAGCTATAAAAAATCTTTTGATTGGTATGGCATCACCTTTTCACTGTAGGGGCTGGGTATGTATAAGAATAGTTGTGTGTTAGTCAGTATGTTATTGACGTTGAGTGTTTCGTTTTTTGTTCACTCAGCAACGGATGAAGAAATGGTCAAATGGACATTTGCCACTTACGTTAATGCAGTAACGAATGATAAAGGTATTTTGGCTTATTCCAGTGTCGATAAAAATACCCGGGATTACTATGATTATGTATATAAGGTATCTATGGATCTTAGTAATGAAAATTTTTCATCTATTAGTATTTTGGACAAGATACATATCCTGACAGTACGCTATATGATATCTGAGGATAAACTTAGCAAAATGAATGGAGAAAAGCTGTTTATTTATGCTGTTAATAATGGATGGGTTGATAAAAGTAGATTGTTGGGGATTAGTATTGGCAATGTTCATATTAAGGAAGACTTTGCTTCAGGACAAGTCATTGTTGGTGGTCAACCTATGCCTTTAAACTGCCATTTTTATAAAGAACAAGGTGAATGGAAAATTGATGTCAATATTATTGCCAAATGGGGTGAGTCTCTATTTATTCAGCAGCAGAAGCTGAGTGGACTTTCTGAAGATGAATTCGTATTTCAAGTACTGAAAGAAATGTCACGTGGTAAATTCAATATTGATTCTGCTCGCTCTCCCTTAAAAGTCTAAGTGTGGAATGGCGTTTGGCAAGATGAACGTTTCTAGGTATGGTCTTGCCCTTGGTTCAAAAAATTGTGGAACAAAACACGTCACCCTTTATGTTTTGTGCCTCGACATAATCGATGAAGTCGTACATTGACAGTCCCGTAAACCTACTAAAACCAAAAGAGACTGTCCACCCTTCCCTCCCCGAATTGGTTGAAGAAAAGCAACAGACTTCGCAAAAAAGGCATGACGCAATCAGAAATAGGAAAAATGATTGGAGCGCATGCAGAACCCCCTGATAGCAAAATGATTTAATTATCTCCCCATTTTTTGGCTGCAGTTCTTAGGATGAAGGCGCTTGTCTTGATAGCTTCATCAGGTCATGTTATTTTTTAGAAATGATTAAAGCCATCAAGGAATATTTAGTCATTTAGCTTGAGTGATAATTTTTAGTAGAGGTGAAACATTATGAAATTAAATCTAGATAAAGTACAAAATATTAATTTACAAAGGGAAGCTCTTTTATCGGAAGAAGGGGTATCGTCAGTATCTATTACTATAATCGTTACCATAATTGTAAATGTAGTAACTGATCATTAATGCAAATGGAGAGAGAGGCTTGTCGGTGATTTTTAGTGACAAGCTTCAACTGTTTAGACGATAAAAGGGTAGACTATACCATGATGCTATCGAATGTATTTTTTATACTATTTTATTGTTCTGTCTGACATTACACTTTATAAAAGTTAAAGGCCACATGTTTCAATCTCGATATAAAAATACCATTTATGCACTTTATAAAAACTCACCACAACACTCTTGGTTTTTAGAGCTTATTACTTTATTGGAGGGACTGTTTGACGGGGTGAAACTTGACAATGTGGTTGAAAAACAATATGCCTGTCAGGAGATATTAAACTGTTACGATAGTCATGTTTTATACCAACAGTCATGTGCGTTACATACAGATTTAATGGCGCTGAGTTTAACGAATGATGAACTTGAGTTCCCTTGCGGACCAGGCAGACTCAATCTGTATTCGAATAGTGATTTTGTTATTACCCTGTTGGTCTCGGATCATATGCCTGCTCAGAACAACCGATGCTGCTCTTCTACTTATAACATCACTCTTGTTTGTCTTCAGGGAGAGATACCTGTAAAACACTGGCAATTTCAGGAAGCACTCACTAATACCCACTGGGATAGACAATTTATCAGTACAGCACTACAGGAAAAAGGCCATTGCCTGATTAAGCCTGGTGAATGTTTAATTTCAGATTGCCAGACTGGATTTCACAAGGTTGATATGCAGAAGAGTTTTGTTGCTCTATCCATAACTACAAAACCTTTATTGGATATGCAAATAGAATTTACATCTGACACTTTAAGACCTTTACACATGATTGATGCTAGTAGTGATAAATCACGATCAAAAATAATTTTTAAACTACTGCCGTCACTTGCCCGTAGTCATTGTAATGTTGAAGACATTCTTCAACTAGGCTTGACCTCTAGTGATCACACTGTTCGCTGGGAAGCTATTAAAGCCTCAGTACTGGCAGAAAGTAGCATCGCTGAATCCGCTGTTCTTCAAGGCTTAAAGGATGTTAATGACGACGTACGGCAATCCTGTCAACGCATGGTTAGTGAATGTGCAGAATAGTCAGAATTTATAAAAAATTCATAGAGATTTAAATAATATGGCAGACATTATTGATTTGGAAGACCAAGGTTCAATAACCTTTGAGGAAGCGATAGAGCAGTTGGATGCAGAGTTTAATGTTAATGAAAAAGACAGTTGTTTACAGGTTGCTCATATCATTAAAAAACTGGGGAAGAATAAACAATGGTTTGTTGACTTTTTAAAGAGGAAACTCATTTAATTCCTAAAAGGAGACAATACTTACAATGTAAGTCAGCCAACTAGTCAGGTATTCCAAATTGTGGGTTCAGCAAAGGGCTATTATTTACGTGCCAATGTATGGATGCCACCTACTTCAGGTCATTCAGATGCCATTAGAAAAAAAGTCTTCGTCGAAGAAATATATCATGATCATACTTTTGATTTGCTTACCTTAAGTTTACATGGGCCTGGTTATGAAACTGAACTGCTTCAGTATGATAACAATAACATTGCCGGGATTGTAGGAGAGGAAGTGAGTGTTGAACGTCAAGACCGAGTGCGATTTCACGAAGGTCGCATACTATTTATGCGTGCCAATACGGATATTCATGCACAGTTTCCACCTTCGGACATATCGATTTCCCTTA
This sequence comes from Candidatus Endobugula sertula, assembly GCA_001723645.1. Lineage (GTDB taxonomy): Bacteria > Pseudomonadota > Gammaproteobacteria > Pseudomonadales > Cellvibrionaceae > Endobugula > Endobugula sertula. The sequence continues at coordinate 19,014 of MDLC01000035.1, read as the reverse complement.
ATATCATTCCTATAGATGCAAAAAGTCTCACCCGTCAACAATATCGGTTTGATCTATTATCCAATAACCGTGCGAGGATCACTCAAGTCAATTATGCATCGATGATATACAGTCAAATGGCACTCATTGATATTGCCGAAACCATTGGTGATGAGAATACGGGGGAGGTACTTTATGATATTGCTAGGTGTCATAAAAGTGTTGGAGCCCGTTCATCTGCATTAAAGGTATTGCATAAAAAGTATTCGTATCGTGCAGATGAGTTGTTGAATCTGTCGGCTGACGATATATTGTTAACAAAATGTATTGAGCAATACATGAGTGAGTAACCACAGATAAAATAGACTGCATAGATTGACTATTGAAGAACGTTGAGCTGTTGGTACCAGATATTGATTAAATCTTCAAGCATCAGCAGAAGCATTATCTCTGTTTCTTGCTCAAGTCCTTAGCCCCATCCTACCAACATTCATTGTGTTTCGGGAGCATCATCTTACCGTAGAGCGAATGACTGAAAAGACAACCATAAAAGAGACACTGCCTTATGAAACACACAGTGAATATATCCCCATATGCTTGATACCAACGGTGCTCCATCACATTGTATGGCCCAACATTCGATATTGATAGTGCCAAAAGACTGAAGCTAGTTAAAGGAAACCAGTGACCTAACAAACGTAGTTACATGATATTCTGGCTAGGTTGGATGCAAATGATGTCTGATACTTATATCACTTTATTATACGCAACCACTATATGTTATTATCTAAAGGTTGTACTATACAATCCAGCTTTATCATGTTAGAGCTGTTGCGGTGTGTTTTATCTCCTCAGGAAAAATATCTAAATGCTGAATCTAAAGCAAAAAACACAACCAATTCTTATTATTTTATTGATATTGATCAGCAGTTGTAGTCAAGAGCAAGAAGTGATAGAGGAAAAAATAATCACAGTATCGACTAAAGCACTTGCTGATTTACTGATTGATTATACATTTCATCGTCCTGCCAGAGCGATCAGCTTAAATGATGCTGTTTTAAGTGCAGAATTAAATGCATCCGTAGAGGAAATATACGTGCAGGTTGGTGATGTTGTTGAAAAAAATGCTCCTCTCATTAAGTTGGATTGTCGAGATGAAAAACATCGCCTCCAGCAAGCCGAAGCACAATTAGCCGCCAGTATGGCAATGACAAAATTAAGTCAATTGGATTATCAACGTACGCGAAAGCTTTATCAAAAAAAAACAACTTCCAAACAAAGCCTAGACCGTCTGAACAGTGAGCATGAACGCAATCAGGCAAATCAGCGTAGAGATAACTCAGTTTATCAATTAAGGAAAAGAAATGTTGAAAAATGTCTTATCCATGCTCCTTTTACGGCTATTATCACGGAAAGGTTTGCAACAATAGGGCAGTTCGCAACCCCATCCACTAATATGGTGAGGCTCATTGATACTAAAAATATGGAGGTATCAGCGCACTTAACCAGTCATGAAGCGAATATGATTGCTTACAGTCGCCCAGTGTATTTTCTTCAAGACAAAAAAAAATACCCTCTGATTTTTAGAGTTGTTACATTAGCCGTTGATAGTATTCGCCGCACTCAGGAAGTTCGTCTGCGTTTTAAAAATGAAAAGCCTTTACCAGGTAGCTCCGGTCAATTAGTGTGGACACATCCTTTACCAGCTCTCCCGTCAGAATATCTTTCCCGACGGGATGGAAAACTCGGTGTACTCTACGCTGGTGTACATGAGCAAAAAACGGTTGCGTTATTTAAAGTCATCGAAGGGGCTAAGGAAGGGCAGCCAGTGCTGGTGACTATGGACAGTCATTTTACAGAGCATAGTCCGATTCTTATTGATGGTCGTTTTGGCGTTAATGTAGGAGAAGAAATTCAAGTGTCAACACCACAGCTACTCATTAATAGAGACCCATAAAAATCTAGTATGTTTGCTGAAATTCTTAAAAATGATGTGTTTGCCAATTTGGCTTTTCTATTAGTCATTATTATTGGTTTTCTATCTTATATATCTATGCCTCGTCAACAAGACCCTGAAATCAATTTTAATTGGATTCAAGTGGTCACTACGATGCCGGGTGCCTCTGCAGAGGATGTAGAAAAGCGTATTACCAACCCGATAGAAAATGCCATTCAAAGTATTACTGGTATTCGCTTTGTTAACTCTAAAAGTCGAGATGGTTTATCCAGTATTCTCGTTCGTTTTAACGATTTACCCCCTCGTGAATTCGATAAACGAATGAGTGAGTTACGCCGTGAAATTCAGAACAAAGAATCACAATTGCCCTCTGCAGCAGGAAAACCCTTCATTTTTGAAATTACCACATCTAATGGCTTTCCAACAGCGATGATTTTAGTGACAGGCCCATCATATGATGAGGGCCTGCGATGTTATGCAAAGCGAGTGGATAAAGAGCTCACTCGTTTTAAGGAAATTGATCGAGTCACTTTGTCTGGTTATACAGAACCGGAACTACAAGTCATCCTTATGCCTGAAAAATTGATGGCCCTTGGCCTTAATGCTAGTGACGTAGCAGATAATATCGCGAATACTTTTCAAGATATATCTGTTGGTGATATTAACGTTGGTAATCAGAGCTGGTTGGTCAGATTAACGGGTATATACAATGATCCAAAAAAGTTGGGAGAAACACGAATAAAAACTTCGGGAGGTGACGTAGCTCTCAATACCATTGCCACAGTGCAAAGAGGTCGTGAACAACCTACAGAGCTCGTTACCTATAAAGGTAAGCCAGCCATTATGTTGTCAATTGCTAAATCACCTAATACCAATACGCTGAAAATGCTTGAGCGCATAAAGGCTTATATCACTGAGAACAATCGGCATGCTGTACAAATCGGTGCAAAGCTCGTGTTAGTCGATGATCAAACAGAAATAACACGCAACGCCTTACAGGTTATGCAAAATAATGCGCTGCTGGGTTTATGTATGGTGTTATTGGTTACCTTTATTTTTTTGGGTTTTAAAATGTCATTACTCACCAGTATAGCCATTCCTTTTGTATTAGCGGGTGTATTCTGGGTTTTAAATATACAGGGGGAAACCCTGAATGTGATGGTATTACTTGGTGTGGTTATCAGTCTTGGTATGCTGGTTGATGATGCTGTTGTTGTTGTTGAATCTATTTATTATCGATTAGAACGTGGCGCAGATGCAGTGACGGCTTCCATAGAAGGGCTGAAAGAGGTTGTCGCACCTGTGACTTCATCAGTACTGACTACCATTGCTGCTTTTTTACCATTGATGTTATTACCAGGAATTCTTGGGCAATTTCTAGAGGTTGTGCCATTTGTTGTCACCTTAGCACTTCTGCTTAGTCTAATAGAAGCTTATTGGATACTCCCTGCCCATATTATTGGTTTCAACATTCGATTGAATCATATCGGTTGGCTTCAACATCGTCGTCAATACTTTTTGCGGCAGCTTAGACGTTACTATAGTCACTTATTAATTAAAGCATTACGTCATCCATTAAGGATAGCAGCAGGTGGTCTGGTTGCATTGATGCTTGCCGTGATTATTATTGTTAGTGGTTTTGTAAAAGTTAATTTCTTTGCTAGTGATACTCTGCGATTATTCTATATCAATATAGAAATGCCAATAGGCACGACGTTGGAAAAAACACTATCCATTGCCGAAGCGATTGAATCCAAAGTGCGCGAAATTGTTAAACCTCAGGAACTGCGCTCTGCTGTTAGTACAGCGGGTCAACAATTTACGGATACCTCCCCACTGTCAGGGAATATTTTTGGTCAGGTAGCCGTCAGTTTACGACCTAAAGAGGGGAACATGGCAAGTGTTGACGATGTTATTACAAGTCTGAAAAAAAGTGTTCACAATATACTAGGCCCTGTCAATATCAGTTTTTTCCGTTTATCCGGTGGGCCACCAAAAGGATCACCGATTGAGTTAAAGATACAAGGAGAGAATTTTGATGACATTCGTCGTGCTGTGAGCGATATGATGCAGGATATGTCAACTATAAAAGGAATAAGAGATATTAAGTCAAATGATTCTCTTGGTCAAAGCGAGTTGCGGCTAGAGCTAAATCAAAATGCTATTCTGCAAGCGGGATTAAGTAGTCATATGGTTCGACGCACATTGAGTATAATGGTCGATGGTCATGTCATTACAAAGTTTCAGGGTCAGGGAGAAGAAATATCGTTACTTGTCAGAGCAGAGTCGAGAGATACTATTAATATCAATGATGTTATTTCATACTATATAATTTCTTCTTCAGGTGATGAAATTCCGTTGAGTCAGTTGGTTAATGCATACTATCAAAAGAGCCCTACTCAAATAGTACACCATAACTTTTTACGCACTATCACGATATATGCTGATATTGATACCCAATTGACCAATACTCGCACTGCCAATGATGAGGTAATGGCCTTATGGCAGAGCAAAGCATCTAAATATCCCAACCTGAGAATTGAGCGCAGTGGTTTATTGGATGATATTAATGAAAGTCTTGAGAATATTTTGATACTGTTTTTATTTGGCATGTTATTAATGTACCTTATTATTGCCACCCAGTTTCGTAGTTATTTTCAGCCATTAATCATTTTATTGACGGTCTTTCTAGCTTTTATTGGTGTTATTTTTGGTTTAGCGGTTAGCCGTCAACCCTTCAGTTTGTATACTATGTATGGTGCAGTTGCACTGGCAGGTATATCGGTTAATGCGGCTATTGTATTGGTATCTGCAGCTAATGAAAGGCGCAACCGAGGTATGTCACCCCTACATGCTATTGTTTATGCGAGTCGTAGACGTGTTGTGCCCATACTTATCACGTCGTTAACAACGATAGCTGGCTTGTCCTCACTGGCAATAGGCGTTGGAGGGAGGTCTGCTTTATGGAGCCCCATTGCAACGGTTATAGTATGGGGTTTAGCGATTTCGACCCTATTGACATTATTTGTTATTCCTGGGTTGTATTTAGGTTTTGAACGAATTAAACATTTGAAAAAACAAAAAGCCTATTAGCGCTACATGAGAGGGGAGAAGCTTAGCGATACCGATAGGAGATCATGTGTTAACAAACTTTCATGTTTTTAGACGCCATGAATAATAGAGAGCTCAGGCCATATCGGCCTGGGTAGTTAACAAGAACAATTTTTAAGCCTCTATCTCTACTGGTTTCTGCTATTTATAGTGTTCAAGTAATTCATTGGATACATGGTCAGCAAGACATTCCGTCTGCATGATAATTTCATGGATCTCATTTAAGCGGTTCATATAGGCCAGCTGGGAACATAGCGAAAATAATGATTTATCCAGATTAGCTAATGCTTCTAGTCTGAGTGCACGGATTTTATTGGGATGACAACTAATGTTCATCAAGCATGTGTGAAGTTCTTCCAGAGTTTGTGTCGCCTTCGTACATTGTCCTTCCGAGTTATAGCAGGCGGCCAGATTATGGCTGGAAATATATAGCATTTCTAACCCACTTTTTTGGTGTGATAAATGAGGTAGGTTTTCTTTAATCCGTTTGCTGATGGATATACTGATTTTAAAGTGGGTCACAGCATGTTTAAAATTTTTATGCTGATGGAAGTAGCAACCGTGTTGATTGCTGATTTCCCATTGATGATAATCATCGACCAGATGATTATCATCAATGGGGGTATTTTGTGAACTAACAAGGCTAAGCATGGCACTTCCTTTATGATAATGAGAATCATTATCATAAAGGAAGTGATTTCATTCTGCAACTGTTTTTACCTATTGAGCAAAACCTAATGAGGAGGCGTTCGTCAAATGGGTTCCATAGGGGTAGGATATTGCCCAGTTCTACGTCTCATTAGGGGCTGTTGTTTGGGGCGAGTTTTTTCTCTATTTAGGCTCAATGAATGTCTCTATCTCTTGGTGTGGATAAAAACGGGTCATATTTTTTTGCGTTTCTTCCAAGCGTTGGGTTACGGAATACTTCCCTCCATATCGCTCAGTCAGCTTATTTAATGTAGCAACGACATTGTCAATGCCCAGGGAATCCATATAATGAAACGGTCCGCCTAAAAATGGTGGAAAGCCAATACCAAATATAGCGCCAATATCTCCGTCTCTCGCATTATTAATAATTCCCTCATCCAAACACATAGCCGCTTCATTTAACATTGGGTACAGACAGCGTTCAATAATTGTCTGTTCTGAAAATGTTTTCTCTGATGTATTCGTTGTATGTTGAATGCCCATCTCTGGATAAACGGTAGGGTCTATTTGCTGAAAGTGTTTAGGGTTATCATAACGATAAAACCCTTTTTTTACTTTTTTTCCCAAACGTTTATTGTGTATAAATCGTTGTTGAATATTGTCTCCATCCACTGTGGCTCCTTTCATTCTTTCTCCAAATGCCTTTTCTAAAATAGGCAGTATTTTACTGCCAACATCAATGCCCACTTCATCCAATAATTTAAATGGGCCAACAGGGAAGCCAAAAGCCACTAGTGTACGATCTATTTTATCCAGTGGAATACCTTCAAGCCCCACATCCATTGCCGCGTTAAGATAGGGGATGAGGATACGATTTACGTAAAAGCCGGCACTGTCGTTAACGACAATGACCATTTTGCCTTGTTTTCTGCCAAAGTTAACGGCAGTGGCAATGGTTTGTTCGGAGGTGTTGGGGTGTTTAATGATTTCTAGTAGTGGCATTTTTTCTACGGGAGAAAAATAATGCATACCAATCACTTGTTCAGGGCGTTGGGATTTTGCGGCAATCTCTCTAATCGGGATCAATGACGTGTTGCTAGCGAAGATAAGGTTGTCGTTACCCAGAGATTCAATCTCGCTTAGCATGTTGTGTTTAAGAGTAATATCCTCGAAAACCGCTTCAATGATTAACTGGCATTGAGAGAACCCTGAATAGTCTAATGAGCTGGTAAACCGATTGATATTTTTTTTGGCTTGTTCGGGAGATAAAATATGTCGTCTTATTCTTTTTTGATAGTATTGATCAATATAGCGCTGGGCGCTGAGCAGTCCTTCATAATGTATGTCTTTCATTCTCACGCTAGTTTTAGCTTTGTCAATTGAGACTGTTGCAATTCCTGCGCCCATTAGCCCCCCGCCTAAAATACCGATCTTATTTATTTCAGCAGGCGCAATATCATGATTGGTAAACGATGTTTTCTTGAGTTCGGTAGTGGCAAAATAAATAGTAATCAATTGTTTGGCTTCTGGGGTAACGGTCAGTTGGCCAAAAGCTTTTGCTTCTAATGCTAAAGCCTGTGGTAAAGGCAGTGTGAGGTTTTGTTTGAGTAAATCTAGAATCGTTAGTGGTGCAGGATAGAGTCCATGAGTTTTTTTAAGCACTTGCTTGCGGGCTTTATCTAAAATAATATCCCGTATAAAAGGCATGGAGAATATTTTTTGCTTTAAAGAGGTTTTTCTTTGTATAGTATGGTTTTTTTGACCTATAAGTTTGTATGCCGCTGCTTTGGCGGCAGCTCCCAATATAGAGGTTGCTACTACTTCATCAATCATCCCAAGTTGTAACGCTCTTTGGGTATCGAGTTGTTTACCCGTGAGTATTAGATCAAGTGCCGCGGGTAGTTCAATCAGTCGCGAGAGTTTGGTGGTTCCTGTCGCTCCAGGCAATAAACCCAACATGACCTCAGGAAGACCTATTTTGGTGGTTTTATTATTGCTGGCAATGCGATAGTGGCAGGCTAGGCAAAATTCGTATCCTGCACCAAGACATACACCATCAATAGCTGCAATAAAGGGTTTGGTACTGTGGGAAATTTTTTGGAGTAATTGATGAGCCGGCACGACAATGGCGGTGCCTTCTTCGGCAGTTTGTACTTTTTGTAGCATCTTGATATCGGCGCCAGCAATAAAACACTCTTTTTTACCACTGATAACAATAACGGCTTTAATATTGTTATTGTTTTCTATGTCATGATAAATCTCGTTAAACTCTTGCATGACCTGTTGATTAAACACATTCATTGATTTGTGCTTAATATCAATGGTTAAGGTGAGTATGCCGGAGTCATCGAGTACGGTAGAAAAAATTTCCATAATTATTTATTTTAACCCGTTTATTTTGTCATTATCATTGAATGTGAAGGCTCTATCAGTCACTGATAAATAGTAACCCCTACTCTGCTTCAATAATCATTGCAGCGCCAATGCCGCCAGCGGCACAAGCGGTGGTTAAGGCTATTCCGCCACCTCTTCGTCGCAGTTCATGTAGTGTTTGTGTAATGATGCGCCCTCCTGTTGCAGCGAAAGGATGGCCATAAGCGAGTGAACCGCCCAAGACATTGAATTTGTCCATATCAATCTCTCCCAATGCGGTTTTACGGTTAAGATATTTCTGTGCGTATTGTTTGGAGGAGAAAGCCTGAATATTAGCGAGTATTTGTGCGGCAAAGGCTTCATGCATATCAATCAATGTTAAATCTTTCAAATTCATCCTGGCTTTTTTTAACACTTTGGCTGAGGATTGTGTTGGTCCCATTAATAAATCGCAATCTACCGTATTGGCGGTAAAAGCATAGTGCTTGATATACCCCAGGGGTGTATAACCCAGCGCTTTGGCGGTAGACTCTTTCATCAATAATATTGCTGAGGCACCATCCGTTAGTGGTGTACTGTTGGCTGCGGTTATACTACCGTGTTGACGATCAAAGGCAGGCTGTAGTGACGACAACTTTTCCAGTGTTGAGTCTGGGCGAATATTTTCGTCGCGGGTAAAGGTTTGCTCATAAGGTTCGTTATAAACACGGATGACTTCATCGTTTAGTTTGCCGTTTTCCCAGGCTTGGTGGGCGAGTTGATGAGAACGTATGGTTAATTCATCCTGAGCTTGTCGTGTAATGCCGTGATCTTTCGCCATTTGTTCAGCGCTGTCTCCCATACGTAGCTGGGTTGTGTACTCTGCAATAGCAGGAGGGGTTGGTGTCAGGTCTTTAAGTTGTATGCCTTTAAATGCCTTCAGTTTATCAATGAGTGTGCGGGCTTTATTAGCTTGTACGAGTTTTAAAGCAAAATGATGGCTAAAACAAATGGGAATAACGCTGGATGAGTCAGCACCGCCAGCAATACCAATGTTAATCTCTTTATTTTTTAGTTCATTAATAATAGAAGCAACGGATTGAAAGCTGGTGGCGCAGGCTCTTGATACGCTGTAGGCATCGCAGGTAACAGGAAGGTTAGTTCCCAAAACAATTTCTCGTGCAATATTAGGGGCTTGGGGGAGTGCGACTACCTGTCCATAGACTAAGCGATCAACGCTGTTTACGTCAATGCCGGTACGGGCTAGCAATTCTTTGACCACCATTCGGCCCATGTCGATGGCATTGGTATTCTTGAAAAAGGTCCCCTGGCGAGCGAAAGGAGTGCGTAATCCGGTAACGACAGCGACACGGTCAGGCATGGGATAAGCCTCTTTAGTGGTTTATTTTTAATGGGTGACGGTAACATTAAACTTAATCACACAGTTATTATTGTCTTTATACCATTTAATGTCTACTGCTAAAGGATAGACTGATACTATGAATATACAAACTACAGTCCAGACTTAAATCCTATTGAACACAAGTGGGCGCAAACAAAAGTGATTAGGCGAAAACAGCGCGGTAGTAAGGCCATTGAATGGAGCACGTAATACAATATTTTTTAGCACTTTTTTCAATATTTTAAAATTCAGTCATCAGCACTTTACTTTTTTCAAATCAATGGCATCAATGCTATGTTTAATATTAAATGATGACTACCATCATTCAATCAGCTATTGCTAGGCTTCGCTATTATTATAATTATTCCGGTGGTCTTTCCTAATATCGCTATTGGGTGATTGACTTTAATGGGTCAATGGTTAAGTATTTCAGCTCGTTTTTTAAAAACATCCATAGTGATGGTGATATTACTCTCGGTACAGAATGGCGCTTACTGTCTGGCTTGGCGGTGGTTAGGGCTGAATACCGTTTTCTTGGTACAGTTTATCGAAAAAATCAGGGTCAAATCCATAGAGAATCAATAGATTAAATCGTAAAAAGAGAGCTGTCTTAATGAACACTTTTGTCGTCGATGATTTTATGACTTACACACTGGGAATATTAATTTTTTTTGTTGGTGTGCATCTTAATCGACGTGTTACCTTTTTAAGACATTACCATATTCCTGAGGCTGTTACAGGTGGTTTGATCGCAACACTGGGGACCTTTTTTATTTTCTTAGTTATCAAGACAGAAGTTGAATTTCAAATGGATACCCGCGATACCTTACTTATATACTTCTTCACGGCTATTGGCATTAATGCACGCTTATCTGATCTGGTTAGCGGCGGCAAGCCATTAACTATTATGCTGGTACTAACCCTTTTTTATATCTTGCTTCAAAATATGGTGGGTATTGCTGGTGCGACACTAATGGGTAGCCCTTCTGCTGTTGGTGTATTGGCTGGCTCGGCTTCACTGATAGGTGGTCACGGAACGACGATTGCTTGGGCACCGGATATTGCCGCACTAGGTATTAATAATGCCTTAGAAATTGGTATCACCTGTGCTACCTTAGGATTGGTCATTGCCAGCTTGGTTGGCGGTCCCATTGCCCAATTTTTATTAGCTCGTTACAAGCTGAGTGGCCAAGCAGGTGAACCATTGATGGCCGGTATTGTTTATAAAAAGGCAAATACAGATACTGACTCAATTAATCATATGAACGTAATGGCAGCTATTTTAGTTTTACATATTGTCATTATTATTGGTCATATCATTAATCAACAGATGGCAACTATGGGCTTTAAATTTCCCGTATTTGTCACCTGTTTATTGACCGGTATTGTTTTATCCAACAGTATTCCTTATTTTTTACCTAAACTCTATTGGCCTGCACGTACACGAGCACTGGCGATGGTGTCTGAGTTTTCTTTAGGGTTGTTTTTAACCATATCATTAATGAGTATGCAGTTATGGAAAATCTCGGAGCTGGCGGGTCCTTTGCTTTTAATTTTGTTATTACAAACGATCGCTGCGGTATTGTTTATTATTTTTGTTCTCTTTCCACTGATGGGGAAAAATTATCAGGCGGTTGTTTTAAGTGCAGGTTTTGGTGGTTTTGCACTCGGTGCAACTCCAACTGCCATTGCTAATATGACCGCTGTCACTAAGTCCCATGGGCCATCACCTACGGCTTTTTTAATACTCCCGTTAATATCAGCTTTTTTTGTGGATGTTGCTAATGCGTTTATCATTCGCTATGCCATTGGATTGTAACAATGTGAAAGACTCAGTGTTTTATCATCATATCGTTTATCCAAGGATATTAGGGAGATAGACACTACAATACAGATAGTATGATATTCCTGTTTGTAGTAAGGTTTGGTCTTTTAAGAAGAAAATTATAGATGAGTGAAAAGGACACGTGTTTCTGTAGTGAGAATAGGCTTGTTGAGTGTTTAATCAATATGTCTATGTTGAACAGCCATTATGGAAATTAAGCGTATTACATATTCATAAAAATACTGCCGAAATCATATTATTTATTCGACATTGCTGGAAAATATTCTAGTCTTATTAGGTAGAGAGATGTTTTTATCGGATTGAGGAATATGACTCATGTTTAAAGGTTTGGCTGCAAAATTCAGCGCTGGTGTATTGATCATCGTTGCCCTTTTGTTTTCAGTATACGGTACCTATGATTACCAACAGATGTCTAAAAGACTGTATGGAGAACAGGATAGTCGAATTAAATTAGTGGTTGATAGTTTATTGGGTACTGTTGCAGTAGCATTGTGGAACTATGAAACAGAAACGATAGAGAGAGAGCATTACAAACTAACGCCATGGTACCAGGTATTATGATTATTGGGGTAAACGATGGTAAAAAACTGCTTTATGCCTATCAGTTAGGGGAGAGCGGGGAGCCGGAAGCGGTTACTGACGTGGATTTTGCGGGCCCGGACAGTAAGCAGTTTGCACTTTATTATAGCGACCAGGGGAGCTCTCAAACCGTAGGTAATTTGTTTATTATTGTTGATCTGACTCATATAAAGAGAGAATTAAGGTATATTATATGGTTGTCTATTGGTAAAACATTATTGTCTATCGTAATCCTTGTAGGAATGATCATCCTGCTCATGAAAATGCTGGTTTCTGCTCCTATTGAACAAGTTGTTGGCGCGTTGAGAGACATTTCCATGGGTGATGGGGATTTAACTCAGCGCTTGCCAGAAAACGCAATTGGTGAGATTGGGGAGTTATCAAAATATTTCAATCGTTTTGTCGGGCGTATTCAAAATATGGTGGTTGATGCTTCTACCACCAATAGCGAGCTGTTAGATGCGGTAGAGGAGCTAAAGCATATTGTCGATCAAAGTTCAGACCTAGTCAGTACACAACAACATGAAACGGATATGGTCGCTACTGCTGTTAATGAAATGAGTGTCACCGCTGCAGAAGTGGCTTCCAATGCTCAGCAGGGTGCCAACTCAACTGAACAGGCAAATCAGGAAATTGATCAAGCAATGTCCATTATTTCAAAAACCGTCGATGTAGTAGAAAGCTTAGCCAAAGATTTTACGGATGGGACGAGCAGTATTGCGTCTGTACAGGACCGGGTTAATGATATTGGTTCGGTATTGGATGTTATTCGAGGCATTGCTGAGCAAACCAATTTATTAGCGTTAAATGCTGCAATTGAAGCTGCCCGAGCCGGTGAACAGGGCCGGGGCTTTGCAGTGGTTGCTGATGAAGTGCGTGCTTTGGCTGGGCGTACCCAACAAAGTACGGGAGAAATTCAGGGAATGATTGAGCGCTTGCAAGAAAGTGCAGGTGATGCTGTTAGTGTGATGGATGGGGGTACCACCACCAGTAATAATGCAGTAGAAATGGCTAACCATGCCGTTTCCAATTTGTCCGGTGTTGCGGAGCATATCTCTCTACTCAATAATATGAATTCACAAACGGCGGTTGCTGTGAGTGAGCAGTCTCATGTATCCGAGTCAGTCAGTGAAAATATCACCCGTATTGCCTCTCTGGCGAGTGAAACCAATGAAGTGACTTCAAAAGCTTTAACTATTAGTTCCTCTGTTGAAGCATCAACGAATCGTTTAAATTCCATGATTGGCAGTTTTAAGGTTTAATGGTTATTTTATATTGGTAACCTGCTGAGTGTAGATAACGGTTTTTTCTTCTGCTAAAGTTAGTCAATTCTAAGTGCTATTTATAAGGCTCTGTTCTTATTTTTTCCTTGTAGTTGATGGTATCTTACCATTAATAGCTTAAAAAAGAGTGTTTGTTGTTTACATAGCTGCTTTCATTGGAGAAAAGGTCTATGACATTATTGTTTTTATTCGCCGCTATTGTTGTGACACTGTTTTGTACTTACCAGCGTCTCTCCTTAACCGCTTCTGGGCTTATGTTTTCCGGAGTTGCGGTAGTGAAATTGTTGCTAACGGGGTTTAGCCTGTTGTCTTTTCTGTTCATCGGGGTTGCTATATTATTGTTATTACTGGCTCAAACTTCATTACGGGAACAATTTTTAAGTCGCTGTATTTTCCACTGGTTTTGCCGTGTCTTGCCAGAAATTTCTCAGACAGAACAGGAAGCCATTGATGCTGGCACTGTCTGGTGGGAGGGAGAGTTATTTAGCGGTGAGCCGGACTGGGATCAATTATTGTCAATGCCGAAACCGACGCTTACGGAGGATGAACAGGCCTTTTTGGATGGGCCTGTACAAGTATTATGTCGAATGACAAACAAGTGGGAAATTAATCATAATCTTGCTGTTATTCCTCAAGAGATTGAACAGTATATTAAGGACGAAGGTTTTCTTGGGATGATTATTCCAAAAGCATACGGTGGTTTGGGTTTTTCTGGGGTAGCTCAATCTGAGGTGTTAAGCCGAGTGTCTATCTGTGGAGGTGGTATTGGTATTTTTATTGGTGTTCCCAATTCCCTTGGCCCGGGAGAATTATTGCTGAAGTATGGAACAGAAGAGCAGAAGAACTATTACTTGCCTCGATTGGCAAGGGGTATTGATGTTCCTTGTTTTGCCTTAACCGGCCCTTTGGCAGGTTCCGATGCCACTTCACTGCCAGATACTGGTGTTGTGTGTAGAGGTGAGTTTAATGGAGAAGAGATGCTGGGTATTCGGCTCAATTTTGAAAAGCGTTATATTACATTGGCACCTTTTGCATCTATTATCGGTTTGGCTTTTCAGCTTTATGATCCGGACCATTTGATGGGAGACAAAGACCAATATGGCATTACCTGCGCGTTAATTCCTCGTAACACTAAAGGGATTCGTATTGGTCGCCGACATAAACCCATTGGTGATGCATTTATTAATGGTCCTATTTTTGGTAAAGATGTTTTTATTCCGTTGGACTATATTATTGGTGGGGCCAAAATGGCTGGCAAAGGCTGGACCATGCTGGTGAATTGTCTGTCGGTTGGGCGGTGCGTGACTCTACCTAGTAGCAGTAATGGTGTAGCCAAACAAATGTTATTGGGTACGGCTTCTTATTCGGCTCTGAGAGAACAATTTGGTTTACCACTGGCTAAATTTGAAGGTGTACAAAAGCCTTTGGCGCGAATTGCGGGCTTTAGTTATATTATTAACGCCGCTTGTTTGCATACGATTCAGTCTTTAGCGTTTGGTGAAAAGCCCAGTGTTGCATCGGCAATACTTAAGTATTATTCGACTGAAATGGCTCGTCAGTGCGCGATAGATGCCATGGATATTCAGGGTGGTAAAGCGGTTATGACAGGCCCCAAAAATTATGTTGCGGATGCTTATATGTCGATTCCAGTGATGATTACGGTTGAAGGGGCAAATATTATGACGCGTAACCTGATGATTTTTGGTCAGGGGGCGACTCGTGGTCATCCTTATATTTTGAAAGAAATGCAATTGGCTGGGCAGCCTGTAAACGATGAGATCCTTGCCGAATTTGATAAAGCGTTTTTTGGACATATTGGCTTTTCACTCTCTAATTTAGCAAGATCGTTTATAGTAGGATTGACTGGTGGTTGTTTCAGTGAAATTCAGAGAGGTCCTAAACTGGCTCAACACTATCGCGATATCAATCGCTTAAGTACAGCGTTTGCTGTAGTGGCAGATATTTCTATGTTGGTGCTGCAATCCAGTTTGAAATTTAAGGAAATGTTATCCGCTCGTTTGGGGGACTTGCTGAGTCATTTATATCTGGCCAGTATGGTACTGAAGCATTATGAAAGTGAAGGGTGCCCAGAAGAAGATTACCCTCTGGTTGAATGGAGCATGAAATATTTGACCCATCAATATCAAATAGCCATGCAGGAGATTCTGCAAAATTATCCAAATAGATTTTTAGCACTTACATTGCGTTGGTTAATGTTTCCATGGGGCGCAAGATTTAATCCGCCTGAAGATGCTTTGGATACCCAAGTGTCGAGGCTGTTTACAGAAGATACGGTTTCTCGTCGTCGTCATTTGGCGAGTGTCTTTATAGAAAATATACCCACCAATCCTTTGGGACAAATTAACGATGTTTTTATGCAGAAAGTGGAGCTTCAGCCGTTATTTGATAAAATAAAGCGGGCTATCAGGGAAAGGAAAATTAAAAAAGCCTTGGGGGCGGAGCAAATTCATTTGGCTCTTGAGGCGGAAGTTATTTCAAAAGCAGAAGCCGAAAAGCTACTTGTTTTTGATGAGGCATTGATGGACATTATTCATGTCGATCATTTTGATGAGAGTCAATTAGTTCGATCTGCGCCAATGGTCCAGTAGAAAACCTTGACCCAAACGGGAGCCGACATGCCTATTCTTGCTGCCGATAATATCCTTGATCGGCGATTTAACTCGATAGCTTCCATGCGTGTGGACCAGTGATATCAGCGCTATCTGGATGAATGAAGGCTGGTTATATGTTGCCGTTGTCCTCATTATTCATTGGGTTACCTTTCTTTACCGGTAGCAAAATGTTCTATTGTTGTTATTAATTGTGCAATATCAATGTTTTGGTTATTGTTATAAATGATGTCAGCATATTGTTTATAGAGGGGAGTCCTTTCCTGATAGATGTCGTCAAAGGTTTGCCCTTTCGAGCGTGCTATTCCTCTGGAGTCCTCATCGGTGACTCGTTGTTTCAGTACATCCAGACTAACCTCTAAATAAACAATAATACCCAGTGATTTGAGGTGATGCATGGCTTTTTCACTATAAACAGCGCTGCCACCCGTTGAGATCAGGCTGTTTTTCGATTGTATTCCTAGTAAGGTCTCTTCCTCTATTTGTCTTAGAGCGAGGTGCCCTTCACTATCAAGAATTTCTTGTAATTGCTTTTCTTGTTGGGTTTGTATCAATATGTCAGTATCAATAAAGTCTTGTCCAAGGTATTTGGCTAACTGTACTCCGACAGTACTTTTGCCTGCTCCTGGCATGCCGATTAAAATTACGTTTATAGGTGATGGGTAAGTCATAAGTCAAATAGTCGTGTGCAAATAATATAACAGGATTGTTTAAATGGGCGAGATAGTATCTTTGTGGCGTTTTTCATGCAATGTTTATCAACATACGGATGTTCAACAAGCGTGTTTGCGGCTTCAGGATCAACGAGGTATTGATGTGCTTTTGCTGTTGTTTTGTTGCTGGTCAGCAAGATTAGAGGGCCAATTATCGATAACACAGCTTGAAAAGGCTTGTGAAATATCGGCTTATTGGACGGATATTTGTATTCGTCCACTACGACATATCCGGCAGGATATGAAATTGAAACAAGGCTTGGAGGGGTGGGAACCACTAAGAAAGCAAATCAAGAGTAATGAGTTGGCAGCAGAAAAAAGCCTGTTGGATAGTCTCGAACGTACCTTACAGTTGACTCAGCTCCCGCAACCGTCAACAACCGTTCAATATGTGCCACTAGTGATGGAGTATATCATCTATTGTTTCCCATCATTATCTCTAAGCGGTAAAGCAGACTCTGTGTATAAGAGCGCAATCACTGATGTTGCGGTAGTTATATATGCAGCACAACCTGATATGCAGTATCATAGCCTGCCTGCATTAGTGGATTACATCAGTAACGGTTTTCTCAGAAACACGTAGTCGTTTCGGGGAATGTGTCGATTGAAAGAAACGTCTTACATATTGTTATGCTAGAAAAACAACGTCTGACTTATTTAGAGCATTTGGGGATTAGTCATTATATGCCCCGACGATTATTGCCTAATGCATTGCCTTCTCAACTACTGAGCGATGAACTTCTGCAAGAACCCACTGCATTTTCAACTGCAGATACTACTGTGAGTGAGCCCGGTTCAGAAATATCAATCGGTATGGCGATGCCAGAGACGGCGGCAATTCCTGATACACTAGTTGCAGAGGCATTGCCAGGTTCATTGGTTATCGACGAGCCTTTAGTGGTTAAACAGGGCTCCTTACCTAAAAATGTAGAGGAACTGTTGGATCAAACAGGAAAAAACCTTCAGGATACTGCTGCGATAGACAGCACTACAGATCATTTGCAAGTGACACCTAACGTTTCTAAATCGCCCTCAGAAACACTGGAATTTACGCTACATATCTGGCGAATTAATCAGGACTTGTTGGTGGTGGACTCTCACCAGCCGGGCTCAGCATTACCGACTAACAGATTACTGCAGAATATTCTTTGTAGTGTAGGTTATCCTTTAGCCCAATTGCCGCCTAGTGAGCTGTTACGCTGGCCGTTGTTTAGTCGTGTTCAGTTTGCCAGTCAGTCAGCCCTTGATGAGCAAGCTGAAGCCAGGGCAATGGTACAAGCCTATATCGCTGCTCAGTGTGCGAAAATGCCTACTAGAGGGGTATTGCTATTAGGTGAACAGGCAACACATTTTGCACTGACCCCCGATGATCATAAAATGGCTTTTTTTTCTAGGTATCAAGGGAGTGCTATCGAGCAGCCACAGTGGCAGACCACAACCCTTATTGCCCCTAGCTTAATTGAGATGCTTCAGGAACCGATGAAAAAGCGGATCACATGGCAGGCATTGCAGTTTTTAATAAACTTATCATAAAGCATCTGTAATCAATAGGTTAGCATCGTAACATGGTTAGGTGGTTACATCACAGACAGCATGACTATCAGCTGCGCGCTATGAGCTCAGATGATTTAGACAGTGTGTTAACTCTAGAAGAGGAAGCTCAACGTTATCCTTGGTCACGAGCTGATTTCGACGCTAGTCTTAATTCTTTCCATCAATGCTGGGTATTACAGAGCGACCAACATCTTGTCGCCTATGCGATTACTTCTACGGCAGCCGATGAAGCGGATCTACTGAATATTACGGTTGCTCGTGGTTATCAACGACAGGGGCTTGGTAGGCTATTGTTAAAAGCCATTAGTCAGTCTTTTCATTCCTCGATACAGACTTTATTTCTGGAGGTGAGAGCCTCTAATCATGGGGCTATTGCCTTGTATCATCAACTTAACTTTAATGAGTTAGGTATTCGGCCAAACTATTATCCGGCCAAAAAAGGTCGTGAAGACGCCATTATTATGGGCTTATCACTTTGTGGCTAATTGATGTTATCCCAGTGGGCATTCGTTATATGATGATGAGTGCATTAGGTTTTGCTTTGATGGGGGTGTTTGTCAAGATTGCGGGTATTCAGGGAGTTCCGTTGATGGAGATTGTTGCTGCTCGTGCGCTGATTTCTGCCATACTCAGTTATTCCGATGTGCGACGAAAAAAAGTGCCATTATTTGGGCAGCGGCGGGGTTTGTTGTTGCTGCGAGGGTTGGTGGGTTCCCTGGCTTTGATGTGTGTGTATTACTCACTGGTTAATCTTCCCTTTGCTGAGGCTACGGTACTCCAGTATTTGAATCCCATGTTTACGGCGCTGTTGGCTTTGTTTTTTTTGGGTGAGCGACTACAGCTAGCGACCGTAATGTGTATTGTATTCAGTTTTTTGGGTTTACTTGCGTATTCCACTGAAGATGATCACCGCCAACGATTAAACATGATCGCTTTTTCTTCCTAAGCATTCAGAATGTT
>MDLC01000034.1 GCA_001723645.1 Candidatus Endobugula sertula | reverse complement strand
CATTTTTAGTCGAAAATTAATGATAACGTCTTTACGAGGGTGAGCAACTTACCTTTTTAGAATGCACCACGGGTTGCCTATTGTATTTACCATTATTAAACAGCAGTCCATATCACTATATAGATCAACTAACCCTCTTGAATGATTGCCAACAGCTCAGTCGTTTTAGTACGCACCAACTGTTGGTCACGTCTTGATTCAATATTCAGGCGCACAACAGGTTCCGTATTGGACATACGCACATTAAACCTCCAAGCGCTAAATTCCATCGACAAGCCATCTGTATGATCAATGATTAACGCTTCATGTTGATAAACTTCTTTTATCCTTTCTAGTAGAAAAACAGAATCCGATACCCTAGTATTAATTTCACCACTGCAGGGAAATGCCTTCATGCGAGCATCAACCAATTGCGATAACGACTTACCCGAACGACACAATAACTCAACCACCAATAACCAGGGAATCATTCCGCTATCACAGTACTCAAAATCGCGGAAATAATGGTGCGCACTCATTTCACCACCATACACAGCATCTTCTGAACGCATGCGCTCTTTAATAAAAGCATGACCCGTCTTACTCTGAACAGTAACCCCACCAGACAAAGACACCAAGTCCTGAGTATTCCAGATTAACCGAGGATCATGAACCACCTTGGCCCCAGGATTCTTATTCAAAAACACCTCTGCCAACATACCTACAACATAATAACCTTCAATAAATCGACCCGTTTCATCGAAAAAGAAACAACGATCAAAATCACCATCCCAGGCTATACCCAGATCAGCGTTATGCACTTTAACAGCCTCTATCGTTGCATCACGATTATCCACTTCCAAAGGGTTAGGGATACCATTCGGAAAGTGATCATCAGGCTCATAATTAACATGTATAAAATCAAAAGGAAGACACTTCTCAAGATATTCCATTACCATACCAGCTCCCCCATTACCCGGATTAGATGCAATCTTCAGTGGCTTAAGTACAGATTTATCAAGGTAACTCAAAAGGTGCTGAATATAATCAGGTCGATTTTCCAAAGAAGACACCATGCCTTTAACATCTACATCAGAAAATCTATTTTCTTCCGCCAATGTTTTAATGTCTAACAAGCCTGTATCTCCGCTTATAGGCTTCGCCTGCTCTCGAACAAACTTCATTCCATTATAATTCATAGGGTTATGGCTAGCTGTCACACAGATGCCACCATCCACGCCATTATTAAAAGCAGCAAAATACACTTCCTCTGTGCCACATTGGCCAATATGGAGCACGTCTGCACCACCATCTGTTAATCCATCAACTAACGCATTCGTTAATCCAGGACTGGTTAAACGTATATCGTGGCCAACAATCACCCTTTTAGCGTTCAGAAAAACAACAAAAGCTCTTCCGATACGGTAGGCAATATCCTCATTAAGTTGATCAGGAACTTGCCCACGTACATCGTAGGCTTTAAAACAGGTAATTTTATTCGTCATTATTAGAAACCCTGAAAGAATAGTCAGCAATAAAAACTATTTAAGATAGACATTGTTATAAACATGATTGGTTGCTTTAACAAAACCCTCCACACTACCACAGTCAAATCGCTTGCCTTTAAATTGATACGCCATAACACAACCATTTTTAGCCTGAGTCAGAAGAGCATCTGTCAACTGTAACTCTCCATTTTTTCCTGGAGGAGTATTCTCCAACACATTAAAGATATCTGGCGTAAGAATATAGCGACCTATAATCGCAAGGTTGCTTGGCGCCTCTTCCAGGCTGGGCTTCTCCACCATATCTGACACCTGATATAGACCTTCCTTCATTTTCTCTCCAGCAATCACACCAAACTTGCTCACCTGATCATCAGGAACCTCCTGAATGGCAACAATGCTACAGCGGAATTGATTAAATAAACGCACCATTTGCGCCAACACACCTTCTTCATTACCGGTTAAGCACAAATCATCAGACAACACAACACCAAATGGCTCATCACCCATCAGGCGCCACCCATTCAAAATGGCATCCCCCAAACCACGCATTTCTGTTTGACGGGTAAAAGAAAACTTACCCCGCTCCATAACGTCCCGAATGCTATTAAGATATTGCTCCTTACTACTGCCTTCGATTTCCTTTTCAAGCTCATAGTTGACATCAAAATGATCGGCAATTGCCCTCTTCCCACGCCCAGTAACAAAGCCCACATCGAATAAGCCAGCTTCTAGGGCCTCTTCTACCCCATATTGAACCAACGGTTTATTCACTATAGGCAACATTTCTTTAGGCATTGATTTCGTTGCGGGCAAAAACCGCGTTCCGTAACCTGCAACAGGGAAAAGGCATTTACTGATCATAATTCATCCTAAACGTGTAAATTTATCATGAATGTCTAACGATAACATAACCTGTATTAATTTTCTTTTACCACAAAAGGCGCCGAGACCGAATACAACTAGACATCATTGATTTAGACGCTACAATGGCTCGTCCTGCAATTACTATATAATAGGGTTTGTTAACAGGTCCTATGGAGTTAATATAAATATATAATGGGAACACTATGACTCAATTTGAGCCACAAAGCAGCTACAATAAAGAAGAACTTTTAAAATGTGGCGAAGGTAAAATGTTTGGTGAAGGTAATGCACAACTACCTATGCCCGATATGCTAATGCTTGACCGTATAACTCATATATCAGCACATGGTGGCGAGTTCGGTAAAGGAGAAATTGTGGCGGAATTGGATATCACACCAGACCTATGGTTTTTTAATTGCCACTTTCCTGGTGACCCTGTTATGCCCGGCTGTCTTGGTCTTGATGCTATGTGGCAATTAGTTGGTTTTTTCCTTGGCTGGAAAGGTAATCAGGGTAAAGGCCGTGCTTTAGGCTCAGGAGAAGTGAAATTCACAGGGCAGATCCTACCTACAGCCCATAAGGTCACTTACCAGATTAACTTAAAACGTGTTATTGAACGCAAATTAGTGATGGGAATTGCCGATGGTCGAGTGTCTGTCGATGCAAAAGACATTTATTTTGCCAAAGATCTCAGAGTTGGGCTATTCACTAATACTGATGCATTTTAATTATTCGTTTGTTCGTTTGAAAATCATAGCCGTTTGAGGGTGGATATGAAGAGTAGTACTCCTCATATTTAGCTAGCAGATTATTATAATAAGAGGTGTCATATGAAGCGTGTTGTTGTTTCCGGACTAGGAATCGTATCATGCTTAGGCAACAATCAAGCTGATGTTCTTGATGCGTTAAAAACAGGCAAATCCGGTATCTCCTTTCAAGAAGACTACGCAAAGCTGGGTTTCCGTAGCCATATTGCGGGTAAAGTGAATATCAACCCAAAGGAGCACATTGATCGTAAAGTGTTACGTTTTATGGGCGATGCGGCTGCCTACAGTTATATTGCAATGCAACAAGCGATTGATGACGCCGCACTTACCGAAGACCTGATATCCAATGAGCGCACAGGGATTATTATGGGTTCTGGTGGGGCCTCCTCGTCCAATCTTGTTGAAGCCAGTGACATATTACGTGAACGTGGACTGAAACGCATAGGGCCTTATCGTGTTACTCAAACCATGGGCAGTACCACCTCAGCCTGTTTAGCGACCCCATTTAAAATTAAAGGCGTCAACTACTCCATTTCATCTGCATGCGCGACTAGTGCACATTGTATCGGTAACGCAATGGAGCTTATACAGCTAGGTAAACAGGATATTGTATTTGCTGGTGGAGCAGAAGAGCTTCATTGGTCTATGAGCTGTTTATTTGATGCTATGGGCGCTTTATCTACCAAATACAATGACACACCAGAAAAGGCTTCTCGGGCTTACGATACCCATCGGGATGGATTTATTATCGCTGGCGGCGGTGGTTGTTTGGTTATTGAAGAATACGAACATGCTAAAGCACGTGGCGCAAAAATATATGCTGAATTAGTTGGGTATGGGGCAACCTCTGATGGCTACGATATGGTAGCCCCATCTGGTGAAGGAGCGGTACGCTGTATGAAACAAGCTCTAGCCAATATTGATGCTCCCATCGATTATATTAATGCCCACGGCACAAGTACTCCCATAGGTGACCTCGCTGAATTAAACGCGATTAAAGAAGTATTTCGCGAAAAGGCACCCACTATCAGCTCCACTAAATCACTAACCGGACATTCCCTTGGTGCAGCAGGAGCGCAGGAGGCTATCTATACATTGTTAATGATGCAAAACAACTTTATATCTGCCTCAGCAAATATTGAGGAATTGGATGAAGGCGCAAAAGGACTACCTATTGCAATCCAAAGAAAAGATAAGACTCAGTTACATTATGCTCTATCCAACAGCTTTGGGTTTGGTGGCACCAACGCTTCGTTATTATTTAAGAAGTTATAAAATACTTTAATATAAAGCACCTAAAAACCAAGGATAATAAAAAGCGGCCCATCATGGGCCGTTTTTATTTCATACCATAACAACCCTTTTTCTATGTCGTCGCTTCTGTAAAAAACCAACAAGTACGAATAGCAATACGGCGGGAATATAAACGAGCTCCTTGGGTGGTCTGGATGACTTTTGATGAATAGATTGAATAGTAAAGCCAAAATCAATCCCTAATTTTTCTGCAGAACGACAAAATGCTACTGTAACCCTCTCTTAAAATATACATTTTTTGTATAAAATCAAGGCATCCGGTCTCATAGAAACAATGAATTAAATAATTAGCCGCCCCAGTTCAATTGTCTGGATGAACACCTTTTGGAAAGAGGAAGCATGTTAACAATAACGCAAATGATAAATGAATAAACTTCGTCTATTCTTCATTAAAAATACCAAAACTGATCATAAAGGGCAAAGGCGATGCATACCATAACTAGAATAAAAACCAAGCAATCAATAAAAAACCATGCACTGTCCAAGCAAGCTATTTAAGTCACTGCCATCTGTTCCAAACAATGTCCATTAAACGGGGAAATACCATCACATTAAACCGACTTCTTTATAGTATTTAACAGCACTCGGATGTAATAAAACGGAAGAGTTACCTCTAACCCTCTCAGATTTTTTAAAATGAGAAAAATCGGATGAAGTCTAGTAAATACGCCAAAATTTTCAAATATTTTTTTATCTACATGATAAACAAGATCATCAACATCTTTACCCAGCACTTCAATCAGTACCGTATCGCACGAAGTTGCCACTTCTTTAATAGCCCCACTTGCATGAACAACGACATAAACCATCGCATTTAATATAACACCCATCAAGCCACCTGTACCAATAGTAACAAAGCTATTCTTAGCCGTTGCTTGAAACTAAAAGGCTCACCGTTAAAACAATTGCTATTAATTGAACATAACTCATCATTACTCTACTTAAAGCCATTAACAATATTACCAATTTCAAGAAAATTAGAGGTTATAAACTTATGAAGAAATTTTTCAGGAAGTACGTCACAATATTCATCTATATTAAAAACATGATGAGACTGTCATATATATCATCTATTGAGAATATTAAAACGTTATCAGTTAGGATATACTTATATTTATCCATGAATTCAATTTGTAAGTGCAACTCGATAAGCGTTGGTTAGAGGGTAATCTGGGGTGTCATTGCTTACTTTCTCTAACTACCAAGAAAGGGAAGCGCCATGACATACACGCAACTTCCCCAACAAGAATGGTACTAAATTTACGCATGTTTGAAAGCCGGAAAGAACCCAACTGACATTCCGATGATACTGAACCGTTATAAGTCGACCATTAGCCATAACATCCAGTGTTATTCAACCTCAAGAGAAAAAAATGAACATTAATAAATACTTACCAATGACCATTGATGAGTTACTTACAAAAATAACTAGCCGTCTTACCCATGAAGAAAAAAATCATCTAGATGCTCTGGCTACCCATATGTTTAACCATATTGATCATAAAGACATAGAACACTACAAAGCTGATGATTTAGAAGGACTTATATTTACTTGGTATAGAAAAGTAAAAAATCAGCCTGAACAGAAAGCTATTATTTTCAATCCTAACGTTGAAGAACATGGATGGCAAAGTGCACACACAGTGATTATACTACACCACACCGACGTCCGTTATTTAATCAATTCCATCCGAAATACTCTCAACCAACACAACATTAAAATCCATACTGTCTTCCATTCTTATCTTCCTATAGAAAGAAACAAAGATGGCTCACTTAAAAAAATTCATCCATCAAAAAAAAGTACCAACGAACTCCTGCTTTATATTGAGATTGACCACCATTCTCGAATAAGCGATATTAAAAAACTCAGAAAAGAAGTTAATAACATAATAAAGGACGTCAACACTGTTGCTCAAGACTATCAAAATATGTGTGAGATGATAGACAGTATGATGCAGTCACTGCAAGATAACACACAACATATTGATAAGAATATTATCGAAGAAAGTAAAATGTTTTTACACTGGCTAAGAGATAACCATTTTACCTTCCTAGCATATAGTGAATATATCGTTGATGATACCAGTATAAAACCAGTCCCCAATACCGCACTCGGCCTATTCCGCCAATATGGACAACCTAAGGCTCAAAAATTTGAAAACTTGAGCCAGGATCAATTAGAGGCTGCCAACGAAAATATACCTATTCTCTTTTCCAAGTCGGGGCACTTATCATCTGTACACAGAGCCGCGTATTCCGACTACGTTGTTATTAAAAAATTTAACAAAAACGGTAAACTGATCGGTGGTCACCAACTTATGGGGCTCTATAAGCATAATGTCTATCTTAACAATGCCAATGATATACCGATTATACGAACTAAGATTGCCTCAATATTAAAAACTTCCAAAATACCAGACAATACCTATAACTATGCTGAATTATCTCATATTCTTGGAACATTCCCACGAGACGAATTATTTCAGGCCAGTACTGATTTCTTATTAAAGGTCAGTCTGAATATACTTTATATGCAGGAAAGAGCAAAAGTTAAATTATTTCTACGAGAAAGTCTGGATAATAAATTTATCAATGCCATTGTTTATGCCCCACGAGAAAGGCTAAGCTCATCACTACAAGAACATATTTATGAGCTCCTGTCACAATATATTGATAACGAAAGCTCTACTACCAGCACTTGGTTTAGTGAATCTCCTCTTGCAAGATGCCGCTTTGTCTTCAAACTAAAATCACCATTAAAAGAAGCTCTACCTGAAGAGCTACTAGAAAGAAAAGTTGTGGAACTGGCACGAGATTGGAATGAAGATTTACAATCCTCACTGGTTGAACGCTTTGGTGAAGAACAAGGAATTACACTCTATCGGCAATATCGTAATGCATTTCCTGCCAGTTACACAGAAGAAAATAGTCCTAGAGTAGCGGTCAATGACATAGATCGCATGCAAACGCTTTCGATGAATAACGGGTGTCCGTTATCCCTTAGCTTCTATCGCAACACCAGCTCTAGTGAAACTGAGCTTAAAATTAAAATTTATCATAAGGGGTCTCAGCTTTCCCTGTCTGATATGATCCCGATTTTAGAAAACTTTGGCTTAAAAATCATTGAAGAACTGCCTTATAATATTGAGCAAAAAAATGAAGTATTTTGGATATATAATTTCACAGTAGACTTTCCCTTCGACCCCCATATAGAACCGATTGATTACAGAGATGCTTTGTCAGATGCATTTATTGCCATTTGGCAGCAACAAGCTGATAACGACAATTTTAATGAGCTAGTATTAAAAGCCTGCCTTACTTGGCGGCAAGTAAGCATCCTCCGTGCTTATTCCCAATATATGAAACAAATTAATATTGGCTTTAGTCAAAGGTATATTGCTACATCATTAATTAATCACACTAATATTGCTAAAAAGTTAATTAGTCTATTCGATCATCGCTTTAACCCTCAAAAAAGACTTTTGAAAAAAAACACTCAACAACTCATTGAACAACTGGAAGACTTATTTGAACAAGTCGCCAGCTTGAGTGAGGACCGCATATTGCGACAATATCTGGAACTGCTTTTAGCAACATTACGGACTAACTTCTTTCAAAAAGGAGACGGGCAGCAATATAAGGAATATATAAGCTTTAAATTATCACCTAACTTGATTAAAGAGATTCCTTTACCTTGCCCTAAATTTGAAATTTTTGTCTACTCTCCCAGAGTACAAGGCGTACATTTAAGAGGGGGGGATGTCTCACGCGGGGGATTACGCTGGTCAGATAGAACCGAAGACTTTCGTACAGAAATACTAGGCTTAGTAAAAGCCCAGCAAGTCAAGAACGCTGTTATTGTACCCGTTGGTGCTAAAGGTGGATTTATCACCAAGCGCTTGCCTACAAGCAATGATAGGGATGCCTTCCGCAAGGAAGGGATTGCCTGCTACAAACTATTTATACGTGGTTTACTTGATCTCACTGACAATATAAAAGATGGAAAAATCATCCCCCCTACTAATCTAGTTCGTCATGATGGCGATGACACTTATCTTGTTGTCGCAGCGGATAAAGGGACAGCGACTTTTTCAGATATCGCCAACGAGATTTCAATGGAATACGATTATTGGCTTGGAGATGCCTTTGCATCAGGAGGAAGTAACGGTTACGACCATAAAAAAATGGGTATTACTGCACGAGGTGCCTGGATTAGCGTTCAACGCCATTTCAGAAAAATGGGCATTAATATTCAGGAACAAGAATGTAGCGTGGTGGGTATTGGTGATATGTCTGGAGACGTATTTGGCAACGGCATGCTACTATCAGATAAAATCAAACTCGTCGGAGCATTTAACCACCTTCATATATTTATTGATCCTACACCAAACCCAGCCACCAGCTTCGCAGAGCGCCAACGTTTATTTGCATTACCGCGCTCTTCCTGGATCGATTATGATACAAAGCTCATTTCAGAAGGGGGTAATGTCTTTAGCCGATCATCAAAGTTCATCACTCTGACACCACAAATACAAGCCTTAGTCAGAACTGAGGAGAAAAATGTTACCCCATCCACATTAATTTCATTATTACTGAAATCACCAGTCGATATGTTATGGAACGGAGGCATAGGCACCTACGTTAAAGCCAGCACAGAACAGCATCATGAGATTGAAGATAAAGCCAATGACAGCTTACGTATTAATGCGAATGAGCTTCAATGTAAAGTGATTGGAGAAGGTGGTAATTTAGGTCTATCCCAACAAGCACGTATTGAGTATGGACTCATGGGGGGGGCTATATTTACTGACTTTATTGATAATGCAGGCGGTGTTGACTGCTCAGACCATGAAGTAAATATCAAAATATTACTCGACAAGCAAGTAAATGGTGGTGAGCTAACAACCAAACAACGTAATCGCCATCTAGAAAGTATGGCCGAGAGCGTCGCCATGCTGGCTCTTAGAAATAATTACCAGCAGACTCAGGCAATTAGTCTCGCCTATATGGAAACTGACCACCGAACGGAAGAGTATCTTCAAGTCATTAAATACCTGGAATCAACAGGAAAGCTCAATCGTAAATTGGAGTTTATACCTAGCGATGAATGCCTCATGGACCGTAAAGGAAAACAGCAAGGGCTGACACAAGCTGAACTAAGCATTCTTATATCTTATGTAAAAGCAGATATGAAAGAAGCTTTAATGAGCACTGACCTTGGTGATGATCAACATTTGTTGCATACTGTTGAATCTGCGTTCCCTAAAGAACTGGTGAAAAAATTCAGGCGTTCTATTCATAACCATCCATTGAGAAAAGAGATTACCGCCACACAAATAGCTAATGATATTTTTAATCACATGAGTATCTCTTATGTTGACCGTATACAGCAATCAACAGGAGCAGATCATAGCGATATCGCAAAAACTTATGTAGCAGCCAAAGAGATTTTTTCTCTCGACAATATCTGGTCATCGATTGAATTATTAGATTACGTTGTAAAAAGTGATCTACAATACCATATGATGTTACGCGTTTCTCGACTTATCCGCCGAGCGAGTCGTTGGTTAATAAAAAATCATCGTACACAAATTGATATTAGCACATTGATTAACCTTTATGCCAACCCCATCCAGAACCTGAGTAAGCAACTTCCTTCTCTCCTTCCGAATGCGTTAAGGGAACAATGGCAAATGGATAGAAAAGAGCTAACTCAAATGGGAGCACCTAAGGATTTAGCCAATACACTTGCCTCTTGCAGATACCTGTATGATTTTCTTGGTATTATTGCTGCAAGCAACCACCTTAATGAAGATATCACTATTGTTGCGAGCAGCTTCTTTACGTTAGCAGAAAGTTTGGAGCTTGATATTTTTTCCGAATATCTGAGAGAAAAAATGCCAACATCAACATTATGGCAATCTTTAGCCAGAGAATCTCTACGCGATGATTTAGAGTGGCAACAACGACAATTAGTACAAAACTTCCTTAGCAAAGCCAAATACGACCAGAAAATTATGCCAAAAAATGTTAGGCAATGGTTGCAAGAACAGGACACACTAGTCGCAAGATGGAGAAAAATGGTTATAGAATTAAAGAGCCACAACGATAATGACATGTCCATTATGAGTATTGCCATTAGAGAATTATCAGACCTCAGTCAAGCCACGGCTTAATTATTCTTTCAAGGAGGGTTAACGAAAAACCTTACCTAATTGATTCAGTTTTTTTAAGCGTTGACTTAGAACTAGCTGGTTTCTTGGAAAATAAGCTGGAGTTTTTCTTTAGTAGCAAAGACTTCTTGGCGAAATCCGAGTGAATATGTCATACCTATTATTATGATATGTAGTAGTTCAGACAGCCTGCTGAAAAGGCTCTGGTATTGTTAAAGTCACTGATTGACTTTCGTTCTGATGGGAGTGTGGCTTTTTCAACAAGCCGTAAACGAAACTTTTTGGGATGGGTATTCCTCATAACAGTACTGAGGTAGTGAACAACCGCATACTTTACAAGGGAAACCACATCCAACAAATGCCGAAAGTACAGATAGAACCATCTGACCAGTCTATGGTTTTTGTTCCGAGTTCTGTTTTGGATCAAACAAGCCGGCCAACTCAGGGGCCACTGCGGGCTCGGTTTCATTGTACACATGTAACGTAGAGGTAGGGAAAGCAAATTCAGCACCGTGTTTTGTCACAATATTGGCTATTTTTAACAGTATATTTTGTTTAACTTCGTGATATTTAACCCAGTCGGTAGTTTTGGTAAAGGTATAAACGAAAAAATCGATTGAGGAAGAGGAGAATGCATTAAAGTTGACAATCATTGTTTGCGTAGTATCTATATCAGGATGATTATTCAACATATCAACCACAGAATCGACAATGGCGTCCATTAAGCCAATATCATCATAACGTATACCCAAAGTCTCATAAATACGTCGATGAGACATACGCGAAGGGTTTTCCACCACGATAGTGGAAAATACTGAATTGGGAACATAAATAGGGCGCTTTGAAAAAGTACGAATGCGCGTCTGACGCCAACCGATATATTCTATTGTCCCTTCTATATCTCTATCATTGGAGCGCACCCAATCACCAACAGCAAACGGACGATCAAGGTAAACCATTAAACCGCCAAAAAAGTTGGATAGCAAATCTTTCGCAGCGAAGCCAACCGCAATACCACCGATACCACCAAATGCCAGCACCCCAGAAATGCTAAAACCCAGAGTGTCAAGAATCACAATACCGGAGGTAATTATAATTGATAAGCGTAATAATTTACACAGTGCTTCAATGGTGACACTATCCACACGGCTTTCATCGCCTGGTAGTTTTTTTTGTTGCTGTGTAATGAACTTTCGTTCAGAAAATCCGATAAACTCAGCAACAAACCAAGTAATGGCAATAACGATTCCGACATGACTAGTAGCTCCAATAATTTCAGCCATTTCGGGATCATCGGCACGATATATTAATTGGTTAACAATGCTCAAACCCGCCATCCATAAGACCAGTGAAATAGGCCGTCTCGCGGAGTGCAACAAAGCATCGTCCCAGAAATTTTTTGTTTTATCTTCGACGTGTTTAAGTAGTTTGTGTAGGATTTTCCTCTGAAAAAAATCAAAAGCCAATACACATAGCACAATGATAAATACATGCACTAACCGTGCACCCGGTTTTGCCAAAAAATTGAGGAACTGATCAACCCATTGCATAACACTAGCCTTTAACTATATCTGGATATTATCTGATTCAGTTGAGCGGTCGACGCAATATAATCATCCGCTTTAGTAATAGCACTCACCACAGCAATGGCACCTACTCCAGACGCCAATACGCTGTCGATATTATTCTGGTTGATGCCACCTATAGCCACCAAAGGATAATGATTATCAAGGATACCTGCCCAACGATAAAGATTGCTGAGGCCAACTTCAATCACTTCTTTGGTGTCTGTAGGGAAAATTGCACCAATCGCCAAATAGCTAGGCTTAAAGGTTGCTGCATAACTAAACTCATATTCACCATGAGTGCTGATACCAAGACGTAAACCGGCTACACGGATAGCCTCCATATCCGCATCGGCTACATCTTCCTGCCCCAAGTGAACACCATAGGCCTTATATTTTATCGCCAGCTGCCAGTAATCATTAATAAACAGGCGTGCCTGATATTGATGTTCCAACTCTACAGCCTTTTTAATGATGTCCTCCAATGCCGATTCAGGCATGTCTTTCACCCGGATCTGCAGGGTCTTGACCCCCAAACGCAAGAGTTTTTCCAACCACTCCACAGAATCTACAACCGGATATAAACCCCAACGTCTTGATTCACACACCGGCATTGGAGCGAGATTGATCTCTTTGGCAGTCAAGCTGATTTGGGGGAAAGCAGACAAATCATCAGGCCAAGCTGTTTGCACAACCGCCCCTCTCTTCTGCTTTGCCAAAGGCGGTGCCAAACGAATCCCTTTATTGACATACGCATTCGCCAGCACCACCGCATCACGCATCGATTTTCCCTGCGCAATAAACGCTGCCATCGCAGACGATAAAGTACAACCGGTCCCATGAGTATGATGGGTTTGGTGTTTTTGCTGGCTTAACCAAAAAGTATCATCCGTGGAGAGATACAGGTCCTGGCAATAGTCACCCTCGCCATGCCCTCCTTTTAGTAATACTGCAGTCGCACCCATTGAACATAATTTTTTTGCCGCCCGCTGTCGCGACTCACAATCATCAATACGGATACCCGTAAGCTTTTCAGCTTCAGGAATATTCGGCGTTAATATATCAATATAAGGTAATAACTCAAAAAAAATTGGCAGGAGATCATCCGAAGAAAAAGCCTGACCGAATGTGGGAGCCATAACCGTATCAAAAATCACAGAGCAATGACCCAACTTCTTTAGCGTTTCAATCACTATCGCAACAGCTTCTACTGAGGGGAGAACACCTATTTTGATCGCTGCTGGCGGCAAATCAACAACCAGTGCTCTTAATTGCTGCTGTAAACTATCCGCATAGGTTACATCCACAGCATAAACACCTTGCGTATTCTGAGCAGTGATCGCGGTAATAGCACTACAGCCATGTACACCCAAATCAAAGAAGGTTTTTAAGTCAGCCTGAATACCTGCTCCGCCACCAGAATCAGAAGCAGCGATAGTCCAGGCGATAGGTTTGGTTTTGAAATTCATATTGTCATTATGAGGTTATTATCACGCGGGGTATCAAACATTATTAACTATCTGTTACTGAACAGCTAATTATGCCAAAATGGCTGTCCAACTACAGGAGTAGAAGGTAAAGCTGTCTGACGTTTTTCAATCAAGCCGGCACGATAAGCAAAACGTCCAGCCGTAATCGCTTGAGCAAAGGCCAATGCCATTACTTCAGGTTGCGGTGATTTTGCGACTGCAGTATTTAGCAGCACAGCATCCAACCCCAATTCCATGGCTTCGCAAGCCTGTGAAGGTGCACCGATACCAGCATCAATAATTAAGGGAGTGTTCGGCAAGCGCTCACGCAAAGTTTTTAGATTATAAGGGTTCATTAAGCCTATGCCTGTGCCAATGGGCGCTCCCCAGGGCATCAGAACTTCGCAACCCACATCCAATAATTTTTGGCAAAACATTAAATCATCCGTGCAATAGGGTAAAACCTTAAATCCTTTTTTTATTAACTGTTCAGCAGCCTCTACCAAGAGAAATGGATCAGGTTGCAAATTATAATCATCACCGATAACTTCTAGTTTTAACCAATCCGTTTCAAATAATTCACGAGACATTTCTGCGGTAGTAACCGCTTCTTTCACCGATTTACAACCCGCTGTATTAGGTAATAAACGACACCCTGTATCACGAATTAACTGCCAAAAATATTCGCCACTCTTATTCTTTGGCGACTGACGACGCAAACCCACTGTAATAATTTCGGCACTAGCCGCTTTAATAGAATCACACATTATCTGTGGAGAATGGTATAGTGCAGTACCCAATAAAAAGCGACTAGAAAAGGTTTCACCATATAGGCTGAGCAGATCAGAATCTGGTGCTGTCATTGAGTCGTTTTGTTTCATTAAAATAGTATTGCTGGTTAAGAAGCGAAACGTTTAACGGAAGGAGACACTAGCCCCCCCCCACTGCCTGTATCACATCCACTTGATCACCGTCATTGATCATTGTATCGTTGTATCGTGAACGCGGAACAAATTCACCGTTAATCGCCACGGCAATTTTCTTCATCTGATATGCTTGCTGTTCTAACAAGGTCGATAAATTAATCGACCTTGTTAGAACAACAGCTTCACCGTTCATCGATAGCGTAAGCACTTTGTGTTTCCTCTATTAACTGCCCGCTTTCGCCCCCATCAAATAATATCTCTGAAAAGTCGTGTTTTAGCGTGATTGAGTCTAATAATAGCGCCAACGTATGCTGTACCACCACAGGTGCCACTAGGTATCCGTGACGATATAAACCATTAATGCGTAATAAACCAGGCTGACATTGTATATTAGGTCGATTATGATTAAGAGCAGGGCGTAGGTTAACATCCATTTCCAAAATGCGGGCCTCTGCAAATGCAGAATTAATGGCATACAAAGCACTATTTAATTCTAACGCTGATTGCACACTCATCGGCGAACAGTCTTCACTTTCAATTTGTGTTGCACCAATAACAAACTCACTATTTGGTTTCGGTACAATATACAATTGATAACGTGGATGAAGTAATCGCACGGGACGGCGCAACATCACTTCATCCGTTTTTACACGCAATATTTCACCACGAACGCCGCGAATATTTCTCCACTGTGGCTTAGCTCCTACTCCACGACAATCAATCACACTATCAAAATGCTGATCAGTATAGGACAACCGCTCCCTAATGGTAAATACATCAGTATCTACCGGGGTATGCTCAATACACTCGCCCCCCAGTTGCTGAATACGTGTTAATAACACCTGTAATAAATGGCGATTATCAATATGCGCTTCATCAGGAAAATATAAACCCTGTCTAAAGTAAGCCTCCAAATCAGGCTCCATCTCAGCAATCGTAGTCCCATCCAGCCAATGACCTTGTGCGCATTCAAGCAATTGTCGCTGGATATCTTGACGATACTGATGCAACAATGATTGGTCTCGTTGATGCGCAACAATGACACTGCCCTGATGACTATAGTAGACAGGTTGGTCCGGCATGGCTTGCAACAATTGCTGTAACCATTTGGGCCATTGTTGTAAAGCCACCATACCTAAATCATACATCAAAAGCTCAGTATCAATCGCCTCTGAGATAGGAGAGATCATACCCGCTGCCGTCTTGGCGGCAGAAGGTGACTCCACTAAAGAACCCGCTTCGTACACACTAACTTGATGGCCATGTTCTAACAACTGCCATGCCAATAAACGACCTAGTAGCCCCCCTCCAGCAATAGCCACTCTCGAATTGGGTTTAAGCGCCTTATATCTCACGATGTTTACCTATACGCTTTATACCTTATGGACTCACATTTCATAATAAAGGGCGCTACCCTGCTCTTTGAATTTATCAGACATTTCCTCCATGCCCTCTTGCGCGACTCCATCCATTTCTTTCTGAGCAGCATAGTCACGTACTTCCTGAGAAATTTTCATTGAGCAAAATTTGGGTCCACACATTGAACAAAAGTGAGCCACTTTGGCAGCATTTTTCGGCAACGTTTCATCATGAAAATCACGTGCAGTATCCGGATCGAGACTTAAATTAAATTGATCCTCCCAACGGAACTCAAAACGTGCTTTTGATAAAGCATTATCGCGGATTTGCGAACCTGGATGGCCTTTTGCCAAATCAGCGGCGTGTGCTGCAATTTTGTAAGTAATAATACCTTGCTTTACATCATCACGATTAGGCAGACCCAAATGCTCTTTAGGTGTGACATAACACAGCATCGCGCAACCGTACCAACCAATCATCGCGGCACCAATACCTGATGAAAAGTGATCATAACCAGGAGAAATATCCGTCACTAATGGACCCAGCATATAAAATGGTGCTTCATGGCAATGTTCTAACTGCTCATCCATATTTTCTTTAATCATATGCATGGGGACATGACCAGGACCTTCAATAAAAACCTGCACGTCGTGCTTCCAAGCGATTGTAGTTAACTCACCCAGAGTGCGTAATTCTGCAAATTGCGCTTCATCATTAGCATCGGCCACACAACCAGGACGTAAGCCATCACCTAAAGAAAAAGTCACATCATACGCCTTCATGATGTCACAAATATCTTCAAAGTGGGTGTATAAGAAATTTTCTTTATGATGTGCCAAACACCATTTCGCCATAATAGAACCACCACGTGAAACAATACCTGTGACACGTTTCGCTGTCATAGGCACATAGCGCAGCAATACTCCCGCATGGATAGTAAAATAGTCCACGCCTTGCTCTGCTTGTTCGATCAAGGTATCACGATAGATTTCCCAGGATAGATCTTCAGCAACACCATTGACTTTTTCCAGCGCTTGATAAATGGGTACGGTACCAATGGGAACGGGAGAATTACGAACTATCCACTCGCGCGTTTCATGAATATTATTACCCGTCGATAAATCCATCACCGTATCACCACCCCAACGAGTAGACCAAACGAGCTTTTCCACTTCTTCTTCAATGGAAGAAGTGATGGCGGAATTACCGATATTCGCATTAATTTTCACGTGGAAATGGCGGCCAATAATCATTGGCTCTATTTCAGGATGATTAATATTTGAAGGAATAACCGCACGACCCGCTGCTACTTCTGAGCGAACAAATTCAGGCGTAATGTAAGCAGGCGTTGATGCACCAAAGCTTTGGCCTGGGTGCTGATATCTCATCGCATCCACCATTTCAGCTTCACTTAAGGCGAGGTTTTCACGAATGGCAATATATTCCATCTCAGGGGTAATAATTCCTTGTCGGGCGTAATGCAACTGGGTGACATTTTTACCCGCCTGAGCCTTACGAGGTTTCAGATTGTGTTCAAAACGCAGGTTTTCCAGTGCAACATTACGATCACGCAAATTCGTATATTCAGAGGTATAGGCATCTAAAAACTCGGTATCGCCACGTTCTGCAATCCACTGCTCACGCAATGGGTGAAGCCCTTTACGCACATCAATATTAACCGCTGGATCGGTGTAAGGACCCGATGTGTCGTAAATACGTATGGGAGCATTTTCTTCTTTAGTGCCATCCTGTAATTGAGTCGGCGTTATGGAGACCTCTCGCATGGCCACCTGAATATCTTCACGACTGCCCTGAATATAGATTTTTCTCGAACCCGGCAAAGGTTCAGTAGATAATTTATCGACCGTTGCGGTTTCACTTAATTTGCGAACAAGAGATTCAGCCATGATTATTTTCTCACTGGAAGTCGTAAAACAATCAGAGGCAGAGAACGGAAACGAGACTAAGAGCGCAGAAAATACCGGCTTGAAAAGACACTCTTGTTCCCTACGCAGATCTTACTCTGATCAGGTTCAACGGGACAATCTCAGCCTAATACAACTAGGCTCCCCGACAAGACGATAGTCATCTTACTGCTTTGCGTACTACTTGTCTAATACTATGTTTCGAAAAAAGGAGCCTCAAATATGGCTAAAGCATCACCGCTGAATACGGTGACTATGTTAGATAACCGTTTTTTACCCCTTCATATCACTCCCTATCAACTTGATTCAGCAAACATCACCAAGTGATCTAAGTCCAACTTAATGCCAATCGCTTCACCCAAAGCATGATTGTGATGGGAAGACGCAAAGCAATATAGTTTTTGTCTGGAGGGTAAAACCACCTGATATAAAAAATGTGAACCACGAAATTGTTTAGTCACAATCTCTGCCGTAACATCACTGTCATCATCATGCAGCACATCATCAGGTCTCACTAGAATATCAACAGATTGATTTTTCACAAACCCGTGAGCATGGGGTGAACGCAATAAACCCAAGGCAGAATCCACAGAAAACTCATCAACGATCGTTGCCCGTAAAAACTCACCCTGCCCAACAAAATCTGCCACAAAACGCGTTTTCGGCTCATGATAAATATTAAAAGCACTGTCACATTGGTGAATTTTCCCTGCCTGCATGACCGCTACCTTATCTGCCATTGCAAAGGCTTCCATCTGATCATGAGTGACCAATAAGACACTCACATTCTCCTGCAATAGCATATCCCGCACTTCGGGTATCAGTACCTCACGGAGCGACGCATCAAGACCAGAAAAAGGCTCATCCAGGAGCAATAACTTGGGCTTGGGGGCCATTGCTCTGGCCAGAGCAATACGTTGTTGCTGACCACCAGACAGTAAATGTGGATAACGATTTTCCATACTAGGCAAACCGACCAACGCTAATAATTCTTTTACCCTGACTGCCTTTTCAGCCGTAGACCATCCACGTAAACCAAAAGAAATATTTTCAGCAATAGAGAGATGTGGGAATAAGGCCAAATCCTGAAATACCATACCTATTTGACGTTGCTCAGGGGGCACCGTCATTGTCACCGAAGACAGCAGCTTCCCCTCCATTGTAATATCGCCCATTATGACTGGTTCGAAACCAGCAATGGCTCGTAACAATGTCGATTTGCCACAACCACTAGGCCCTAGTAAACAACCAATTTGACCATTACCTAATGTCAGAGAAATATCCTGCACAACAGGCAACCCATCGTAGCCTACTGTAATATCGTCAATCGATAATTGAACCAAATTAGCAACATTGCCCATCGGCATGATCACGATTTACTCGTAGAGTTTATGTGGGATTGCCTACTATAGTTAATAGAACGACTTAACAAAACAACGGGTAACAAACCCACCAGAACAATCAATAATGAAGCAGGCGCAGCATCAATTAAGCGTTCATCAGACGCCAATTCATAAGCTCTAACCGCCAGAGTATTAAAATTAAACGGACGTAAAATCAGAGTCGCTGGCAATTCTTTTAAGACATCCACAAAAACAATTAACAGCGCCGTTAATAATGAACCTCTCAGTAAGGGAACATGAATTTTACGCAACACCGTCAAGGGACGATATCCTGATAAGCTGGCAGCCTGATCCAAGTGAGGCTTTATCTTCTGCAAACCGCTATCCACAGTCCCTAACGATACGGCTAAAAAGCGCACGGTATAAGCAAATAATAACACCATCAGGGTCCCAGAAAACAATAAGCCTATATCAATGTTCAACCACTGTTCAGCAAAAATGATCAGTTGATGATCCAACCATGAAAAGGGGACAATCACTCCAATGGCAATAATAGTGCCCGGTAACGCATATCCCATACTACTGATTGAAGCTGCGCAAACGACTATTCTCTTACGCTGGTAAAAACGTTTGGCGTAAGCCAATACCACCGCCAATACCACCGCAATAACGGACGCTATAAAAGCCAGATAAAATGAATTCCAGGCCAGAGCGACAAAATCTTTATCAATTTCTGCTTTTACCAAAGACCAGTAAAGTAACTGCACCGCAGGGATTAAAAACCCCAAGACAAAAGGTAAACCGCAGGCAACCATCGCCAGCAAGGCTTTGGAACCCGTCAGAGGAATGCGCTGTGCTATTTTACCTTTAACGGTATGATAGCGAGTCTGGCGACGAGAGTAACGTTCCAATACTATCAGCAAAATCACAACACCCAATAAAACAGAAGAGAGTTGAGAGGCTGCCGCCATATCACCAAAACCGTAGAACGCTCGAAAAATCCCCGTAGTAAATGTGCTGACACCAAAATACTGAACCGTACCAAAGTCTGCCAACGTTTCCATCAAAGCCAAGGTTAAACCCGCAATAATTGCTGGGCGCGCCATAGGCAGAACCAGATGTAAGGTAGTCTGCCGGTAGCTATAACCTAATGTTTTGCTAACCTCAACGATACTGGCAGACTGTTCCAAAAAAGCAGTACGCGCCAATAAATACACATAGGGGTAAAGTACCAGCGTTAACATCACAATCGCTCCAGGCAAAGAACGAATGTTAAACAACCATAACGGAGTATTTTCAATACCCACCCAGCTACGAATAGCGGTTTGTATGGGTCCGGCAAAATCCAGTATTCCCGTATAAGTATACGCAATAATATAAGCAGGAACCGCCAAGGGTAATAATAAAGCCCAGGTAAAAAACCGTTGGCCTGGGAAGTCACATAAGCTAGTCAACCAAGCAGCAGGAACGCCTATCATCAAGACCCCAAGACCAACCCCCAGGCTTAACCACCAGGAACTCACCAAATATCCCCACAATACCGTTTCTGATAAATGCCCCCAAACATCAAACGAGCCATGAAACCACTGACTAACAACCGTCATCACAGGCAAGGTCAGGAGTAACGAAACGACAACCGCCAACACAGCCAAAGGTTTGCTAAAAATGCTTAAAGAGGAAAAATATTGTTTCACAACCTTCATTAAAAACAGTAACAATTAATACAAAAAAAGTGCCCTAATGGACACTTTACGGAACACAATAAGCAGCTATTGTACGCTTCGGCTCTACTTCCAACCAGCGCGATCCATTAATTCTACCGCTGCACGGTTATGCAGACCCAACTGACTTAAATCGATGGTATCCTGCTTGAATTCACCCCACCGTTGTAAGGTCGGCGCAATCGCTACATCAGACACAACAGGGTATTCACTATTCATTGCAGCATACCACTCCTGGGCTTCATCGGACACAAGAAATTCAATGAGTTGTAAAGCATTTTCTTTATTTTTAGCATGCGCCGTCATGCCCACGCCACTCACATTCACATGCGTTCCACGACCCTGCTGATTGGGCCAAAAAATAGCTAACTGCTCAGCCAGTTCCTGATCTTCTTTACGTAAACTATTGGACAAACGACCAAAATAATACGTATTAGCAATAGCCACATCACACAACCCTGCCGCCAATGCTTTCAGCTGATCCACATCCCCTCCAGCAGGAGGGCGAGCAAAATTACGAACAAAAGCATTTAACCATTTCTGAGTAGCCTGTTTACCCGTTGCAATAACCATAGAGGCGACCAGAGACTGATTGTAAACATTATTGGAGGAGCGCATACAAATACGTCCCTGCCACTTTTTATCTGCTAGCGCCTCATAATTTGATAACTCTGTGGGATCGAGTTTACCTTTAACATAAAAAATCGGGCGCGCACGCTGTGATAGACCAAACCAATAACCATCGATATCTCTCAGGTTTGTCGGAACCACTCTATCTAGCACGGGACTTTTAATCACCTGCAATACCTTAGCAACTTTCGCCCGATGCAAACGACCTGCATCAACCGTAATAAAAACATCTGCAGGACTCGCTCGACCTTCCAGACGTAAACGGGTTAGCAAGGCATCTGCTTTCCCGGTAATCAAATTAACCTTTATCCCCGTTTGCTGACTAAATTCATCAAGCATTGGTTCAATTAATGCCTCTTTACGTGCTGAATAGACATTAACCTGTTCAGCCAGAGAAACACTAGAAAACCATGCACTGCTCAGAACAATGAACACTACCCATGTCCTTTTCACTACCATTTCAAATCACCTTACTTGTTACTCATTCGAGTCAGAAAAGACAAAAGAAAAACGAGGTATTTTCTCTCTCTTTCCCTCAAAATCCAACATTTTTTTCACGATGTTGTTTAGTGATACAAAAAATGCCGAAACGGGAACTCCATACATTCCCCATAAACTATGCAATTGATCGGGTTCCACACTCGGTTCATTCACACCAAAAACCAGAAGCTGATTTTTTTCTGAATGATGGTGGGTACCCGTAAAATAATCCCACACAGCTAATACAACACCATAGTTTTTATTGTGATGACACGCTTTCAAAGAATGATGTATTTGGTGTTGAGCGGGAGAGATAAAAATTTTTTCCAGAGGCTTCCAATAATGAATTGCAATATGAGAATGCCGAATATTCGAACCTAATAAGTTAAAAACAAAAATAATCGCATTGGCCCCCAACACCGTGATCAAATCCACCTTCTCGCCCACAAAGAAAACAAAGCTGCCAATAGCAAGAGCCTGTACAAAAATACTACGCAATGAAAAAATAACCAACTCTACTGGGTGGGTACGAAATACTGTGAATGGTGTTAGTGTTTGAGCCGTATGATGAACTTTATGAAAAGCCCATAACAAAGACCATTGATGTAATAAACGATGGACGTAGAAGCGCATAAAATCATCTAGCAAAAAATAGCTGCTGGTAAACATTACCGCTATCAACCAATCAGGCCAGGAGACAAACCACTGAGGTCTACTGGGAAACCATTCATGCCATTGATAAAAAATAAGTGTGGCTACCGTTAATTGTGTAATCAACAAAGGGGACAATAAAATGAGTACCATTTTATTGATAAAGAAAATTTTGTAATCAGCTTTGGCCGAGGTTGACCACCAAATTGAAAGAGAAAATATTTTCTTCAAACTTGCTTGCAAACCTTGCCGTTCAATCCACATCAACCAACTTAATGCCAATAATGTTGCAGATAATAAATAGCCTACAAACACTCTTTTTTCAGGATTAAAAAACGTATTAAGTAAGTCAGTGATAAGATCGGTTATCATTACTTTTTATACATTAGTCATTTTCCGCACTATGACCGGAACTTAGTTTTTTCGCTAAGCCATCCAAGCTTGACAATACATCATTAACACGCGCCTGAATACTAAACTCATCCACCATCAGTTTCTGAATTTTCAGCATATGTAACATATAAGCTTCCAAAGAATCAGATGTCTTCTGAGTATAATCTCCATTCGCATCGACACCAGATATCTGAGTATTTCCCAATAATACTGGGCTGAAGCCAGCTAAACGGTTCAATGCTACGGCTGTCTCACCCAAATTCTTTTTACCCGTTTGTAAAGTGAGAGCAAAACCTTTCATCTCACTCCAGTGCTTAGCATAATCACGGAAAACAGCTACCGCGTCACCATTGTTCTCAACCACTGTTTTTAACTTCTGTAAATCCTTATAAGTAGAGCCCGCATATTTAAAGATGGCTTCAGCAATCACTTTCTCCCAATGAGTCGCAATCACATCAGCATAAGCTTTAAGCTG
Source organism: Candidatus Endobugula sertula (assembly GCA_001723645.1). GTDB lineage: Bacteria > Pseudomonadota > Gammaproteobacteria > Pseudomonadales > Cellvibrionaceae > Endobugula > Endobugula sertula. The sequence goes on along the minus strand of MDLC01000034.1, from coordinate 12,265 downwards.
ACCGCGCTGTACATCGGTTAAGGCTTCACCTTTAGCATCGGCAATTAAATTGCGTCCATCAAGAAAAGCTTGAGTAATGGCGTGGAGATAATTGGTTTTACCTTTTTTATCAAAACCTGCAGCATAATATGCATGGCCATAAGCCATTTCGGTTTTTAGATCAATCACACCATCTTTGTTGTAGTCTGCTTTTATCAAAGCCTCCGGTTTTTTCTTCGCGATATCATACACGTCTTTCGCCGTTAATTTCATGGTATGCGCTGGGGTACCAAAATAACCGAAGGCTTCATCCCAAACGTGCTCTTTACCTGTATAAGCCGCCCCTTTTTTATAGGGTTCATTATTAGGCTTCTTTTGTGGGCCAAGCTTTTCATCCAGATAATTATCGATAGACTGGTTGTAGAACACAGCCCCCATAATAAACTTGGAAATAAGCTGCGTGTAATCATAACCTGTTAATGGATCATAACCTTTTTCTGTCATTGATGCCTTGTCAATCATAAACGCGAGGACTTCAGGGCCTGTCATATTTCCAGGCCAGCCTGAAATAATACCTTTATAAACTTTTTCTGACAGATTTTTACCTTTGGAAAGTTCATCAATGATCGTTTGCTTAACGATAAACTTACCGTTAGTGATTGGATCAATAATCGCACGACCGGCTTCCTTACCTTCATAATAAGCGAGTAGCTGCGCTTTCAAGCCGGGATTAGCCGTACCATTCCCTGCAGAAGACAATTTCTTCAACGCATTATGGATAACATGACGAGCTGTTTGCCCAGTATATTTTACTGAGGTCTTCGCCTTACCTGTATAACCCTTAGTGGTAATTGGAAAATCGGCATAAACATCTTTATCGGAACCATAGACATCCGCTATACATATACCTGAAAGCACTAACGTAGCAAGTAAGTGTTGAGTATTCATAAATGGGCCTTATAGTGTTAATACTCGGCTAAGTAATTCACCTGAAAGCAGTAAAAACTGTTTAAAATAAGCGCGGATAGTAGCAGAACAATAAACGTAATGCAACTAATAACCATTATCATTTACTACAATTTAAGGTGCGATTAAACCATCAACCGAACTGAAATAATGAGCAGCAACCAAGACCTACCACCATCCCATGTATTAAGTGTAGAACGATGACTTTTTCAAAGAGTATTCTTAAATGGTTTGACCAGCACGGTCGTAAGCACCTACCCTGGCAACATAATCCTACTGCCTATCGCGTTTGGGTATCAGAAATTATGTTACAGCAAACCCAGGTCAATACCGTTATTCCTTATTACGAACGCTTTATAAATAGCTTCCCAACCGTAAACATATTGGCTGAAGCCACACAGGATGAAGTATTAGCACATTGGGCCGGGCTAGGTTATTACGCACGGGGGCGTAATTTACATAAATGCGCGCAGGCCATTGTTGAACATTATCAAGGAGTGTTTCCTGATACAGTGGACGCATTAGTCGCATTACCTGGCATTGGACAATCCACTGCGGGCGCAATCATTAGTTTGTCGTCGAACCAGCGAGCCGTTATTCTCGATGGCAATGTCAAGCGAGTACTTGCACGTTATCACGGCATTAAAGGCTGGCCTGGGAAAACTGCAGTGGCAAATACATTATGGCAGTGGGCTGAAACTCACACTCCAAACACACGATGCGCTGATTTTAACCAAGCTATGATGGATATGGGGGCAACACTCTGCACCCGCAGCAATCCCCGTTGTGACCGATGCCCTCTGCAGAAAGATTGCTATGCATTTCATCATAGTCAACAAGCTGACTTTCCTGGCAAAAAACCCAAAAAAATCCAACCCGTTAAAACCACCCAGTGGTTAGTCATCAGCAACCCCCAACAGCAGTATTATTTGGAACAACGTCCTCCACAAGGTATCTGGGGTGGCCTGTGGAGCTTTCCAGAACTCACATTGGACGACAATGTCCAAGAATACTGCAAGACTCACTTCGGCTCGATTAAAAGTTTGGAGTATTATACTGCTTTTAGGCATACTTTTAGCCATTATCACCTCGATATACACCCCACCTTAATCCAATTACATCAACCTTTATTACATGTCCGCGACAATGGCTGTCAGGGGTGGTTTAACCAACAGGAGCTTGCAGAGATAGGACTGGCAGCCCCGATTAAAAAACTATTACGGCGGTTGTTATAAACCCGATGAATCTGGTATAACACCTGCCTATCAAGAGGAATATAATTATGTCACGTATGGTTTTTTGTACTAAATATCAAGAAGAATTAGAAGGACTGGATACTCCCCCCCTTCCTGGTTCCAAAGGCCAGGAAATATTCGATACTATTTCTAAAAAAGCTTGGGAAGAGTGGCTACGGCATCAAACCATGCTGATTAACGAAAAACAACTCAATATGATGGACATAGGTGCCCGTACCTACCTAAGTGAACAACGAGATAAATTCTTCAATAATGAGGATTATGAACAAGCTGAAGGGTATGTTCCACCCAACGAATAGCACAAATAGACGGTGTTGTTAAAAATCGGTAAACCATGATTAAATCGCTCTTGACTCAGAAGCCAAGAGCGGGTCTAATACGCGCCTTTCGTAGCAATAGTGAAACGGATGCTTTAGCATCGCCCGGATAGCTCAGTTGGTAGAGCAGAGGACTGAAAATCCTCGTGTCGGTGGTTCGATTCCGCCTCCGGGCACCATTAACATTTCAGACGTTTTAAAATCACCTAACACCTTGAATGGTAACGATAAATTGGCCGTTCGATACATGCCTTTTCGATCTCATATGAGGTGATCTGTGAAGGTGAGTTTTAGCACTGCTCTCTTCTCTTTAAGTCCGCCCAAAGCCCATAATTTATAGGGGTTAGCGAGATAGTTAAGCGCAGTTCGATACATTTCGTCAAAGGGGCGTATTGGCTTGCCACAATTCGCTATTTTCTCGTCAATCACGCGCTGTTTATCCTCCAATGTAGTCACGCGTTTTTCTAAGGCTCTGGTGACAGAAGCCGACTCTGATTCCACAATCTTATCTAACAATTTGTCGATATTATTCTGCGCGGTTTTGCTTTCTTGCTGTAGTAATTTTGCTCTGTGTTTTGCCGTTTGTTCTTGATGCGTCCATAGCTTTTTAAACATCATATCTGCAGCCATGATTAATTCTTTGGACGGTGTGAGCTTTTTAAGCAGTGTCTCAAACTCCCCTTCTATAACATCACGGCGAATGGACTTACCCTTATAGTCACATTTACGGTTCTGACACACATAGTAAGGATAGCGCTTACCTGTTCCGCTTTTTGACCATGCCGCCGTTAAGGCATTGCCACAGGCTCCACAAGCAACCGCATTTCTAAGGGGGAAGTCTTGGTTTAAATCTTTACGCGCTGGCGCATAAGCACGCCCCTTTAAGCGTTCTTGTATTTTGAGGAAGGTTTCATAGCTCACCATCCCTTCATGCAGGCCTTTGCGAAGCTCTACGCCCCAAGGCTTATATTCGATATATCCGGCATAGAGAGGATTGCTTAATATATGATCGACATGGTTATTGCCTAATTTGCCGCTGGCGGCTTGTTTAGGGTATTCATGTTTGCTTTCTAGGAAATATTTACATTCCCGCTTTGTCTGAAAACGACCAGAAGCGAAGCCTTCCATCATTTCAGTAATGATAGAGGCCGCAGGTTCATCATGTACCAGTAATTTACCATGTGGCTTGATTTCTTCATATTTAAAGCCCATAGGAGCAATAAAGGCATGATAGCCAGCCTCTAATCGCGCTTGGGTCTTTTGCCGTGTTTGACGGGCAATAGATTCCCTTTCATATTCTCCCGCAGCCACGGTGATAGATTGCTGAAAACGTCCTTCCGGTGTTTTTTCAAAGCGGAAGAATCTGGTGCAAATTCTTCTGAGGCTGCCTTATTAAAAAGCTCGGGAAAGAACAGGCTGATATTATCTACACCCCAGCCCATATGAACGAACGCTTCCATAATGTGCCAAAGGTTTTGTAACAGCTCGGCTTTTTGTACTTCGCTTAAATCCGTATCCTCAAAGCAGGTTTTATAATCATCAGCATCGAATTTTAACGGTGTAATATCAACATCATTAGACATGGTATGCGCTCTCTTTCTTCAAGGTATTACCTTGATCTTCATGGGTTCATTTATTGTTTCCTCCTCGCTCTTTCACTAGAGCTAAAATAAGAACAAATAAAGAACACTATTCGTAGAAATTTACAAGCACAATCTATCATCGCCCCACTAACAGATTGGGAAACAACAAAAGGTTTTTTTAACGGAATGCGGGGGTATTAATTATTATGGAGAGCCTATTCATTACTAGGGGTATAAACATCATCCCGATTATCATTGGCTAGATTGTGTTTGTCGGCTGCATAGCCAGAGAAGTTGCGATAGATGTAATACATTAGGAGTTCACGCAAGGCGATGTCAAAATCCCATCCCTCTTGCTCGACTGTCTCTTCTGCCAATCCAAAACAGAATTCAATAATCCCTTTAAGGTCGAGATCATATTCTTCGGCAATCAAAATATCTAACTGCTTCCAGAAAGTTTCAGGCATCACCATCAAATGAGCCGAACCATCAGGGCAAGGTAATAAGCGCGAGGCAAACGGTAGAGGTGTTTCCTCTCTAAGTTCTAACAACGTCCGCATACATACAGTATGCAGGAAAGCTCAGGGAAAATGCAAATTTGGGAAATATTAATTCCGTTCAAAACGCTCAATCATCCCTAACATTACCTCATCACTTTTTTTGTCCAAGTACCCATCTTCTTGGTGTTTAAAAATCTTGTTAGGATCGAGCCCTTTATCTTTTGCTTGATTAGTCGTTTTTTCCAAAACCACATCAAAAATATCCAAATCTGTTAAATGGCTATATGCAAAATCTGCGGCTAAATAGCCTGTATTATTTTCCTCTAATAGATAGTCGCATTGTTCAGTCTCAACTAGTTTTTTACCATACTTTGCAGAGCCGAAAGCCATTGCAGTATGTAATGCTGTTCTTCCCGTAATAGGATGTTGAAAATTCAAAGGAAATTTATTATCTATAAAACTTTCTAGTGTCCTGCAATCATCAGATTTAGCAGACTTTACTAATATTAGACCTAGCTTAAACAAATCACGTTCACGGCCAGCAGCAGGCGCATAAGAAAATAGCTTTTTAGCGCCGGGGACTTTTTCTTCAAATATCTCTTGATAATCTTCTCTTTCAAATGCAATTTTTTTAATATTTTCAATTGCTTTATCCGTTAACTGTGCTTGTTTCCAATCATCCATGATTATTTCCTACCTATGTTAGCAACCTTTAAAACAATTAATGCATTTTTATAATTATGTCAAACTAATTATTTGACCTGTTAAAAAACGAAAAGTACAACTTAAGATTACATTAACCTCTTTACGGTAGGCTTGTCCGTAGAAAAAAGAGGCATACATGACACAACATACTCCAGAGCACAATCATCTTACCGATACTAATGGCAGCACTAGTGGAAGCCCTGTTCTTGTATCAAGCTTTAATCACAGTGCAGAATTACTAGTACCGAGTGAACAGCTAGCATTAAGCCCAATCCACGATATTGCTAGAAAAATGACTGGCGAAGAGTTTCCTCTACAACAAGGGGCAAATTACATTCCCAAAATAAGAGAGACTGACGATGCAAGTAATTTACCTGAACCTGTGCAAGCAATAATTCAAGAAATCAGGTTCGCAGAGAGCATCCAAGAAAAAGCCGCAATCGCTCATAGTTTTTCACTGTCATACATACAAGCTGAAACTCAATATGGTGGGGTTCTAGGTAGTGAACGCAAAGTGTCATTTCAAGAACTCGCAGAAGACCCTAGAGGTGATTGTGATGATTACGCCAATTTCAGCATGGGGCTTATGATTCATGGCGGTGTAGACCCAAATAAAATATTCGATGTATCAGCGATGGTACGTTACTCTATGCTAGGAAAAAACATCGAAATGGGGCATGCTCTTTTGATTGTCGAAGATAATGGGCAGCATTTTATGCTCGACAACAACTTAAATGATATTGCTCAAATTGATATAGAAAATCCTAGAGTTACAGGAACAATACCTAATCAACCGTCACTCCCTCAAAAAGTAGAGATAGAAGCAGAAATTGGGCTGATTGCAGGAATAGTTGATGGAAGCGGAACTCCTTATGAGAATGAAGCTGCATTTGAAGAAATGGTTTCTAGGTCACAAAGTTATATTGATATGCTCCGCGAACAAGCAACACCAGAAAGTCATGCAGCCAATACGGTACAAGCAACAGACGCACCTATACAGACTGGTGCTACTTTGTAGAACTAGCACGAACCCAATTATGCACTTTGACTGATAGTTGATAATTTTTTCTTAAACCCTCACCTAACCTATTGGCGTTTTACGCAAGGTATGCGTGGTACTACCACGCCCCTTGCCAAAGGAGACGCTGCGCTCTCCTGTTGGATACCTCTCGCCTTGGCGCAATAATCCGCATTGAGCTGATATTGCACCAGTTAAACGTCTGGTCGTTTAATCACCAGCCAAGGGATATTTCATTCTCCCCTGACAACCCCATGACCAAAGGGCATGTCATAGCCCTTTGGAAACCTCGACCAACCTTACGCAGATTGGATGGGCGTAAACCTTTCGCGGTTCAATTACGACCACCGTTTCGCCAGTGGATGACGAACAAGGCAACGGCCTTGGATGATATTACAGACTTAACTTTATGATAAAGTGTAGCCAATTGAACAAGTTCAAAGCAATCTGGTAAGTAATCTGTTGCTTTCATTAAGATTGACGACAAGCTATTTAAATTTTTTGAATGATTTTGACTATATAATTTTAATCAGTAATGAAAGAGAGTTAAAACTTGAAATTAGTAAGGCCACAAATTTTCCAAGGTAGAGAGAAAGCTATAAAGCATGTCACTTTCCTAGCAAAAAAATTAAGTATTCAAGTGCCTAAGCAGAAAAGCTTTAAAAATGATATTAGTTTAGAAAGCCAAAACAAGACATTTAAATTGAACTTCTACGAGGAGGTTGAGCATGTTAGAAAAACTGGCAAAGCAAATATGCTCCAATCATGGTTTGATGCTGAAGATAGATTTTTACAACCAGCAATAGAATTACACCTTCAAGGCGGCGTACAAGGGGTCGAGTTTACTTTGAACTCGACCATAGGCAGCCACACCTCATCAGTCAGTAGCAATGGAATTCTAGAATCTCCAGAAGTGGCATTAGCGAACGATATTTGCTTCTTTCACAAAGAAACATGTGAACTATATAACTCAACAGACATAAGGGGTTTTTCGAGAAGCTTCAGGGGGTATCTACACAGTTGTGTATCTCTCGTTGATTGCTTCTTATTTAAGTACACATTTCACATCAGAGACATGATTGGTGATACCAGCCAATACACCAACACTCTAACCTTAGACTCAAAATCAAACCTTGAAGATCGATTAGAAGCTTGGATGCTGACTTTTGCTACACATGAAGCTAATAGTTTCAAAAACTGGAATGAAAGGTCAAAATTCATAGAGTTAAAAAAAAGACGTAATCAGTTTATGCATCCAACTACCCCCGCTATTTCATATGAACCTCAAGACGTTGTTAAACTATTAAACTATGGATCAGATGGGGTAGGAAAATTATTAGGCAAGATGAGAAAATCAAGCGGCACTTCAGACAGAATAGGCTTCATACATCAAATTTCAAGCTTACCTAAAGTTTCAATAAGCAAGAGATAGCTAATTCACCATCAGTAAAATCAGCTCTATACGATTAGCTTAGGGCGCTGCCCTCAGCGCACGTCAAACCATCCCCCAATCTTCCGCATTCCCGCTGGTCATTTGTGCAGATCGGGTGGTTCCCCCTAATTTGACGTTTGCACACCCGAACTTCGCCAGTTGGTCAGGGTTTCATGATTTTTTCAATCATAAACCCTTAAACCAATTTCAAGAAAGGTGAAGACATGAACATTCAAGACGCAGCCAAAATCTTACAACTAACCGGAGAGATCACACCCAAAATAGCCAAAGCAGCTTATAGAAAAGCAGCAATGCAATACCACCCAGACCGCAACCCCGCAGGGGCTGAGATGATGAAAATCATTAACGCGGCCTATGAGGTATTAAAAGATTATACGGGTAATATTCCGGATAATGAGCAAGACACTGAGAGCAACAGTGAAAACTATTCTGAGGCCGTTAATACCGCATTAAACGCTATTATTCACTTGGCAGGATTAGGTATAGAAATCTGTGGTGCTTGGGTTTGGGTGTCCGGTGATACACGCGCCCATAAAGACGTACTAAAAACCGCAGGGTTTAAATATGCTTCTAAAAAGAAATGCTGGTACTTCCGCCCGAGTGATTGGCGCAGCGCCAGCCGTGGAGCGTATTCAATGTATGAAATCCGCGATAAATACGGCAGCAGCAAACCTGTTACCGTTAAAAATAAGTATCTTAAAAAATCTAACGCATAAATAATTCACCACCTCAAAAACCGCTGAATGCCTATGTATTCGGCAGCTTCTTCTACTTTTACGCTTAGGTTATTAAGGGCTTTTTAATCATATTTCGCTACTATCAATTGATAGAAAAGTTTCGGGTGGTCGGGACATTGGGGCGAAATGCGAGCAGAGATAACACTCAAGATTAATAAGAATAGCGAGTTTAAGTCCCTTAAACTCGCTTCTGGCTGTACGGTAGTACAGCGCAGCTTTTACGCAGATGGGGTGTGCTATGGCTAGTCACTTCACAGATACCTTTCTTACTGCCTCTCAAAAAACTCAAATTGATGAAATAGCAAAGCTCGACCAATATTATGAATTAGAGGCTTTAACGGCTAACAATGATGAAAATATCGGTGGTGGACGAATGGTGAAAACGTCTGCCCATAGTAAAACTAATCAACATGAACAAGATAAAAAACACCGTAATTTACTAAGAGCAATTACAGAACAGCAACAAATACTCGATCAAATAGACGCCGCGATGGTTGCCAAATATGGTGAGGATTTCGCGGAGCAATTCGCAGCGGATTTATTAGACGAGCAACCCTATAAAAAAGTTATGTCTATTCAAGATCAGAAAGAACGTAGAGAGGCCATTGCAGAAGCCATTAATGATGGTATTGCTACTGGAACGATTGACCAACAGAAAGCCTATGAAAACCCTGATTTTGGTAATTGGTTAGATAAAAGCTCAGAACTTAGTGACATGAGACAACGACATGAAACGGCTCTAGTGATGGCTGATAATGAAGCAAATGAAATTATGCTAGCCAAGGATCAATCACAGGAAACGGCTTTTGATAATTTATTTTCTGTTCAGCCTAACGAACCTTAATATAAAAGATTTTTCGGCGGCTGCCCTTTGACCCACTTTTCTAAAATATCAAATGATATTTGTTCATTCTTAAAGTAATGAAGCCGTGTTTCAATCGCCAAGGTTTCCAGTAAATCTAGCCCTTCAGTTGGCCTTACTCAATTATATTCATAGGTTTCACCATTAATAAAAAATGCCATAGCAGAGCCGTATTCGTGATTGTGCTTAATAAATACTTCCGAGGTCATGAAGTGTTTCTCAAGTTCATTTTTAAAATGTTGAGCAATTTTTTCAGGTGGGTGTTTGCCTAAATCTTTACCTGCATACAAAGTAATACCAATCACTAGCCCCTTACAGGAATATTCAATAGCGCGGCCTAACGGATCATCCGTAAAACCAAGATATTTTTCAATAGCAGCACAGCGGTTAAAATGTAAATCACTGTAATTGCCATCGTTTATTTCCCCCTTTGAAGCCTTAATTAGCTGTGCACCTAATATCGCACCTAGCGGCTGTCTATCTTCCGCATATACAGGTAAAAATAAAACGCTTGCTAAAGGCATAAAAATCAGCCAATAAAAAAACGTACGTTTTTGCTAGGCTTGGCATCGTGTTTATGAGCGTAACACGACCAATCCATAAGATATTGATTTATAGAGATAAAGGACAAGCAACGATGAAAAGAATAGCTTTGACCAGAAAAGGTACGTTTTTGTCTATGCTATGGAAAATCACTGGAAAGCTGGATTTATTGGCGCTTTCTTCCACTTACATTCATTATTTTGGAGGAATAGGATAATGCGCTACGGGTATGTCCGCACCTCAACCAACAATCAATTAAATGATAGGCAGGTCAATGCGCTGCAAGAAATCTGCGACAAGGTAATTATTGAAGATGGTGTATCGGCACGTAAAAAGCGCCGCCCTAAATTCGATAAATTGCGCCAAAAATTTAAAGCCGGTGACACACTGGTTATCTATTCCTATGACCGCGCTTTCCGTTCTGTAGTGGAAGGTCTTACCTCATTAGATGAACTTACAGAACGCAATGTCACCTTAGAATCTATGACCGAACATCTTGACCCGACCACCCCGCATGGGCGTATGCAATTTTCAATTATTTTGGTCTTAGCAGAATGGGAAGTGAATAACTTAAGCCAGCGTACTATTAGCGGCCTACAGGCTGCTCAAAAACGAGGTGAAAAATTAGGCCGCCCTAGTAAGGGCGAAGATTTAACGCTGCGTAAACGCTACCGTACCGCAAATCAAGAAAGAGCTATTTGCCATGACGCAGCCTCTTAAACGCAAATACCAAGCTTACATGAAAATGTATGGCTCTATGATGTGTGATCTAGCCGATAGTGAGGATACAGTTCTCAAAATGATTCACGGCAAAGATGAAGAATTAGGCGCTGTTTTAACGGCGGTGCGTAACAACATTAAAAAAGTACCTGATGAAAATTGACAGCGTATAGGATTTTCTATACACTATAGATATAAGGTACAAAACTCAGGTGATAACCATGCCCAAAGAACAAGCAAATTATAGAATAGATTCAGATGCTAAAAAACAGGCTTATGCTGTATTAGAAAGCATTGGTATTAAACCTACCGATGCCGTGAATATGTTTATACATCATATTGCTATGTTTAAAGAGCTACCCTTTAGACCAAGCCTTCCCAACGCCGAAACCATTGCGACTTTTGAAGATACGGACGCAGGGCGTAATTTGACTGAGCATAAAAGTGTAGATGATATTTTTGCCAATCTGGGTAAATAATGTATCGCCCCCTTACCACTAATCGCTTTGATAAAGACCTTAAGCGTGCTTTAAAACGCGGCAAGAACTTAGAAAAAATCCGCTCTGTCATGGCATCCTTGACCGCAGGGGAAGTGCTGGCACCCAAGTACAAAGATCACTCACTTATCGGCAACTATGCCAAGCGCCGTGAATGTCATATAGAACCAGACTGGCTATTAATCTATAAGCTGGATGCAGAAGAAATGGTGATTATCTTTGAGAGAACAGGCTCTCATTCTGATTTGTTTTGATGATATGGCTTTTTAGAGCTTGGGCGCATTATCCATTATGCCTGTATGTACATATTGCTTTGTGCCTTGGTCAAAAAATGATTCTTCTATCGTTTCTCCCATAGCCATTATTGCGGCTTTTGACCCATAGGAAGAAATCGTATCTATGCCTGCTTCCGAGGTTTCACAAGATTCAACGCCATCTCTTCGCATTCCATTTACTGAAGACTCTGGGTGCAGAACACCAAAGCTGTGGTCAAATTCATGACGTAATATATCGAATAATTCTGTTTCAGGAAGCACATCATCATCAAGCTCTGTTTGCATATTTAGGCCAATGATAGATACAGGGTAGCCGAACGTATCTAGGTTTACATGGTCATTTTCAGGGACTGTTGCAACACCGCTGACAATTCCACCTTTGTACGCAAATACATACATGTTTGGGCTATCATCCGTGTCCACAAATTCAATCTCTCCCTTATACCAATAAGATAACGCTCGTCTTGCAATATCTTCAAAATCATACAATTCGCTAAATTGGCTTTGTAATTCATCAGTGCTGTATAGATAGGGTACTTCCTTACCGATACTTTTTTCCAAGTCATTCATTGTAAAATCTTCATCAAGTAACGCAATTTTAATTTTGTCGCTATTGATAAGGTCATAACCCGCCGGAATGCCGTCATTGGTCACAACACCATATTCAATCATTTTTTCTTGGCACTCGGCAGTTATATTCATTTATACGCCCACCCGTGGTGCATTATGAAAGCACCACTTTGATATTGTTCATTTTGTTGCCGCGCCTTACGTTATCCCACTGGATAAATGTAAGAGCAGCGATTTTTGTCGTCAGCCTACGAGCAAAGCCCGCAACACTTTTCGCGTAATTC